>DASSJI010000156.1:0-87793 GCA_035691285.1 Vicinamibacteria bacterium | reverse complement strand
CACCTCGACGGTGCGGTCGCGCAGCGCCTCGCCCAGGCTGCGACCGTCGGCGCCGCCGCTGAGCAGGGACGGCTTCACCACCAGGTCGTTCGAGACCTCGCGCACGCCGGGCACGGCCGCGGCCACGCGCGCCGCGCTGGTCTTGAGCTCCTCGCTCGCGACCTCCCCGCGGAGCGACACGACCGCGCCCTCGGACTCCACCGTCAGCTCGAAGGGCTTCAGGCTGCGGTTCAGAGCGAGGGCCGTCTTCACTCCGGCGGAGACGCGGGCGTCCTCGAGGTCGCGGCGCAGCTCCTGGAGCGTCGTTCGCCCCTCGACGAACCAGCGGTTCTCCGTGACGAAGCCGGGCAACGCCTGCGCCCACTCGTAGAGACCGACACCGACCAGACCGAGCAGCGCGACGAGCGCCAGGGCGCGTTTCATGGGGCCTCCCTTCAGCGGGCCCACACGGGCCTGAAGCTCGGGTCCAGCTCGTAGGCGCGCGCGAACAGCTGCGCCGCCCGCTGCTTGTCCGGATGGAACGGCCGCTTGGGCTCGGCGATCTTGTAGATCGTGTAGGCGAGGTAGAAGGTGGCGGCCGCGCTCTGGGGGTCGGCCTCGACTGCGGCCTGGAAGCGCCTCTCGGCCTCCTGGAAGCGGAGGCGGCGGAACGCCACGAGACCCGCTTTGATCTCGGCCTCGGCGCGCGCAGACGCCGCCTCGGCCAGCCGGGGCGGCACGTCGGACGCCTGAGACGGCGCGGGCGCCGCCTGAGCGGTGCAGGCTGCCAGGACGACGGTCAGGAGCATGGCATCCTCCTTCCTCACAAGGGGGCTTCGCGGCCGTCGCACGCGACCAGCTCGAGGAGAGCAGCCGCCACGGCGCGCGGATCGTGACGGACCTTCCGGGCCGCGGCCAGGAGCCGCCGCTTCACCGGGCGGCAACCGAGGGCGGCGATGCGTTGCGCATCGCACGCCACCGGGAACGCCCCGAGCGCGGCATAGCGCCCCAGGACTCGGTCCGGTACCGGGGTCGTGTTGAGGAGCACGTCGTGGATCGGGAGCTGCTTCGCGTGCCGGCGCAGCGCCTCGACGTGCCCAGCCGCCGACAGGCCCATGGACTCACGCTCGGTCATCACGTTCATGATCAGCACGACGCGAGCGCCCGACTTGGCCACCGCCTCCGCGAGTCCGGGCAGCAGGAGGGGCGGCAGCAGGCTGGTGTACAGGCTCCCGGGCCCGATGACGACGAGGTCGGCGCTCAGGAGGGCATCCCGTGCCTGGGGCAGGAGCGGCGCGTCTTCGGGCTCGAGGCGGAGCCGGCGCACCCTCCCGTTGGCCCTGCCGATCGCCGACTCTCCCCGGACACGGCTGCCGTCCTCCAGCTCGCCGACGAGCGACACGCTCCGGGTCGTCGAGGCGAGCACCCGGCCGCGCACGGCCAGGATCTCCTCGGCGCGCTCGACGGCGGAGGCGAAGTCCCCGTTCACGAGGCTGAGGGCGGTGAGGATCAGGTTGCCGAGGCTGTGCCCCCCGACGTCGCCATCGCCCGCGAAGCGGAAGCCGAACAGCCGGCTCATCACCCCGTGGCTCGACAGCGCCAGCAGGCAGTTGCGGATGTCGCCGGGAGCCAGGACGCTGTAGGCGCGGCGGAGGCGCCCGGAGCTGCCGCCGTCGTCGGCCACGGTGACGATCGCCGTGAGGCGCTCCCGGTCGGGCGGCGCGCCGCGGGGCTCGGTCGAGAGGAGGGTTCGCTTGAGGCCGGCGAGGACCGCCGGCAGGCCCGTGCCCCCGCCGATCGCGACGACGCGCAAGGCGCCGAGCGGCCCGGGCGGGCCGGGACGTCGAGCGCCCGGAGCGGGCGGCTCCGCCGACGCCGGCGCGCACTCCGGGCCCGGCGTCCAGCCGAGATCGTCCTTCATCCCGCTGACCTCGTCTGCCGTCTGCTCGTGGCGTCCCTACCGGGATGCCGTCGAGGTCATGGTCAGCGCCTCCGTCGGGCTCGAGGCGCCGGGCGCAGACTGCGTTGCTCCAGAAAGCGACAGCGCCGCGGCGACGACACCGGCCAGGGCCGCGGCGGAGACGTGAAAGGTCATCGTTCGATACCTCCTCGGGTCTTGGTTAAGAAGCGCGCTAGAGCCCCGGTGTGACCGGGATCACCGCGCCGAGGCGCCCGTATGAGGCATTCGAGACGGGTTCGAGCCTCGCGGCGCCTCGCCGGCATGCGGAGCAACACGCGTGCCGGGATGCGGGAGCCGCGGGACGACCGATCCAGGGTTGCGGCACAGGCCGCGCGGAGACTCGGCCGCGGCATGCGGGCCGTGTAGTTTGTAGAAAGCGGCTGCGCGATCGTCCATGGATCGCGGGCCCCGGGAGCGGTGGAATGAGCCTCGGAATCAAGACGACCCTCTTGGCCATCGCCGTCTACGCGGCGCTCCTGACCGCGCTCGCGTGGAGCCTGGCGCGCGGCCTCGCCTCGCTCGACGCGCGCGCCGCCGGCGAGACGATCGGGCTCATCGCGCGGGAGCGGGCCGCGCCGCTCGTCGAGTACACCCTGGGCGTGTTCCAGATGCCCGACGAGACCGCGCGGCGGCTGCTGCGCGAGAAGATCGAGGACGTCATGACGCTGTCGGAGCTGCTCTCCGCGGTCAACATCGTCGACCGCGAGGGACAGGTTCTCGCCAGCGACCGGCCGGTCACGGGCCCGCGCTTCCGTCCCGAGGCGCTCTTCGGCGCACGCCCCCCGGAGGTGAAGGTCGAGCCGTCCCCGAGCCCCTGGCTGCACGGCGGCGACTACGTGGCCTACGTGCCCATCGTCGAGCGGGGCGCGCTGCTCGGCTATGTCGAGCTCGCCTTCCACCACCAGGAGATCGCCGCGCTCTACGGGCAGGCGCGGCGGCGGCTGCTGTCCGCCGCCATGGCCGGGCTGGCGGCCGTGGTCCTCCTGGGCGGCCTGCTCCACGTGCAGCTCACGCGGCGCGCCTCGGCCATCGCCCGCGCCCTCGAGGATCCCGGCTACGCCGTCAAGCCCGTGCCGAAGCCGCGGCAGCGCGACGAGTTCTCTCTCCCCCTGGCGGCGGCAGGTCGGGTGCGGCGCGCGCTCAACGAAGCGCAGCTCGAGACCTCCCGACTCGAGCGCGACCTGCGGATCCTCGACCAGGTCACGAACGTCGGCGTGGTGCTGGTGCTGCGCGGCAGCGACCCGGACTTCGCCAACGCCCGGGCCCTCGAGCTGACGGGCGCCAAGGACCTGGGAGAGCTGCGCTCCATCTGGCCCCGGGCATTGGATGTGCTAGGGCGGTCGTTTGATGGCTCACGTGCGCGCGACGGACGCACGAGCGCCGTGGTCGAGGACTTCCCGGTCACGCAGGGGACACGGCGGCTGCGCGTCGAGATCCACGGCCGGAGCGACGCCGGCGAGGAACAGTGCATGGTGCTCATGAGCGATCCCGACGTGCTCGATACCCTGGAGACCGACGTGCGCCTGGCGAGCCAGCTCGAGGTCGTGGCGCGGCTCTTCCGGACCCTGACCCACGAGCTCAAGGCGCCACTCTCGGCGATGATGATCAACCTGGACCTGCTCCTCGAGAGCCTGGCCGCCTCCGGCGCCCGCGAGGACGTGCGTGGCCGCCAGGAGCGCTACGTCGCGCTGCTGCGCGAGGAGCTGGCGCGCCTCAACCGCTCCCTCGCGGACCTGCTGAGCCAGAACGTGCCGGCGACCGAAACCCCGGAGCGCTTCGACCTGCGCCGCACCGTCGAGGAGATCGGCGCGCTGCTCCAGGCCCAGGCGCGGCGCCAGGGCGTGAGGCTCACCACCCGGCTGCCGGACCGACCGGTGGCCCTCGTCGGCTACCGGGACCGCCTGAAGCAGGCGTTCCTGAACGTGTCGGTCAACGCAATGGAGGCGCTCCCCAACGGCGGCCGTCTCGAGGTCGAGATGGCGGCGGAGAACGGCAGCGCCCGCATCGCGTTCGCCGACAGCGGACCGGGAATTCCGCCCGAGGTGATCCAGCGGATCTACGAGCGGGACTTCACGACCAAGCGCAACGGCAGCGGCATCGGCCTCTACGTGGCCCGCGCGTTGGTGCAGCTCCACGGCGGACGGATCCGCGTGGAGAGCGCCCCCCGCGCCGGGACCAGGGTCGAGATCGTGCTGCCGCTCGTGGCGAGGGCCTGAGCGATGCACGCCCTGATCGTCGACGACGACCTCGGCTTCGCCCTCGGGCTGGCCGAGGCCGTGAGCCGCGAGGACTTCACGGCCGCCACCGCCTCAAGCCTCAAGGAGGCGCGCGCCGAGATGGCGACCGCGCCGCCCGACGTGCTGATCACCGACCTGCAGCTCCCGGACGGCAGCGGCTTCGAGCTGCTCGACGAGCTCAAGGAGCGCCCCGACACCCAGGCGATCCTGGTGACGGCCCACGCGAGCGTCGAGACCGCGGTCGAGGCGCTGCGCCGCAACGTCGCCGACTACCTCACGAAGCCCGTCGACTTCGCGCGCATCAAGATGGTGCTGGGCAACCTGGCGCGCACCCGGGAGCTGCGCGAGGAGATCGGCTCGCTGCGCAGCGAGCTCCGCAAGCTCGGCCGCTTCGGTAACCTGGTCGGAGGCTCGCCCGGCATGCAGCGGGTGTACGACCTGATCGCCAAGGTGGCGCCCACCGACGCCTCGATCCTGATCACCGGCGAGACCGGGACCGGCAAGGAGCGCGCTGCCGAGGCGATCCACGGGCTGAGCCGCCGCCCCAAGGAGCCCTTCGTCCCCGTCAATTGCGGCGCCATGTCTCCGACCCTCATCGAGAGCGAGCTGTTCGGCCACGAGAAGGGAAGCTTCACCGGAGCCGACCGCGTGCACCGCGGCTACTTCGAGCGCGCGAACCACGGCACGCTCTTCCTCGACGAGATCACCGAGATGTCGGCCGAGCTCCAGGTGAAGCTGCTGCGCGTGCTCGAGACCGGCACCTTCATGCGCGTGGGCGGGACCGACGCGATCCGCGTCGACGCCCGCTTGATCGCCGCGACCAACCGCGACCCCGCCGAGGCGGTGACGAGCGGCAAGCTGCGGGAGGACCTGCTCTACCGGCTGAACGTGTTCCCCATCCACCTCCCCCCGCTGAGGGAGCGGGGCGAGGACATCGCGCTCCTCGCCCAGCACGCGCTGGATCAGCTGAACAAGCAGGACGAGACCGCCAAGCGCTTCAGCCCCGCCGCCCTGGACAGGCTCCGGCGCCACGCCTGGCCGGGCAACGTCCGGGAGCTGCGGAACGTCGTGCAGCGCGCGTTCATCCTGGCCGAGAACGAGATCGGCGTCGACGAGCTGCCGCTGGGCGAGCGGCGGCAGCCGGCCGGCGCGGAGGTCGCCCTGGCCGTCGGCACCTCCCTCGCGGACGCCGAGCGGCGGCTGATCCTTGCGACGCTCGAGAACCTCGACGGCGACAAGCGGCGCGCCGCCGAGATCCTCGGGATCAGCCTCAAGACCCTCTACAACCGCGTGAACCAGTACGACCGAAAGGTGAGCTAGGCCACACGCGCCTCGGTGGCGCGCCCGCGTGGCACGGGCGTTGCTCCTCGCGGTGTGGATGCTCGATCTCCGCTCGAATTCCGACGCTGTCCGTCCGCCGCGATCCCTCCCGCGCTCCCGGCGTGAGGCGCAGGTCCGCGTGCGGAGCCTGCCGCCGCCTCCCGTGGCGGCTCGCAGCGAAGCCCCGCGGAGCGCGCTGGGCGCGCTCGCCTACTGGTGCATTGCGCTCGCGGCGGCCGTGCTGTTCGCCGCCGGCGTGGCGCACGTCGTGTACTTGAAGGCTGCGAACATCGAGTATTTCTGGTACAGACCCCTCGCCAACACCTACAGCCTGCTCATCTCTTTCTACATTTTGTCCCGCTTCTTCCTCTCGGCCTTCTACCGGCCGCCGAGGGACGTCGCCTATCGGCCGACGGTCTCCGCGGTGATCGCGTGCAAGAACGAGGAGAAGTCCATCGCGCGAACGATCCACTGCCTCTATGCCTCGGACTACCCCAGCCACCTGCTCGAGGTCATCGCGGTCAACGACGGCTCCACGGACGGGACGCTGGCCGAGATGCGCCGCGCGCAGCAGCTCCATCCCGGCCTGCGCGTCATCGACTTCGGACGCAACCTCGGGAAGCGGCACGGCATGGCGGCCGGGGCGCGCGCGGCGCGCGGCGAGATCCTCGTGTACGTGGACTCCGACAGCTTCGTGCGCCGCGACACCATCCGCAGGATCGTGCAGGGCTTCAAGGATCCGGACGTCGGGGCCGTGTGCGGCCACGCCCACGTGCAGAACGCGAAGAGGAACTTCCTGACGCGCATGCAGGAGGTCCGCTACTACGTCGCGTTCCGCGTCGTGAAGGCCGCCGAGTCGCTGTTCGGAGCCGTGGCCTGCTGCTCCGGCTGCCTGGCCGCCTACCGCCGCCGCTACGTCATGGAGATCCTCGACGTGTGGCTGCGCCAGTCCTTCCTGGGCACGCCCGCTACCTTCGGCGACGACCGCAGCCTGACGAACTTCATGCTCAGGCGCTACCGGGTGATCTACGACTCCCGGGCGAGCTGCTCCACCCTGGTCCCCGAGACGTACCGGCAGTTCTTCAAGCAGCAGCTCCGCTGGAAGAAGTCCTGGGTGCGCGAGACGTTCCTCGCCGCCCGCTTCATGTGGCGCCGGCACCCGATGGCGGCGTTCTTCTTCTACCTCGGCGGCCTGTTCCCCCTCATCTCTCCGATCGTGGTCTGCAATGCGATCGTGCTGCCGCTCGCCGGCGTCGGGGAGGTCTCGCTCCTCTACATCTACGGCGCGACGCTGATGTCGGCCCTCTACGGTCTCTACTACCTCGGCCGCCTGCGCAGCGGGCTCTGGGTCTACGGCGTCGCCTTCAGCTTCTTCTACATGCTGATCCTCGTCTGGCAGACCTACTACGCGCTCCTGACGGTGCGCCGGAACCACTGGGGGACCCGCTGACGATGTCGCCGCGCACCCGGCGCGCCTACCGCACCCGGACCTTCCTGGAGGACGCCGTCGCCTGGCTGACGCTCCTGACGCTGGCCGGCGCGGCGACGATCTTCTGGCACTACTGGGCCTACCGGCCCGTGCTCGCCTCCGTCCCCGAGACGGGCGTCGCGGACCCGCTGATCCTGGCGCTGGCGTACGACCGCGTGGTCGAGGACGTGGACATCCGGCACGTGGACCGCGGGCTGCTCCGGGAGCAGCTCCTCGCTCTCCGCAGCGCCGGCTTCCAGGCCATCGGACTCGAGACCCTGGCGCGGTTCTATCGCGGCGAGCTCGACGCGCTGCCGGCGCGCTCCCTGGTCCTCACCTTCGACCACGGCTACCTGTCCACCGCCGACGCGGTCGACCCGGTCTTGCGCGAGCTCGAGTGGCCGGCGGCGATGTTCGTGATGACGGAGCGACAAGAGCGGCGCGATCCGTTCTTCCTGTACTGGCCGCGGCTGCGCCGGATGGCGGCGAGCGGCCTGTGGGAGATCGGCTCCCACGGGCGCCTGGGCCACACCCCGATCCGCGTCGACGACGAGGGCGGCGAGGGCCCATTCTTCGTCCGCCGCGCATGGCTCCCGAGCGAGAACCGCGCCGAGAGCGGCGCGGAGTTCGCCGCGCGCGCGCTGCGCGACCAGCAGGAGGCCCGTGGCACCCTGGAGGAGGAGGTCGGACGACCGGTGCTCGCCTACGCTCCTCCGCTCAAGGACGTGGCCGTCGCGAGCCTCGACCCCGAGGTGGCGAGCGCCCACGAGGAGGCCCTCGCGACCTTCCACACTCTCGCCTTCGTGGACGACCTGTTCGGCGTGAACGACCGCCTGTCGGACCCGCACCACCTGAAGCGCATGCGGGTCGCCCCGCGCTGGTCCGCCGACACGCTCGGGAAGCGCGTCGCCATGGCGCTCGGAGCGGCTCCCGAGGGCGCCGGTGAGCTGCTGCCGTGGCGATGGGTCGCAGGGGTCGGCGAGGCCCGCCTCGATGAAGACAGCCTGGTCGTGGAGGGACCCGTCCGCGCCGACGTGTGGCGCGCGGCGAGCCAGCTGTCGGACGAGTGGGCCCTCGAAGCCCAGGTACGGATCGACAGCGGTCAGCTCTGGATCGTTCAACAATCCTCCGACCTGTCCGAGGAATGGCGCTGGGGCGGCGACGGGCGCGCGTCGCACCTGCAGCGCCGACGGCCAGCGAGCCAGGTCGAGACCCTGGCGAGCTTTCCAGAAGCGCGCGTCGAGCCGGGGCGCCCGCATCGCCTCAAGATCGTGAGGCGCGGAGCCGGCGTCTGGGTGGAGTGGGACGGCCGCCCCGTCTCCGATCGACCCGCACACCTGCCGGACATGTCCCGCGGGACCGTGGGTCTCGTCGTCTGGGGAGACGGAGAGCCCGCGCGCCTCACGGTCCGCGACCTCCGCTTCTCCGAGGTCGATTACCGGGCGTGGCCGATGCCTGGCCGGCCGTCCGCCGAGCAGGTGCAGTCCGCGATCCGCGAGTCGCCCGGCCTCGCGGCGCTCTCGCCCCTGTGGCTCCAGGCCGGTCGCAACGGCCTGCGTGAGCAACCCCTCGACCGCGATCTCCTGGCGATCCTGGCCCGGCGCTACGGCTGGGAGATCCTGCCGACGTTGCGGCTCTCACCCGACGGCGGCTCGGAGGTGCGGGCGGCCCGCCTCGGCGAGGCGCTCGCCCTCGTGGCCGAGCAAGGCTTCGCTGGAATGCGCATCGACGCCACCGGCCTGCCTCCGGAGGCGCGGCAGGAGATCGAGTCCTGGGCGCACAGCCAGCAGACCCGCTGGCGCCGCTTCCGGCTGCTCGTGGAGCCGGCCGGCAGGAGGCTCGTCGGGGACACGGCGCGCCCGGCCCCCGGCGAGCCACGGAAAGGAGCCGCCTCGTGAAGCCGCGACGCCTGATGGCCCTCGTCGTCATGGTTGCGCTCGCGCCGCCGCCGCGAGCCGTCCTCGCGGCCTCGCCCGGGCAGGAGGCCCTGGACCGAGGCACGCGCCTCTACAAGGAAGGCCGCTACGACGAGGCGATCGCCGCCTTCAAGAGGGCGACGGAGCAGGACGCCGGCCTTCTCATGGCGTGGCAGAACCTGGGTTGGGCCTATCACAAGTCCGGCCGCCACCAGGAGGCGATCGCGACGTGGCGCACCGTGCTGAAGGTGGAGCCGCGGCGCGTGGAGCTGATCAACGAGATCGCGGCCATCCACCTGGCGAGCGGGCGCTTCAAGGAGGCGGCCGATGACCTCGCCCGGAGCCTCGCGATCGACGGGAGCCAGCCGGCCGTCCGCACGCGCCTCGCCGACGCCTACGAACAGCTCGGCAGCTTGCGCGAGGCCGAAGGCCACCTCAGGGAAGCCCTGCGTCAGGCGCCGTCTTTCCAGACGGCGCTGCGGCTGTCGGACTTCCTCGAGCGGCACGGCCGCGAGGACGAGGCTCGGGCCGCGCTGCGCGGGGCGCTGCCCCGGGTCTCCGGCTACGGCCACCTCGTCTCCCGGCGCCTCGCGCGCCACGAGGCCCGGCGGGGGGATCGCGCCTACGGGGGCCGCAACTACAAGGACGCGAAGGCGGCCTACGCCGAAGCGGTCCGCCTCGACCCTGGAAACGCTCAATACCGCATCAACCTCGGCTGGGCGAACCGCCAGCTCGGCGAGCCCGACGAGGCCCGCGCGGCGTGGAAGGCCGCACTGGACCTGGACCCCGCCCGCAGCGCACTCTACCGCCACATCGCCGACGTGGCCCTGGAGCAGGCGGACCTCAAGACGGCGGCCACCATGTACGGCCGCGCGTGGACCGAGGCCGAGCGGCAGCCGGCGATCCCCTACCATCTCGCCGAGATCGCCCTCGAGGAAGGGCGGAGAGACGACGCGCTCCTGTGGCTCGACGAGCTGTTCCGCCTCGAGGACGCCGACGCCGAGTGGTCCCGCCGCGTGGCGGGGCTCTTCGCCCGCTTCGAGCAGATCGACCTGGGGATCCTGCATCTGAGCTCGCGGCTCAAGGCCTCGCGCAGCCCGGACGAGACTCGGGCCGCCCTCAGCCGCCTCCACGCCCACAAGGGCGGCGCCGCGTACCAGGCCTCGGAGATCGAGACCGCCGAGCGTGAGCTGAAGGAGGCGGTCCGCCTCGATCCGAAGAACACCAATGCCCTGCGTGACCTGGGGTGGGCCTATTGGGCTGCGGATCGCTTCGACTGGACGAAGGAGGTCTGGACGCGCTACGCCGCGGCGCACCCCGACCAGGCGGAGCCCCACAACCTGCTGACCCACCTCTACCTCAAGGTGGGCGACTTCGCCTCCGCCGTGACGTCGGCACGCGCGAGCCTGCGCCTGGACCCGAAGCAGCCCCAGCAGCGGTTGAAGCTCGCGAAGGCCCTGCACTGGAGCGGCGCGTTCGGAGAGGCGCGCACGCTGGCCGAGGCCGTCGCCAAGGAAAGCCCCGACGACCTCGGCGCGCAGCTCTTCTGGGCCGAGCTGCTCATGCAGTACCACGACTTCGACCGCGGCAAGGACCAGTGGAAACGCGTCCTCGACCTCGGACACCGGGACGCGAAAGCCGAGTACTACTGGGTGAAGAGCCTCTACGAGCTGGGCCAGTACGACCAGGCGCTCTCCGAGGCGCGCCGCCTCCTCGACGCGGAGGGTCCGAAGCAGCCGCTCCTGCAGTTCCTGGCCGACGACGCCGTCCAGCGTGGCAGCGACGGCGAGGCGATCCAGTGGTACGCGCTCCTGACGCGGCACTTCCCGGATCGCGTGGCCGCGTGGCTGGAGCTGGCGCGGCTGCGACAGAAGCGCGGCGATCTCGAGGGTGCCCAGGCCACGCTGACGCAGGCCCGGCAGCGGCACCCCGACCGTTTCGACCTCGCCCTGGCCGCCGCCCAGCTCGATCGCGCGGCGGGCCGAGGCGGGGACGCCTACGCCGCCTTCCTGGCCCTGAGCAGGAGCCACGCCGGCATGCGCGACGTGTTCTGGGGACGCTTCGAGACGGCCCTCGAGACGGGCCGCCACGACGAAGCGCTGGCCACCCTCCGCTCGGGCAAGGAGCCGCTCTTGAAGGGCTACGAGAGGCTGGGACAGGAAGCCCGCGTCCTCTACGGCATGGGCCGGCACGGCGACGCGCAGCGCTCCCTCGAGCGTGTGGTGGATCCGCCGCGAGGCACGGTCTACGTGCCCATCCTCATGTACCACGGCCTCGGCGACCATCCGCGAAGCGCCTCGATGCCGGCGGCGCTGTTCGAGTCCCAGCTCCGCGCGCTCAAAAGAGCGGGCTACAGCGCCCTGACCGTGGCCGAGCTGGCGGCGGTCCTGGACGGCAGACAGCTCTTCCCGGCCCGGCCGATCCTGATCACGTTCGACGACGCCCGCATCGACTCCTTCGAGCGGGCCGATCCGATCCTGGCGCGCTACGGCATGAAGGCCACGATGTTCGTGCCGACGGCGCGCATCCTCGACGGCCACCCGTTCTTCGCCGACTGGAAGCGCATCGGGGGTTTCGCTGCCACCGGCCGCTGGGACCTGCAGAGCCACGGCCATCGCGCCCACGACCTGATCTCCGTGGACGGCGACCAGCAGACCGGGAGCTTCCTCGTCAACCGCCAATGGCTCGAGGCGGCGCAGCGCTCCGAGTCGTGGGAGGAATACGCCGCCCGCGTCGACGCCGACTACCGCTCGAGCATCGAGGAGCTGAAGCAGCGGAGGTCGGGTCTGCAGGTCGTCGGCTACGCGTTCCCGTTCTCCGAGGCCGGCCAGGAGAACGTGGGCAACGAGCCGGGGGCCAGCGACCTCAACCAGGAGCTGCTCAAGCGCTACTTCCGCTTCGGCTTCGTCCAGGACGACAGCGGCTACAACGAGCTTCGTCCCGGCCTGCCGTCCGGGCTGATGCTGCGGCGCTTCGGCGTGCCCCGCGACATGGACGGCGACGCCCTCCTCGGACACCTGGCGCTCCACCACCCGAAGCTGGTGGCCCGGGCCCAGAGCGGCCGCTTCCACTACTGGCAGGGGGAGTACGCGCAGGCGCGCGCCAGCTTCGAGCGGCTCGCCGCGGACGAACCGCACATGCGAGGCGAGGCGGCCTACTACCTCGCCGCGATCCAGGCGCAGCGCGGGCGGCCCGACGCCGCCGAGCGGCAGCTTCAGATCGCGGAGACCCTCGGCTCGAAGAAGCTCAGCGACGATCCGGCCCTCGCGCAGCGCATCCGCTGGGAGAACCGCGTCCGTCTCGCGCCCCGCGTCGAATTCAGCGACGACTCCGACGGACGCGAGACCCTGTGGCAGGGCGCCCTCCTCCACACCGGGACGCTCGGAGGCTTCGAGGCCACGCTGGGAGCGGGCCGCTTCGCGCTGAGCGAGGACGGCCTGCCCTCCCTCGAGGGACCCGAGCTGTCGGTGGCCGCGCGGCTCGGCCCGCTCTCGAATTGGACCATCGAGGGACGCGTGGCACAGCGCTCCCCCGACGGCCTCGAGCGCAGCATCGGCTGGGGGCTGGGCGTCGCGCTGGAGAGCGACCGCGTGGAGCTCCGCGGGCGCGTCGGGATCCAGGACGTGGAGACGCTGCGGGCGCGCCTGCGCGGCCTCCAGGTCCAGAGCTACGCGGGCCATGCCGCAGTGCGGCTGACATCGTCCCTCCTGGGCGTCCTCGACGGAGCGATCGGACGCTACGACGACACGAACGAGCGCCTCGACCTCTCGGGCAAGCTGCTGGTGCGGCCGCGGTCCTGGCACGGGCTCGGCCTCGGCGCCGGAGTGGCCTGGAGCGACACCCTCTTCCGCAGCGACCTCTACTACAGCCCCGAGGCCCTGCGCCAGCTCCGGGGGCTCGTCGCCTACCAGCGGCGCTGGGATCCGGGCTGGCTGGTCGAGACCGAGGTGGGCCTCGGCCTGGCCGAGGACGAGCGGAATGGCCGGCGGGGCACCGTGAGCCTCACGGGCCGCGCCGGCCAGGCCTGGGGAGAGCGTCTGCGAACCCGGCTCGAGGGGCGCTACGGCAGCGCGCCGGGCTATGAGAGCTGGGGCTTCGGAGGCGCCCTGGAGGTCCGGTTCTGAGCGGCGGTTGCGGGGGCGACCCTAGAGCGCCTTCAAGAGGTAGTTCTCGAAGTCGACGTCCATGAAGTCGGTGCGCAGGCCGCCGTAGCCGGTCTGGGCGAAGGGCGCTCCGCCGTAGCGGCCGTCGTCGAGGACGTCGAAGACGAGCGCCCACACGCCGTCGCCCTGATTGACGTGAACGCGGAGGCGCACGCTGCCGTCGCTCCTGTTGAGGACCTCGGCGGTGAGGCCCATCCACACGTTCTTGGGCAGCAGGCTGGGGTTCGTGACGCGGTCGTAGGCCGCCCCGGGGAAGATCTTCCTGTACGCGATCGTGTAGTACTTGCCCGCGATCTTCTTCTTGATCACGGCGGCGCCATCCACGCGGACGCCCGTGTAGTAGAGGTTGTTCTCGTCCTTGTAGCGGTTGAACAGCAGCACGCCGTTCGAGGCCGCCCGGTTGGGGCTCGCGCTCAGGTTGTCCTTGGCGATGCGGAAGTAGACCTGCTGGCGCGCGTTGCCCCAGCGGCTGCGCGTGACCAGGCGGAAGACGTTCTGCGGGTGATAGCCGTTGTCGGTGTCGAGGGGGTTGTTCTTGGCGTACAGCAGGCGCCAGTAGTCGTTCGTCGGGAGCGAAGCGTGGACCGTCTCGCCGATGCCGCCCGTGTAGAAGCGGCCGCCGGAGCTGAGCCAGAAGTAGGGGCTCTCGCTCTCGGACATGGAGCCCGCCTCCTCGAGCTCGGAGCTCGAGTTGAAGGTGTAGAGAAAGGGGGAAGTCACGGTGGCGGCCGGGGTGGCGAGCGCAAGGGCGACGGGCAGGCCGACCAGCGCCAGGGCGGATGCGAAGAGCGTCGGGACTGTGCGGGGCACGGGGGTCTCCGGATGCGATGGGGCGTCGGGACTGAAGCGCGCCTCTTGCTCGGCGAGCACGGCGAGAGCCTTCTCGTCGGCCACGCCGGCCGCTGTCGAAGGTGAAGTCGAAGAGGATGAGATCCCGGGGCCCTTGCGGGCCTGGAGCTCGGGGATGAGAGCCGGGTCTTCGCGGCCGAGGCTCCAGAGAACCACGTCGTCGTACCCGAGTCGTTCGAGGGCCGCAACCTTGGCGAGGATGCTCTGGGCATCCTCGAAGTAGACCGTGTGGGCGCCGTCGCGCCCGTCGTAACGGAAATACGGCGTTGCGCCCTCGGGCTCGCGGCCGAGCCGCGGTCCGTACATCTCGAGCAGCGCCGCCACCTCGGCGTGCTGCAGCTCCTTCATGCCCTGCGGCCCCCAATCCATGGCCCCGAGCTTGAGGACCGGGACGACCGTCGCCTCCCCGCACTGGCCTCGGGCGAACGCGAGCACCTCGGAGAACCAGCCCGGCGCGGTGACCGGCCCCGGCGGCGTCCGGGCGTTGTGAAGGTTGTACAGCATGATCTGGAGGCGGTCGGTCGACCGGCACAGCGCGGCCCAGTCGGCGGCACCGGGGCCCGTCGAGCGGCTCTCCTGCCGCTTGGGCTGGACCGTCACGGACAGCTCGAGGCCTCGGGCTCCGAGGTCTCCTCGCAGCTCGCGGATGAAGTCGCTGAAGCGGTCGCGGTCCTCCACGAGCAGGTTCTCGTAGTCGACGTCGACCCCGGAGAAGCCGTGGAGAGCGGCGAGCTCCACGAGCGCGTGGCGATGCGCAGCGCGCTCCTCCGCGTCCGCGAGCATGCGCTGGATCGCCGCGGCATCCTTCAAGGTGGCCTTGCCGTCGGCGGAGCGCGTGTCGTTCACGACCGTCATCCAGGCACGGGCCCCGCGCCCGCGCACGGCGCTCACCGCCGCCTTGAGCGGGAGGCTCGCCCGCGCCACGGCCGGACGCCCATCGGGCCCGAGCTCGAACGCGAAGAAGAACACGTCGTCGAAGAGGCTCGGCGCGCTGGCGAGGCGTTGCTGCCCGCGGTCGAAGTCCCAGTAGGTGAGCCAGGCGCCCGCCCGCCCGGCGTCGGCCGGAAGGGCGGCGGCGAGGGACACGCACAGGAGGATCGGGAGTGCGCCTGTGCGGCGCGGCGGGAGGGGCGGAAGGAACGACACTGGTTATCGAAGCGACGATCGGCCGACGAGGTTAAGGTCGGTTCATCGCGTCGTCAATAGCATCACCGCGGCCGTGTGACGCGGAGCACAGCCCCGAGGCCAGGCTCGCCGCCAAACGAGCGTTCGACACGAGGAGGGCCTTGTTGGCCCGCAGGCTCCTGCCGCCCGTGCGGCGACGCAGCTCCTCGAGGAGGAAGGGCGTCACGTCCCGGCCGGTCACGCCGCGGGACTCGGCCAGGGCAAGGGATTCGGCCAGGGCCGTCTCGCAGGCCGCCGCGTCCAGCTCCTCCTCGGCCGGAACCGGGTTGCAGATCAGCACGCCGGCTCCCGTCCCGAGGGCGAGGTGCGTGGTCACGGCCCGGGAGAGCTCCTGGAGCGAGTCGAAGCGGGCGTCCACCGGGAGGCCGCTGCGGCGGCTGTAGAACGCAGGCACCTCGTCGGTCCCGAAGCCCAGCACCGGCACGCCGAGGGCTTCGAGCGCCTCGCGGGTGCGCGGCAGGTCGAGGACGGCCTTGGCCCCCGAGCACACGACCGCGACCGGGTGGCGCGAGAGGGCCAGGAGGTCGGCCGACACGTCGAACGCGCTTCCCCGGTGTACGCCGCCGATGCCGCCCGTGGCGAACACGCGGATCCCTGCCGCGTGGGCGGCGATCAACGTCGCCCCGACGGTCGTGGAGCCGGGCCGGCCCGAGGCGATGCGCGCCGCGAGGTTCGAGGGACCGAGCTTCTCCGCGTGCCCTGCCGCCAGCCGCTCGAGCTCGTTCGCCGTGAGCCCGACACGCAGCGCGCCCCCGAGGACGCCGATCGTCGCCGGGACGGCGCCCCGCTCGCGCACCTCCGCCTCGAGGACTCGGGCCAGCTCCAGGCCCTCCGAGCGCGGAAAGCCGTGGGTGACCAGCGTCGTCTCGAGCGCCACGACGGCGTGGCCGGCGGAGAGGGCCGTCGCGACGTCGCGCGCGACCTGAAGGCCTGGAATCACGCGTCCACCGGAGGGAACCACTCCGCGAGGCGCCCTTCCGCCGCGTCGGGCGTGGCGCGCAGCAGGCCATCCGCTCCCCAGGCCTCGATCGCGAAGCTGGCCGTCACGACGCCGCGCGCGAGCGCCCTCTCGTCGGGCTCGCCCCGGAGCCAGCCGGCGAGCACGCCCGCGGCGAAGGCGTCGCCGGCGCCCGTGGGGTCGGCCACCTCGGTCGCCCGCGGCGCCCACTCGAGGAAGCGGCCGGCGCGGGCCAGCACTCCGCCGCGGGCTCCGCGCTTGAACGCGATGGCCTGCAGGCGGCCCCGAAGCAGGCCTCCCAGCTCGTCCTCGCGCCGCCCTGGCCGGCCCAACTCCAGCTCGTCCTCGCTCAGGAACAGCGCATCGACCCGCGCCAGGAGCGGCTCCAGGGCGGGGAGCGACGTCGGCGTGAAGAGCTCGTACGGATCGACGGAGAGGGAGGCCCCCGTCCAGCTCCCGATCGCGTCCGAGAGCAGGGCCTGGACCTCGAGCGGCATCGGCGCGAGGTGGAAGGCTCGCGCCGAGCGCCAGGCCTCGGGGACGTCGGCCGGCGCAGGCGACACCTCTGCGTGGCTCGGGCCTTCGAGGCGATGCACCACGCGGCGCCGCGCGCCCTCGTAGAGGAGCCACGTCCGGAGCCCCGGCCCGCCCAGCCGCCGAGTTCCCTGGAGGTGGACGCGGCGCGTACGGAGGGCCTCGAGGGTCGCCGCCGGATATTCGTCGCCGATCACCGAGACGATCCCGACCTCGAGCCCCCAGAGGGCGGCGCCCAGGGCGAGGTAGAGGCAGGCGCCACCCGGCTGCGCGAAGCGCGTGCGGCCGTCGGGAAAGACCACGTCGTCGACCAGCAGGTTGCCGAGGACGACGAGGTCCGGGCTCACCGCGGCGGGAGCGTCTCGAACGCCCGCCGCAGCGCCGCCAGGCGCTCGGGCTCGATGGGGTTCGACCAGAGCCCGTCGAACTTCAGGGAGGAGCCGACGATGAAGGCGTCGGCGTCCACGTAGTCCGAGAGGTTCTGGGGCGTGACGCCCGATCCGACGACGACCGGAACGGAGGCAGCGGCCGCCACCGCGCGGACCTCGGCGGGTTCGGCCGCGCGCCCCGTCGCCGGCCCGGTGACGACGACGCCGTCGGCCAGGAAGAACTCGGCCGCGTGGGCCGTCGCCACGAGATCCACGTCGGCGGTGATGGCGTGGGCGGAGTGCTTCTTCTTCACGTCGGCCAGGATCCGGACGCCCTCGGCGCCGATGGCACGCCGGTAGCGAAGCAGCTCGCCGGCGTCGGCGGTCATGAGGCCTTCGTCGGCGACGTGCGCGAACACGAGGCCCTCGACCCGGACGAAGGCCCCGCCGCAGGCGTGGGCCACGGCCAGCGACGCGCGGTTCGCGCCCGCGAGGACCTGCACGCCCAGGGGCAGGCCGGCCGCGCGCCGCACCTCGCGCCCGGTCACGGCCATGGCGGCCACGATCTCCGGCCCTGCCGCCCGTGGGAGATAGGGCCGGTCGTGCATGTTCTCGATCATCACGGCGTGGAAGCCGGCGTCGCGATAGAGCAGGGCCTCGGCCGCCGCGGCCTCGGCGATGGCCCGCACGCCGAGCTGCGACTTCGGGGCCCCCGGGAGCGCGGGCAGGTGGATGACGCCGACGAGGGCGCGCGGCGCTCCGAAGAGCGCGCGGGTCTTGGCGAGGCGATCCATCCGCTAGGGCGCCGACCCGCTACGGGCCACGGCCGGGGACGCGAGCGAGGCGAGGAGGGTCAGCTCCTCGAGCCCGGGGTCCGCGTCGCGCCAGCAGCCTCGCGCCGCCTCGCTGCGGCGGCCCGCCTCCTCGCGGTCGCCCTTGCGATGCGCGACCAGGGCGAGCGCCAGGTGCGTGCCGGCGTAGGCCGGGTCGTGGTCGAGCATCTGCTGCGCCGTGTGCTCGGCCAGCCCCCAGTCGCCGACGTCCCGGGCGATCCGACCGATGGCCTCGAGCCGGAACAGCGCCTGGATCCAGGCGTCGGGCCCGGGCAGCGCCCGGAGCCGGCGCTCGACGTCTTCGAGCAGGGCGCGCCCCGCCTCCCGGTCGCCGAAGCGCAGCAGGAGCTCGCCGCGCAGCGTGTCGACGTACGGGGCCGCCGCCGACCGGGAGACGTTCAGCCCCGCGGCGAGGCTGGGCATGGACTCGAGCTCGCGCTCGGCCGCGGCCAGGGCGACCCGGGCCTCGGCGACGCGATCGCGCTGGAGCAGCGCATGTCCCGACAGCGCCTGTCCGACGGCCCGCGTGGCTGGCCACTTCCCCGCCGCAAGCGCGCGGGAGGCCTCCAAGGCGTCCTCCCACCGGCTCCGGGCGAGCAGGAACGTCGCCAGGGCTTTCTGGTTGAACTCCAGGTACTCGGTCACCGGCGGCATCGCGCCGGCCTCGCGGAGCAGCGCCTCGGCCTTTCGCATCTGGCCCTTGTGCTGGTGCGAGGTGGCCAGCAGGTCGAGGTTGTGGACGTGGTGCCAGTCCAGGCTCGCCGGTATGCTCTCGGCCGCGTAGTAGGCGGTCTCCAGCTCGTACGTGCGCCGGAAGGCCGCGATCGCGTCGTCGATTCGGCCGACGCGGCGGAGGTCGTGGCCCCACATGTGGTGCGAGTGGGGCACGGCCGGCGCCAGGCGGGCGTAGGCTTCGCCGTGCTCCAAGGCGAGGGGGATCTGGCCGACCGTCTCGTAGGAGTGCGTGAGATAGTGGTGGGCCGCGGAGTGGTCGGGCGCGAGGCGCAGCGCTTCGAGATAGAACGCCGTCGAGGCGGACCCGCCGCGCTGGCCGCGTCCGGCGGCGGTGGGCTCCTCGGCGTTGCCACGCACGAGCCACAGCTCCGGGTCCGCGATGTCGACGGCGAGGGCCTCGTCGATCGCTTTCTTGTACTCGGCGTGCCGCGCCGCGTCGGACAGGCGCTCCATCGCGTCGAGCTGGCCCGCGCGCAGCGCGATGCGGCGCCGCTCGCGGGAGCTCGCGGCACCCGCGCGCGCCTGTGCCTCGGCCAGCGCGCGCCGCGCGCCATCCGGGTCGTCGAGTCCGGAGTAGACGCGGCTCAGGCCCAGGTGCGCCATGGCGAGACCCGGGTCGTGGCGCAGCGCCTGACGGAACGAGCGGGCCGCCTCGATCCAGACGTAGCCGTGGAGGTAGTTCAGCCCCTGGTCGTAAAGGGCCTGCGCCTCGGGCGAGGCCGTCGTCACGGCCTCGTGGGCGTTCCCCACGCCGGGACGCAACGTGACGGGCCGCTCGAGGATCTCCCGAGGCACCCAGCCGACGGCCGTGCAGGCGGCGTGCGGATCCTCCTGGGCCGCAGCAGGGAGGGACAACAGCAGGGCACACAGCGCCGGCGTCCGCTTCGTCACGGGAGACCTCCGCGCCGATTCTAGACCGCGTCCGACTCCTCGGTGATCCCCTCGAACAGGAACGTCGTCAGGTAGCGCTCGCCGGTGTCGGGCAGCATGGCGAGGATCACCGAGCCCTCGGCCGCCTTCTGGGCCACCTTCAGCGCAGCGGCGAAGGTGCCTCCGGAAGAGATGCCGCAGAAGATGCCCTCCTTGAAGGCGAGCGCGCGTGCTGCATCGCGGGCCTCGACCTCGCCCACCAGCACCGCCTCGTCGTAGACGCTGCGGTTGAACACGGCGGGCACGAAGTCCGGGTTCCAGCCCTGGATCTTGTGCGGCTTGAACTCGCCCTTCGTCACGAGGGGCGCCACGTCGGGCTCGGTGTAGACGATCTTGATGTCCGGCCGTGCCTTCTTGAGCATCTCTCCGGCTCCGGTGATCGTCCCCCCGGTCCCGATTCCGCTCACGAAGTAGTCGAGGCGCTTGCCGGCGAAATCGCGCAGGATTTCGGGGCCGGTGGTGTTGCGGTGGTACTCGGGGTTCGAGGGGTTCTCGAACTGCTGGGGCAGGAACCAGCCATTCTTCTTCGCCAGCTCCTCCGCCTTCTTGACCATGCCGGAACCCCGCTCGGCGGCGGGTGTCAGCACGACCTTCGCGCCCAGGCCCTTCATCAGCTTGCGCCGCTCCACGCTGAAGCTGTCGGCCATGACGGCCACGAACGGGTAGCCCTTGGCCGCGCACACCATGGCGAGGGCGATCCCTGTGTTGCCCGAGGTCGGCTCGACCACGGTCTGCCCCGGCTTCAACGTGCCGCGGCGCTCGGCGTCCTCGATCATCGCGATGGCCAGGCGGTCCTTCACCGAGCTCATCGGGTTGAACGCCTCGCACTTCACGTAGATCGTGGTGTGCTTCGGCGCCAGCCGGTTGATGCGAACCACCGGCGTGTTTCCGATGGTGCCGAGGATGCTCTCGTGGATCATGCCGACCTCCCTTGGAAGCCCCGCGATTCTATACGGGAAGACCTGCGCGACCGTCTATTCATGATTAGACTCATTTCTATTGACAATTAGACGCTCATGGTCTATATTCTTGTGCGGAGGGCGTTTGCCGATGCGGCTCGACCAATTCACCGTCAAGGCTCAGGATGCACTGTCCGCAGCCCAGACCGCCGCGGAAAAGCTCGACCACCCCGAGGTGACGCCCGAGCACCTGCTCTCGAGCCTCTTGGCGCAGGAAGGCGGCGTCGTTCCCTCCGCGCTGGGCAAGCTCGGAGTGGCCATTCCTGCGCTCACCGCCGACCTCGAACGATCCCTGGCCTCCCTGCCTCGCACGCAGGGCGCGGCAACCCAGGTGTCGCCGCGCCTCGATGCCGTCCTCAAGCAGGCGCTGCGGGAGGCCGAGGCGCTCAAGGACCAGTACGTGTCGACCGAGCACCTGCTGCTGGCTCTCGTGGACGCGAAGGGGCCGGCCGGGGAGGCGCTGCGCCGCGCCGGGGCCACCCGCGACGGCCTGCTCAAGGTGCTGCGGGAGATCCGCGGCAGCCAGCGCGTCAGCGATCCGCACGCCGAGGACCGCTACCAGGCCCTCGAACGCTACGCCCGCGACCTCACGTCCCTCGCGCGCCAGGGCAAGCTCGATCCGGTGATCGGCCGCGACGACGAGGTGCGGCGAGTGATCCAGGTCCTCTCGCGGCGCACCAAGAACAACCCGGTCCTGATCGGCGAGCCCGGCGTGGGCAAGACCGCGATCGTCGAAGGTCTCGCCCAGCGCGTGGTCTCGGGAGACGTGCCCGAGTCGCTCAAGAACAAGCGCGTCGTGGCCCTCGACCTGGGTGCCCTGATCGCAGGCGCGAAGTACCGGGGCGAGTTCGAGGACCGCCTCAAGGCCGTGCTCAAGGAGGTCCAGGAGTCGCAGGGCGAGGTCGTCCTCTTCATCGACGAGCTTCATACCGTCGTGGGCGCGGGCTCGGCCGAGGGAGCGATGGACGCCTCCAACATGCTCAAGCCGGCCCTCGCCCGGGGCGAGCTGCGCTGCGTCGGCGCCACGACCCTGAACGAGTACCAGAAGCACGTCGAGAAGGATGCGGCCCTCGAGCGCCGCTTCCAGCCCGTGTACGTCGGGGAGCCCGACGTCGCCGGCACCATCGCGATCCTGCGCGGCCTGAAGGAGCGCTACGAGGTCCACCACGGCGTGCGCATCCAGGACTCCGCCCTCGTGGCGGCCGCCACGCTCTCGAACCGCTACATCGCCGACCGCTTCCTGCCCGACAAGGCCATCGACCTGATGGACGAGGCCGCCAGCCGCCTGCGGATCGAGATCGACTCGCTCCCCACCGAGATCGACGAGGTGGAGCGCCGCATCGTCCAGCTCCAGATCGAGCAGACCGCGCTCGCCAAGGAGAAGGACAAGGCCGGCCGCGAGCGCCTCGAGAAGATCGACAAGGAGCTCGCCGACCTCCGCGAGCGTTCGGCCGGCATGAAGGCCCACTGGAGCCGCGAGAAGGAGGCGATCGGCCGGATCCGCGCGCTCAAGGAACGGACCGAGCGGGCCCGCTTCGAGGCCGAGCAGGCGACGAACCGGGGCGACCTGGGCCGGGCCGCCGAGCTGCGCTACGGCACGCTCCCTGGCCTCGAGAAGGAGCTCCAGGCCGAGAACGAGAAGCTCGTCGCGCTCCAGAGGGAGCAGCGGATGCTCAAGGAGGAGGTCGACGCCGAGGACGTGGCCGAGGTGGTGTCCAAGTGGACCGGCATCCCCGTCTCGCGGATGCTCGAGAGCGAGGTCGAGCGGCTGCTGCACATCGAGGACCGGCTGCGCCGGCGCGTCGTGGGCCAGGACGAGGCGCTGCTGCTCGTGGCGAACGCGGTGCGGCGGTCGCGCGCCGGCCTCGGCGACCCGAGGCGGCCGATCGGCTCCTTCCTGTTCATGGGTCCCACGGGCGTCGGCAAGACCGAGCTGGCCCGGGCCCTGGCCGAGTTCCTGTTCGACGACGAGCGCGCCATGGTGCGCCTCGACATGTCCGAGTACATGGAGAAGCACACCGTGGCGCGCCTCGTGGGCGCGCCGCCCGGCTACGTCGGCTACGACGAGGGCGGGCAGCTCACCGAGGCGATCCGCCGGCGCCCGTACGCCGTCGTGCTCTTCGACGAGATCGAGAAGGCCCACCCCGACGTCTTCAACGTCCTGCTGCAGGTCCTCGACGACGGCCGCCTCACCGACGGCAAGGGCCGGACCGTGGACTTCCGCAACACCGTGCTCATCATGACCAGCAACGTCGCCTCGGACTACGTCCAGGAGATGTCCAGGCGCGGCGAGATCGACAAGGACAAGCTCATGGACGCCCTGCGCCGCACCTTCCGGCCCGAGTTCCTGAACCGCATCGACGAGATCGTCACCTTCGAGAAGCTGGGCCCCGAGCACATCCGGGCGATCGTCGACATCCAGCTCGAGGACCTGCGCCGGCGCCTCGCGGAGCGCAAGGTGACGGTGTCGCTGACGGACGCGGCCAAGGACCTCGTCGCCGAGCGCGGCTACGACCCGGTGTTCGGCGCGCGCCCCCTGAAGCGGGTCCTGCAGCGCATGGTCGAGAATCCGCTCGCCGTCGACGTCCTGGCCGGCCGCTTCGTCGAGGGCGACCACGTGGTGGTGGACGCCGACCGGGGGCGCGAGTCGCTGTACTTCCGCAAGGAGGCGCCCGTCGCCCAGCCGGCCTGAGGCCCGCGTCAGCGACGGAGGACCAGGTCGAGCCAGACGGCCAGTGCGGCGAGGCTCAGCACGATGCCGACCAGGGCGAGTCGCGTGAGCCCCTGGCCGAGGCGCACCTCGCTCGTCCCGGGCGGCACCCGGACGGCGAGCCAGGGGCCCGAGGCAAGCGTGGGAAGGGCGTGGCCGTCTCCGTCACGGGCGCGATAGAAGTCGAAGAAGAAGAGGGGCAGGCGCAGCTCCCCGCCGCGTGGCGCTTCGACGGTCACGGTCATGTCCGCGCCGTCGCGCGACCAGGCGACCACGCGGCCGCCGGGCAGCTCCGGCCCGCTGGGCCTCGGCGAGGCGGGGTCGAACGCCTTCGGCAGGTACTCGCCCTGGACCGTCAGGCCGAGGCCCCCGCCGCTGCCGGTCGGGGACCCGCTCAGGTCGCTCGCCGCCGGCAGCAGCGCCTGGCGCTCGAAGGACGGCACGGACGCCACGGCTGCCACGCCGAGGGCGGCCACGACGAAGCGCGTCGGCCGTGAGGGACCGAGAGCCCCGACGAGGAGCGGCACGGCCATCGCCGAGCACAGGCCGGCGAGCCCGAGGAGGCGCCAGGGGAACTGGATGTACCCGAGCACGCCCGGCAGGAGCCTGAGCCACGGCTCCGGCGCCACCACGAACGCGAGGGCGAGGACCGAGAACCCTGCCAGGATCGATCCGAGCTGCAGGCCCGGCCCCGCCGTCCGCCGGCGCATGAAGCCGGCCGCAATCGCCAGGGGCGGCGCGAGCAGCGGCGCCCACCCGGGGAAGAAGCTCATCCCGTCGTGCTCGGGCTCGGGTCGTGAGAGGCCCCACCAGCGATCGGGTCGCGGCAGCTCGAAGAGCTGGGCCGCGCGGACCCGGTGCGCAGAGACCGCCTCGGGCGTCGCGCCCATGAGAGCGCGGTCGGCGACGTTGAGCGAGCCGAGCCCTGCCCGCTGCGGCAAGAGGAAGAACAGCGCCAGGCCGACGCCCAGCGCCGCGAACGCGACCAGGCGTCCGAGGGCTCCGTGGCCTTGTCGCCGCCAGGCCCAGAAGGCGAGCGCGGCGAAGAGGGGCAGGGCGTACGGCAGCGTGACCTGGTGCGTGAGCAGGAGCCCGGCGACCGCCAGGGGCAAGTGCCACGCCGGGCGGCCCGAGACGGCGCGGAAGGCTCCGAGCAAGGCCACGGGATAGAACACGAGGGACCAGGACTCCGCCAGCGCGCCTCGCACGAAGACCTGAGCCAGCCGATAGGGGGCCGCGAGCGCAAGCAGCGCCCCGCCGAGCGCCAGCCAGGGGTCGCGGGCGACGGCATGGACCGCCCAGTAGGTCGCGACGCCCGTGAGCAGGGCGGCCAGGAAGAAGGCGAGGTTCACGCCGAGCGCGGCGTTGTTCATGAGGCCCGCGAGCGCCGAGGCCGCAGCGTAGGCCAGCGGGGGATAGTAGCGTGGGAAGGCCGAGCCCAGCCCGCCCACGGCATCGGGGAAGGACTGCGGAACGTGACCGCGCGCGACCTCGGCGAGGATCTGTCGCACCCTTTCGTAGGGGTGGAGGGCCTCGTGGGTCTGGAAAGCGCGACTCGAGAGCGCCGCGCCGTAGAGGTGGACCGCCGCCGCCGTCACGACGAGGAGCGCCGGGGCGTGGACGCGCAGCAGGGACCCCATCCCAGGATCAGCGAGCCGCCCGCACCCGCAGCCCGAGGAGTCGCAAGCCAGGCTCGGGCGCCAGCAGGCGCAGCTCGTTGTCACCGCGGAAGAGCAAGCCGCCCGGCACCAGGACGCGCAGCCGGTCCGGCTCGGGGCGGGCCACGAGCTCGCCGACCACGCGCCCGTTGACGGCCACGCGCACGCGCATCTCCCGCGGGGCCTGCAGCGAGAGGGTCGCGTTCAGGTCCTCGGGGCGCAAGCACGGCAGCACCAGGGCAGCGCTCGCCGACCGGGTGACGACCGGCCCGACACGGTAAGGTGCGCCCGGCCCCCAACCGTCTCGCAGGAACCAGCGCATCCGGCCCAGGAGCTCCGGGTAGCTCTTGCGCGGCACGAAGCTGCGGCGCTCGGGGTCGTAGTCGACCTGTCGTCCCTGCTCCAGCCGACGCGCCTCGGCCAGGCTCTCGCGACAAAAGGCCAGGACCAGGCGGCCGTCGCGCGGCCCGGAGAGGTCCGCGCGACGGTAGCGATCGAGTGCCAACGCCGGCCAAGCGCCCAGCAACAGGGCCAGCAGGCTCGTGACCAGCGCCGCTCCCGTGGCGTAGTGGAGGCGCACGGCGGGCGGCTCGAGGTGCGCGAAGGCGGCGTCCCAGGCGACGAGGGCGAGCGCCACGACGAACGGCAGCGCGTAGAGGAGCAGCCGCGGGATGTCGTCGAGGAAGAAGGGCGCCGACTTCTCGCCGGTGTAGACCGATGCAGCGAAGGGGAGGGCCCAGGTCACCGCCAGGCCGTACCCGTAGCGGCGCAGGAGCAGCCGCCCTGGAGCCCGCAAGGCGCCGAGCATCGCGAGGGGCGTCAAGCCTGAAAGCGCGGCGGCCGGCAGCCACTGCCCGGCGCCGTCGACGAGCCGCCACAGCGCCAGCCAGACCGCCTCCTGGTCCGCGGCGAGCGGCGCGGGGCGGGCGGACGCCCAGACGTACCGCACGAGGAACGTCGCGAGGGCCGCGGGCGCTGCGGCCGCGAGGGTCGTGGCGAGGGCCCGGGGGGTCCCGTCGCGATCGCGCCGCGCGAAGAAGATCACGGGCAGGAGCAGGATGACGATCTCCTTCGACAGGGCGCCCGCCGTGGCGGCGAGTGCCAGCGGCCCGGCGCCGCAGCCGGCCTCGACAGCCCAGAGGAGCGCGAGCACGCAGACGAGCGTCAGGGGCTCGGCCAGGAAGGGATAGGCCACGGAGGCCTCCACCGGCTGCGCGAAGGCGAAGGCGGCGACGCCGAGGAGCGCCGCCTGCGGCCCGGACCCGAGCCGGCGCAGGAACAGGAAGAGCAGCCCGCCGGACGCCGTCAGGAAGGCGTGGGTGACCCAGGAGAAGCCGCGCGCCGAAGGCAACGGCAGCGCGTGCACGAGCGCGGGGCCCAGCAGCCGCCAGCCCCAGGGCGGCAGCGTGAACACCGAGGGCGCGTCGGCCATGGCCATGTACACATGGGCGTCGAAGCCCGGCAGGGAGTACTGGTCGTAGAGGTCGAGGCTCGTCTCGTTGGCCTCCCGGTGGACCGCCACGGCGGCTCCGGTGAGCAGGAGGGCGAGGACGAGGCCCCGCAGGAGCGCCCCTCAGGCCGAGGGCGTGTAGCGCTGGCGGACGAGCTCCGCCACCCGCGCCTCGACGCGATCCAGGGCCTGCTCCCGGCGGTCGTAGAGGCCCAGCGTCGCGATGACGGTGGCGGCTCCGGGCCGCTCCTCGGTGACGAGGAAGCCGCCCGTCTGCGGCTCGTAGACGCGCAGGCGCACGCGGCTCTTGCGGACGGGATGAGTGAGCTCGCGGGTGACGACGCTCGTCAATGGACCTTCTCGACCTTGTTCCTGAGATAGTCCATCAAGACGAACTGGCCGAGGGACCAGGGCGTCGTGAAATACGCCTTGCCCCGGCAGATCTCGGTCACCTTCTTGACGAACGCCACGAGATCCCAGTCGCGCGCGAGCATGAACGTGTTGATCTGGATGCCCTGGCGCCGGCAGTTGGCCACCTCCTTGAGGGTCAAGGCCACGACGCGGGGATCGAGGCCGAAGGGGTTGCGGTAGATGCGCCCGCCGTCCTCGGTCAGGGCCGACGGCTTCCCGTCGGTGATCATCACGATCTGGCGCATGTCCTTCCGCTCCCGGGCGAGCACCCGCTGCGCGAGGCGGAGGCCCTCGCGGGTGTTCGTGTAGTAGGGGCCCACGCGGACGTTGCCGAGCTGCTTCAGGGGCACCTCCTCGGCGGAGTCGTGGAAGAGCACCAGGGACAGCGAGTCGCCGGGGTACTGGGTGCGGATCAGGTGAGACAGGGCCAGGGCCACTCGCTTCGCGGGCGTGAAGCGGTCCTCACCGTAGAGGATCATGCTGTGGGAGCAGTCGAGCATCAGCACCGTCGCGCACGAGCTCTGGTACTCGCACTGGTGGACGAGCAGGTCCTTGTAGTCCACGTCGAGGGGCAGCCTCAGCCCCTCTCGGGAGAGGGCCGAGAGCAGCGTCCCGCCGATGTCGAGGTTCATGGTGTCGCCGAACTCCCAGCCCCTCGACGGGCCCGACGCCTCGACGCCGGTGGAGAGGTCGCGGGTGTCGTGACGGCCGAAGGAGGACTTGCCGAGGGAGCCGAGCAGGTTCCGGAGCGCCCGATAGCCCAGGAAGTCGGTCCCCTTCTCCGTGAGCTCGAAGCGCAGGGGCCGGCCCTCGGGTCCGTCGGCTCCCCCGCCGCCCGTCGGGTCGTGGAAAGGCTGCGCCTCGCTCCGGCGCAGGTAGCCTTCGCGGAGCAGTCGCTCCACGGTCTTCTGCAGGAACTGGTCGAGCGCGGAGGCCTCGGACATCAGCTTCTGCAGGTCCTCGTCCGACAGGAGCCCGCGCCGCATGATCGCGTCCAGGATCGCGTCGTGGAGGGCCTGCTGCTCGTCGCCCTCGAGGTCGCCTGGCTCGAGGCCGAACCCGCTCTGCAGCAGGTAGTCGGACAGCTCGTCCACCAGCTCCCCGAGGTTCAGGTCCTCCCAGAGGTCGGCGATGTAGCGGTGATAGCGGACGGACATGGTCCTAGTTGACCTGCTTCTTGAGCCGGCGCAGGCGCTCCAGGCGCTCGATGTCGAGGTCGCTCTCGGGGACGCGCTCGGGAGCCACGAAGCCGCGGTCGTCGCTTCGGCCGATCTGCTTCCGCGAATAGAGGCCTTCGAGCAGGAACTCCGCCGCCGAAGCCACGAGCGGCTCCGGATCGCCCGGGCGGGCGCCGAGGGGCGCGAGGTGGTCGAAGAGGTGTGGCACGCGGCGGAGCTGCGCGACGACCTCGGCGGCGCCGGCGTCGCCATCGAGCTTCACGCTCCCGCCGCCTTCGAAGAAGGCCACGACCGGCTTCATGTCCGCCGAGCCCAGGTGCACGGAGAACGCCTCTCCCACCGCCGCCTTGATGAGGTCGCGCGCCACCGCCTCGCCCCCCATGAGCTCGCCCTCGTACTCCAGCTCGAACTTGCCCGTGAGCGCGGGCAGCGCCGCGTACACGTCCGCGACCCGCGGCACGACGAGCGCCTCGCCCTTCAGCAGCGCCCGCCGCTCGGCGTTCGAGACGGTGTTCTCGAGGGCGCTGATCGGCAGCCGCTGGCTGACGCCGCTCCGCTTGTCGATCTTCTTCTCGCGGCGCGCCGCGAAGGCCACGCCCTCGACGACCTCCCGGATGTAACGCGGAACGCGCAGCTCCGCGCCGCGAGCGGTCCAGGCCTCCTGCTGCGTGATCGCGACGCCTTGCTCCAGGGTGGCCGGGTAGTGGGTGCGGATCTCGCTCCCCAGGCGATCCTTCAAGGGCGTGATGATCTTGCCGCGGGCCGTGTAGTCCTCGGGGTTGGCGGTGAACACCATGGTCACGTCGATGGGCAGCCGGATCGGGTAGCCCTTGATCTGGACGTCGCCTTCCTGAAGGATGTTGAAGAGACCCACCTGGATGCGCCCGGCGAGGTCTGGCAGCTCGTTGAGGGCGAAGACGCCGCGGTGGGCGCGGGGCAGCAGCCCATAGTGCATGGTCAGCTCGCTGGACAGGTCGTGGCCGCCGCGGGCGGCGCGGATCGGGTCGACGTCCCCGATGATGTCCGCGATGGTGACGTCGGGGGTCGCCAGCTTCTCCACGTAACGCTCGTCGGGGGTGAGCCAGGCGATTGGCGTGTCGTCGCCCCGCTCGGCGAGGAGCTCGCGGCAGCGCCGGCACAGGGGCGCGAAGGGATCGTCGTGGATCTCGCAGCCCAGCACGGCGGGCACGTGGGCGTCGAGGAGCGTCGTCAAGCTGCGGATCAGGCGGCTCTTCGCCTGGCCCCTGAGGCCCAGCAGGATCATGTGGTGCCGCGACAGGATCGCGTTCACGACCTGGGGCACGACGGTGTCGTCGTAACCCAGCACCCCGGGGAACAGACGCTGCCCCGCCCGCATGCGGGCGATCAGGTTGCGGCGCAGCTCGTCCCGCACCGACGCGCCGCGGGCGTGCCCGGCGCGCTTCAGCTCTCCGAGGGTGGTGGCTCGCATCGAGCGGTACCTCAGTACCGCATTATAGCGACGCGCTCTCTCCCGGCTACTTCTGCTTCATCATGTCGAGGAAGCCCTGGAGGGTCGTGAGCTTCCTCGCCGAGAGCGAGTAGAGCTTCGAGGAGAAGATCGCCGTGGCGGCGTGCCCCGCGAGGAGCGTGAACAGCTCGTAGTCCATGGCGTTGAAGGCGGTCTTCTGCACGAGCAGCTTGTTGATCGAGATCACGCCGATCACGCTGTCCTTGATCTTGAGCGGGATCACCGCGAGCGGCTCGTCGAAGGGAGCGGCCTCCCGGGTGGCGACGTGGTCGGCGAAGTAGTTCTCGCCAGAGGCGGCGGCGCCGCCGATCTTGCCCTGGCCGATCGGGATCGTGGTGAGGCCGGCGGTCTGGCCCTCGCTCGACTCGAGCTCGAGGCTGCCGGTCTTCTCGTTCAGCACGAACACGTGGAAGGCTTCGGCCCCGATCAGGTTGATCACGATCTCCTGGACGATGCGCACGACCTCCTTGTAGTCCAGGGTGGAGTGGAGCTGGTAGGAGGCGACGTAGAGGTTCGCCAGGTTGTTGTTCTGCTCCTCGATCTCGAGGTAGCGGTCGGCGAACTCCTTGTTCTCGGCCTCGACGCGCTTGAAGCGCTTCTCCATCTCCTGGAGCTTCGTCTCCAGGTCCTTGACGCGCTGCTGGAGCTCCCCGGCCTCGCCCCCGACCGGTCCGGGGCTGCTCTCGAGCTGCGCGATGCGGAAGCGCAGCCGCTCGTTTTCCTTGAGCAGCTCCTCGGTGAACTCCTTGGCCTTGGTGAAGATCGAGAAGAAGTCCTGGCTCTTGCGGGGGTCGTCGGGGTTCGCCATACGCTCTTCGGCCGGGGATTCTATATCAAGCCCCCCCTTCCTCGCCCCCGCAGGGCGGGCCTACCCCGCGCCGCGGACCTTCCGCTGCAGGAACGCGTTCTCGAGGGCGATCCCCGCCTGGTTGATGAAGAGCTCCAGGGTGTCGAGACGACCGGGAGTGACGCCGGTCTCCGGGTTGTCGCCGTAGAGAAGGGCGATCGTCTCCCGGTTCGTGAGCAGGGGCACGAGCACGGCGCCGCCGGACTTGAAGCGGCCGATGCGGGCCAGCAGGGCCTTCGACCACTTGCCGTCGGGCAGCGCTCCGACGAAGGTCTTCTGCCCCTCGGCGACGTCCCGGAAGATCGAGTCCTCTCCGAGCGGGATCACGATCTCGCGGACGAGCAGGCCGATCCTGTGATCCTTGGGAACCATGCCGAAGCCGCCGAGGCCGCGCAGCTCCTCGTTCTTGACCAGGAGCAGGACGCCGCGCTCGAAGAACTCCCGGGCCACGCGCATGACCATCATCGCGATCTGCGTGGGATCCGACTGCTTGCGCAGCTCGGCGAGTCGCTCCTGCAGCAGGCCCAGCTCGCGCGAGAGGTCCGCCGCCGAGGCGGGAGCCGCCTGGGGCGCCTCGACCGACCCCGGCAGGCGGGACGCCTTCGGGCGCTTCGCGCCGTTGCCCCGGCCCATCGAAGGCAGGATGTCCTGGACCAGACGGGTGGCGAAGGCGCGCAGGTCGGCCTCGAACTGCTTGCGGTCGAGCTTCGAGAGACCCGGCTTGAAGACGAAGCTCGAGATCCCCATCTGGCGGGCCCGCGCGCGCAGGCCGGGGTTCAGGCTGTCCGTCATCATCAGGACCGGCGGCCGCAGGTGCATCTTCCACAGGCGCTTCACCACCTCGAAGCCGCCCTGGAAGGACGAGCCGCCCGAGGCCGGCATCCCGAGGTCGACGAGGAGCAGGAACGCGGCGCCGGCCTTGTGCAGGGTCTGGGCCGCCTTGACCGCCGACTCGGGATCCTCGGCCTCGATGACCTCGTACCCGACCACGCGGAACAGGCCGCCGATGATGCCGCGCACGTCGTCCTCGTCGTCCACCAGCAGGACCGTCCGGGGCGGCGGCCCAGCCGCCGGCGCCTCGGCGGGGGCGGATGGCTCGGCACGGCGTGGCGCGGGCCGCCCGGTCGCCGCCTCCGGCGTGAACGCCACCGTGGCGCTGTCGTCGGGCGCCGCGGGAGGGGCCGGTGGAGGCACGGCGGTCTCGACGGGCTCCTCGGCCGGCGTGGCATCCTGCACGGTCGTGGCTCCCTGCACGAAGGAGGCGACCACGGCGTCGCCGGGCTCCTCGACCTGGTCGTCCTGCGCCGCCTGGGTCGGCTCGGCGAGCGCCTCGACCGGCACGTCGGCGAAGGACGCTTCGAGAGCGGCCGTGGAATCGCGCCGGTCCTCGTCCAGGCCTCGCGCCAGGTCGAGCAGCATCTCCTGCGGGTTGATGCCCGTCGGCAGCGTCTCGAGGACGATCTCGCGCGCGCCGACGGCTTGCGGCACGCTCTCGACCAGCGCGAAGTTGAACTGACCCTCGCGCAGCCGCGTCAGCCGCTCCAGGGCCATCACGATCCGGTTCTTGATGACCGCATGGCGGCGATCGGGCGGCAGGGTGGCGATGCGCGGGTCCACGGGCAGGCTCTCCCAGGTGAAGGCCGAGACGACGAGCCCGTCGTGGAAGACGATTGCGCCCTGGCCCTCCTGGGCCTGGATGGTGAGAAAGCCGGTCTTCTTGCTGAACGAGACGATCTGGAGGATGTCGAGGAGCGGCAGGTCTTCCAGGTTGCCGGTCAGGCTCATCGGAGAGACCGAATTCTATACCGCCGCGAGAATCGCCTCGGCCATGCGCTCGAGGGGCACCGACTCGTCCACGACGCCGGCCTCGACGGCGGACTTGGGCATCCCGTAGATCACGCAGCTCTCCTCGGCCTCGGCGAGGGTGCGCCCGCCGTGCTCCCGGATCGCCCGGAGCCCCTCGGTGCCGTCGGAGCCCATCCCGGTCAGCACCACGCCCAGCGCCCGCGAGCCGTAGACGCGGGCCACCGTGGCCATCAGCACGTCGGCCGAGGGCCGGTGCAGCGCGTGCTTCGGCTCGTCGTCCAGCACGACCCTGACCAGCGCCCCGCGCCGGCGCACCTTCGTGTGCTTGCCCGCCGGCGCCACGAGCACCAGGCCGGGCTCCACGGGTTCTCCGTCCTCGGCCTCTCGCACCGGCAGCTCGCTGCGGGTCGACAGGCGCTCGGCCAGCGAGCGCGTGAAGCCCACGGGCATGTGCTGGACCACCAGCACAGCCGAGGGCAGCGCGCGAGGCAGCCGCGGGAGGATGGCCTGGAGCGCCGGCGGCCCGCCCGTCGAGGTGGCGATGACCACCACGTCGGCCCGCGCCTTGCGCGGCAGCACCGGCAGCGGGCGTTCGTCGGCGGCCCGCCGGGGCACGTGGACGCCCGCGATGGCGCGGATCTTGGCCTTGAGCTCCTCGGCCAGGTTGAGAAGGTTCATGTTCCCCTGCACCCGCGACTTGTCCACGAAGTCGAGGGCGCCGAGCTCCAGGCCCCGCAGCGTGACCTCCGCCCCCTCGCGGGTCTGGGACGACAGCAGCAACACCGGCACCGGGTTCTGGGCCATCAGCTCCGCCAGCGCCTCGAGGCCGCCCATGCGCGGCATCTGGACGTCCATGGTGACCACGTCCGGGTGCAGGCCGCGGATCTTGTCGAGCCCGTCCCGTCCGTCGACGGCCTGGCCGACGACCTCGATGTCGGCCTCGCCCGAGAGCATCCGCGTGAGGGCCTGGCGCACGAAGGCCGAGTCGTCCACGACCAGGACCCGGATCCTGCGCCGCTTCATGCGCCGGCCTGCACGGGCTTCTGGTAGACCATGGCGCCCGGGAAGCGGATCGGCGTGAAGCTGTCCGTGATCCGCGAGAGCGACTCGGCGTGGCCGAGCATCAGGTAGCCCTCGGGGGCGAGCGTGCGCCAGAAGTGCTCCACCACCTTCCGGATCGCGGTGTCGGAGAAGTAGATGAGCACGTTCCGGCAGAAGATCGCGTCCACCGGGCGCAGCCCGTCGAAGCTGCCGGCCTCCATCAGGTTGCCCTGCCGGAAGCGGATCAGCCGCCGCAGCGGCTCCTTGACGCGCTCCCCCGCTCCCTCCCGCGAGAAGTGGCGCTCGCGGATGGCGGACGGCAGGCCGCGGAAGGAATTGTGGAAGTAGATGCCCTTGCGGGCCCGCTCCAGCGCCGCCTCGTCGATGTCGAGGCCCACGAGATCCACCTCCCAGTTCCAGAAGAACTGCCCGCTGTCGTAGACGATCATCGCGATCGTGTGGATCTCCTCGCCGGTGGAGCAGCCCGCCGAGAGGATCCGCAGGGCGCGCTCGCCCGTCCGTGCCTTGCGCTCCTTGAGCGCCTTGAGCACGTGGTCCTGGAAGACCTGGAGCTGGGGCTGCTCGCGGAAGAAGTAGGTCTCGTTGTTGGTGAGGTGGCTCGCCATCCGCTGCAGCTCCTCGTTCCGCTGCGGGCCGAAGCGCAGGTAGTGGTAGTAGTCCTCGTAGGAGAGGAGATCGAGGCTCGTGAGCCGCGACGCCAGCCGCGCCCGCAGCGTGTGGCGCTGGGCGTCGTCGAAGAAGAGGCCGAACTTCTCGTGGATGAAGTCGCGGAGCAGGCGAAACTCCTCCTCGCCCAGCTCGATCTCGCGGTCCGAGGGATGGAACATCAGGTCGTCATCGCGGCTGGAGCTTGCGCAGCGACGTCGCGGCGGCCTTGCGCACCTCGGCCGCCGGGTCGGCGGACTTGAGCGCCATGAGCGGCCGCAGGGCGTCGAGGTGTCCGCCGTCGCCCAGGGCCAGCGCGGCCTCGGCGCGCACCGCGGCGCTGGCATCGGCGAGGGCGTCGAGCAGCAGCCGGGCGGCGCGGCGATCCTCGATGCGGCCGACGAGGTCCACCAGCAGGCGGCGGGCGTCCGCGGCGAGCGACGCGAACGCGCGCTCGATCTCCTGGAGCGCGGCCGGCCCCATCCGGCGCAGCGCCTCGAGGGCCGAAGCCTGCAGCGCGGGGTCCTGCAGGGACTGGATCAGCCGGAACGCCGCCCGGGCGTCCGCGACCTCGCCCAGCGCGGCGATGGCGGCGCGCCGCACCGTGGGGTCCTCGTCGTCGAGCCGGCTCAGGAGCCCGGCCGTCGCCTTCACGCTGCCGATGCGGCCGAGGGCGGCGGCGGCGGCGCAGCGCACGCTCCAGTGGTCGTCCTCCAGGGCCAGGAGCAGCGGCGGCACCGCCTGCGGGTCGCCGACGGCGCCGAGGCTTTCCGCGGCCGCTCGGCGCAGGTTGCGGTCGGCGTCGCTCAGGACGGCGATCAGGGGCCGCACGGCCAGGAGCGCCCGCATCTGGCCGAGCGCCTCCACCGCCGCGAAGCGCAGCTCCTTGCGCGCCTCCTGCAGGAACGGCAGCACCCGGGTCACGGCCTCCGGCCCGCGGACCTGCCCCAGGGCGCGCAGCGTGACGAAGCGCATCTTCGGATCCGGGTCGTCCAGCAGCGGCAGCAGGTCCTCCGCCGTGTCGGGCTCCTGGAGCTTGCCCAGCGACAGCACGGCCTGCTGGCGCACCAGGCTCGATTCGTCGAGGAGCGCCGCCCGGAGCAGGTCCTTCACGCCCGGCGCCTCCAGCTCGCCCAGGGCCTTGATCGCCGCGCGCCTCACGTGCTCGCGCGGATCCCGGCTCAAGGCGATGAGCGCGGGGGCCGTCTCGGGCTGGCGCAGGAAGCCGAGGGTCTCGGCGGCGCGGATCCGCACCTGCACGTCCGCGCTGCCGAGGGCCTGGAGCAGGAGTGGCACCACCTTCTCGGGCGCGGCGCGCGCCAGCGCCTCCATGGCGCTCTCCTGGATGATCTCGCTTTCGTCCCCGAGCAGCTCGAACAGGAGCATCGGGGCGTCTTCGTGCCCGACGCGCCCGATGGCGGCCACGGCCTCCGCCCGCACCTCGACGGCCGGGTCGTGGATGAGCGGCGCCACGAGCTCGATGGCCCCCGGCGGCTGGATCCAGGCGACGCACCGCAGCGTGCCCTGGCGCACGGCGTCGTCGGGGTGCTGCAGCCCCTCCTGATAGGCCGCCCGGTCCCGGCACCCGATCGAGACGAGGGCGTGGGTGACGTACTCCTGCAGCCCCGGCTCGGCGAGCAGGCGGATCAGGGCCGCCTCGGCCCGCGGCTCCTTGAGCCAGCCGAGGGTGATCACCGCCGTACGCCGGATCGTGGGGTCGTCGTCGTCGAGCGTATGGAGCAGGTGCTCGACGAGGTCGCCGCGACGCAGCGCGGCCTGGACGTCGGGGTCGAGGCTCTCGCCCTCGGCCGTGGCCCGCTGCTCGATCGCCACGACCGCCTTGATCGCCAGGTTGCGCAGCACCGAATCGGCCGCGTACAGGCCCGGGATCAGGTGGCGCAGCGCCTCGCGCCCGGCCACCCGTCCGAGGGCCTCGAGCACAGGACCGCGCAACATCTCGTCGGAGAGCAGCTCGAGGAGCGCCGGCGTCGCGCGCGGGTCTCCGATCTCGCCCAGGGCGGTGATCGCCGGATACTGGAGCCACGTCTCCGTGCGCAGGGCCTCGATCAGCGGCGGCACCGCCTCGCGGGAGCCGATCTGGCCCAGGCTCGCGGCGGCAGCGTGGCGCACGTTGACGTCCGGGTCCTGGAGCGCCCGGACCAGGGCCGGCACGCTGCGCTCGTCGCGCAGCGTGCCGAGCATGACCGCCGCGAAGTTGCGGATCTCCTCGTCCCTGTCCTCCATGAGGGCGAGCAGGGGGGGAACCGCCGCCCCGCCCAGCTTCACGTAGATCTCCATCGCCGCGTTGCGCAGCGCCGCGTCCTCGTCGTTGCGCAGGGCCGCCTCGAGGGCGGGCAGCAGCGCCGCGCGATCGAAGCCGGCGAGCTGCTCCGCCGCCGCCTGGCGCACGGGCCAGGAGTCGTCGCCGACCGCCGTCAGGAGCGCGGGTATCGCCTCGCGCAGGCCCGAACGGCCGAGGTGGTCCACGGTCGCCCGGCGCACCGACTCCTCTCCGGAGCGCAGCGCCTCGAGGGCGGCCTGGATGTCGAGGCTCATGGATCGCGACGCCGCGGAGACACGCCCTTGCGGGGCGTCCTCCTGCTCCGTGTCCTCAGGGTCTCCGTGGCGCGTCTACTTCGCGCGGAAGACCGCGATCAGCTTCGCCAGGTTCTCGGCCTGCTGGGCCAGGTTGGAGGTGGCCTTGGACATCTCCTCCACGGTGGAGAGGTTGTCCCGGGCGATCGTCGAGATGTTCTCCATGGCCTTCACCACCAGCTCGCCGCCCCGCTTCTGCTCGGCGGTGGCGTAGGAGACCTGCTGGGTCATCCGGTTCATGTTCTCCACCGAGCGGATGATCGTGCGGCTGCCCTCGGCCTGGTCCTTGGTCGCGATCCCGACCTGGGAGGCGATCTTGTTCATGTTCTCCACGGCGACGCGAACCTGGCGGCCGCCCTGGGCCTGTTCCTTGGTGCCGTAGGCCACCTGGCCGATGGTCTTGTTGATGTGCTCGACGGCCTGGCGGATCTGCTTCGAGCCGGCGGCCTGCTCGCGCACCGCGGTCGTGACCTGCTCGGTGACCGCGTTCATGTCGCTCACGGTCTTCAGCACCTCGGCGGAGGCCCGCGACTGCTTCGCCGTCGCCTGGGCGATCTCGGCCATGAGCTGGCTCGAGCGCGAGACCGACTCGATGATGCGACGCAGGGCGAGGCCGGCCTGGTCGGCGAGCTGGATGCCCTCCTTCGTCTCGGAGGCGCCGGATTTCGCGACGTCGACGGCGTCGGTGGTCTCCTGCTGCACCTGGCGGATCACCTCGCCGATCTCCTTGGTGGCCTCGACGGAGCGCTCGGCCAGCTTGCGCACCTCGTCGGCGACCACGGCGAAGCCGCGGCCCGCCTCGCCGGCGCGGGCGGCCTCGATGGCGGCGTTCAGGGCCAGCAGGTTCGTCTGGTCGGCGATCTCCTCGATCACCTCGAGGATCTTGCCGATCTCCTGGCTGCGCTTGCCCAGGCTGGTGATGACCCGGGCGGTGTTCTCCATGGTCTCCGAGATCGTCTTCATGCCCTGGATGGTCGTCGTCACCGACACGTCGCCGGTGCGGGCGTCCTCGCTGGCCTTCTGGCTGATGCGGTCGGCCTCGGCGGCGATCTTGGCCACGTCGGTGACGGCGCCTGCCATCTCGGAGACCACCTGGCTCGCGCGCTGGGACGCGCCCTGCAGCACTTCGGCGTTGCGGGCCACCGCCTCGATCGAAGACGTCATCTCCTCGATCGTGACCGAGGTCTCGGAGACGGTCTCGGCCACCTGCTCGAGGTTCTTCGCGGCCTGATCCGTCGAGACCGTCATCTGCTCGACGGTGGCCGAGGCCTCGGCCACCGTCGATGCCAGCGTGGCCGTCGAGCGCGCGACCTCCTCGATGGAGGCGCCCATCTCGGTGATCGAGGACGAGGTCTCGTCGACGTACTGGGCGAGCTGCTGGGCGTTGCCGGCGACGGTCTGGATCGAGGCCGCCATCTCCTCCATGGAGGTCGAGGTCTCCTCGGCGGCCTGCGCCTGGCTCTGGGCGCCCTGGGTGATCAGCTTGGCGTTGGCGGAGATCTCGCCCGCGCTCGAGGCGACCTGCACCGAGGTCTCCTGGATGTTGTCGACGACGCGCCGGAGGTTCGCGACCATCTCGTTGAGGCTCTGGGCCAGCGTGCCGATCTCGTCTCCCGACTCGATCTTGAGGCTCTCGGTCAGGTCGCCCTTCGCCACGGCGGCGGCCACGTCCACCATGTTCTGCACCGGCTGGAACCACAGCCCGATGAGATACCAGCCGCCCGTCGCGCCCAGCCCGATCAGCAGGAGCCCGACCAGGGTGGTGCGAAAGAACAGGCTCGTCTGGCGCGTCTGGAGCTGCGTCGTCGAGAGGACGATCTCGACGCCGCCCTTCTGCTCCTCGCCGGCCGAGCCGGACGAAGCCGGTGCGATGCCCAGCTCCGCCGCCATGCCGCCGCCCGACGCCGTGGTCGTGACGGGCGCGCGGAACAGCATGGCGCTCTCGCCCTGCTCCGTGGCGGCGTCCACGCTCTCGAGGGCCTTGGCCGGCGTCGCCGGAAGGCTCTTCACCGAGAGCCCCTTCTGGGCGAGGATGCCGCCCTGCTGGTCGCGGATCATGGCGCCGACCACGTCGGAGGTCTGGCCCGCGACCGAGGACATGGCCCCTTCGAGGAGCTGCGAGAGCAGCGGCTTGTCCTCGGTCAGGACGCCGTACTTGCTGTTGTAGGCGAGGTTCGAGGCGATGTAGTTGCCGCGCTTGATCAGCTCCTCGCGGAGCACCGCCCCGCTGCTGAAAGCCGAGAACACCGTGGCGATGCCGCCGGTCATCACCGCCACCAGCGCGGTGAGCAGCACGAGCTTGGTCCTGATGGAACGGGAGCCTCCGAAGCCCATTCAAAACACCTTTCCCGCCGCCTTCAGCGCGTCGATGGGAACGTCGACCTTGAGCTTGTCGGCGATCTTCTTGTTGATCACGAGCTCGGCCCGGGGGACCAGCATCTCGATCTTGCCCTTCTCGCCGCCGGCGATGCGGTTCACGAGCTCCGCGGCCTGGTCGCCGATCGAGCCCATGTCGGGACCGTTCGAGACGAGCGCCCCCTCCGCCACGAGGGCCGAGGAGAAGCTGTACACGGGCTTGCCCGCCTTCAGGGTCTCCGCGAGGATGTAGCGGCGCGACTCGTCTCCGAGCAGGATCGGGTCGGGCGGGATCCAGAGCGCATCCACGGCGTCCCCGCCCTTCAAGAGACCGCGCAGCGCCTCGGGCACGTCGCGCTCGGAGGCCACGGGTCGGCCGACCACGTTGAGGCGCACGACGCCCGCGGACTTGGTGGCCTCGGCCACCTGGGGGCCGGTGTTGGCTTCGGAGTAGATCGCGCCGATCTTCACGGCGCGGGGGTTGACCAGCCGGAAGGCCGCGAGCTGGTTCTTGATCGGGATCTGGAAGGACACGCCGGTCACGTTGGGCGCCCCGGCCAGGCCGAGCCGGGCCGGGTCCTGCACCATGCAGAAGACCAGGGGGATCTCGGGGGCGCCCTCGCGCGCCGCCTGCGCCGCGAGCGGGCCCATCGCCACCATCACGGCGGCCTTGCCCTTGAGGCCGGCGATCACGCGGTCCGCCTCGGCCCGGTCGTTCCGGAGGTCGTGCTCGGTCACCGCGTGGGCGCCCGCGCCCCGCCGCAGGGCGTCGATGGCGGGGCGCCAGGCCGGGGTGTCGGTGCTCTTCAGCACCGCGACGTCCGCCGCGGCGGAGAGGACCGGGGCCGCCAGCACCGCGGCGGCCAGGGCGATACGCACTCTCATGGGCACTCTCCTTGGCACGGCGTTCATGTGGGCAGGCTCATCGCCGTCTCGCGATCCATCCCGAGGATCTTGGGCAGGTCCACGAGGATGATCAGGCGCTTCTCGAGCTTCGCCACGCCGCGGATGTAGTTCGCGTCGATCTCCACCACCTCCTCGGGCGCCGCCTCGATCGTCGAGACGGGAACCTTGAGGACCTGGGAGGCGCCGTCGACGAGCAGCCCGACGAGCCGATCGCGCAGCCGGATCACGACGACGCGGGTCTGCCGCTCCAGGGCCACTTCTCCGAGCCCCAGCTTCCGCTTCAGGTCGATGACCGGGATGATCCGCCCGCGCAGGTTGATGACCCCCTTGATGAAGTCAGGCGCCCGCGGCACCTGGGTGATCTCGACGACGCGGATGATCTCCTGGACCAGTCGCACGTCCACGCCGTACTCCTCCCCGGACAGGAAGAAGGTCACGAGGTGCTCCTGCGCCTCGACGGCGGTCTTCTCCTCGCGCGCAGGCGCCGCGAAGAAGGAGATGTTGTGGACGCGCTGGAGGGAGCTGTCGTCGCCGGCGGGCGCCGCCTCCGGGGCCTCGGGCTCGGCCTCGGCGCGCACGAGGGACGCCTCGGAGCGGCCGAGGATGTCCGACGCGAGCCCCGACGAGGGCAGCGAGATGCGGCCGCTCGCGGCCGGCGCGGGCTCCGCGGGAAACACGAAGGAGTCGTCCCCTCCGGCCGTCCACCCGGGGGCTCCCCCCGGCTTCCGCGACGGCTTCTTCCGCGACTCCCTCGCCATCCCTCAGGCCCCGGCGGGCAGGGCGGGCGCCTCGCGCCCGAGGAGCGCCTGGCGCTTGCCCTCGAAGAGCGCCGCGACGTCGAGGATCAGCACCACGCGCCCGTCGCCCATGATCGTGGCGCCGGCCACCGGCACGTGGCCTCCCGACACCGCCACGTCGAGGGCCTTGATCACGATCTCCTGCTGACCGAAGAGCCGATCCACGACCAGCCCCACGCGCTTGTCGCCGCGCCCCAGGATGACGGCGTAGCGCCCCGCCTCGGCGTTCGAGAAGCCGAACAGGGCGCCCAGCCGCACCAGGGGCACGATGCGATCCCGGAGGCGCAGCGTGTCGCGGCCGTTGATGCGGTGCACGTCCTGGAGACGGAACTTGAGGCTCTCGAGCACCGCCGCAAGGGGCAGCGCATACGTGCGTCCGGCCACCTCGACCATGAGCGCCGAGATGATCGCGAGGGTGAGCGGGAGCTGGATGATGAACTTGGTCCCGACGCCCGGCACCGACTCCACCTCGATCAGGCCCGACAGGCGCTCGATGGACTTGATCACGACGTCGAGCCCCACGCCGCGGCCGGAGACCTCGGTCACCTCGCTCCGCGTCGAGAAGCCCTGGGAGAAGATGAGCTGCACGAGCTCCCGGTCCGAGAGGTTCTCGTCGGGCTTCAGCAGGCCGCGCTCGACGGCCTTCTTGCGGATCGTGACCGGGTCGATCCCGGAGCCGTCGTCCATGATGGTGATCAGGACGTGGTTCGACTCCTGGGCGGCCGAGAGCAGGATCGTCCCGGTCGGGGTCTTGCCGCGGGCGATGCGCTCCCGGGGCGTCTCGATGCCGTGGTCGACGCTGTTGCGGATCAGGTGCACGAGGGGCTCGCCGATCTCGTCGATGATGGCCTTGTCGACCCGGGTGCGGTCGCCCTCGAGGATCAGCTCGATCTCCTTGCCCTGGGCGCGCGCGAGGTCGCGCACCATGCGCGGGAAGCGCTCGAAGACGTGGCGGATCGGGAGCATCCGGACGTCCATCACGGTCTCCTGGAGCTGGGCGGAGACCCCGGCCAGGTGGTGGACGGCGTCGATCAGCTCCTGGGCGAGCTCGCGGCCCCCGAGCCGCTCGGCGAGGCGCGTGCCCACCTGGTCGAGCTTGGTGCGGTGGATGATCAGCTCGCCGACCAGGTTGAGCAGGTGGTCGAGCTGCGCGAAGTCGACGCGGACGGTGGAGGAGCGCGGCGCGACGTAACGCTCGTCGGTGCGCCTCGGCTCCGCGGGCCTGGGCTTGGCCGGCGCGGGCGCCGGCAGGGCCGGCGCCGCCGCGGGCTCGCTCAGCCCGGCGCCGAGCAGCGCGTCGAGCTCCGCGCGCTCCGGGTCGAGGCTGCGCACCTCGGCCTTGGACCTGAACGCCTGCTCGACGGCGTCGCGCAGGGCGCTCGCCCCGGCGAAGAGCTTGTCGAACGCCCCGGGGCCCAGCGGGATGCCGCCCTCGCCGAGCTGGGCGAACACGTCCTCGAGGCGGTGGACGTAGTCCTTGATCTGGCCGAAGCCCATCATCCCGCTGTTGCCCTTCAGGGTGTGCAGCGGACCGAGGACCGCCTGCACCGCCGCCGGCTCCAGGCCGTCCCGCTCCAGGGAGAGCAGGCAGTGGTCGAGGGCCTCGAGGTGACCGCGCGCGTCCTCGATGTAGATGTTGAGGAGCTCGTCGGAGACCTGGAAGTCCGACAAGGCGCGCCTCTAGGCCGAGGCCGAGGTGATCTTCTCGATGAGGCCGTGCAGCTCGGAGGCCTGGAAGGGCTTCTTCACGTAGCCCTTGGCCCCCATCTTGAGCCCGCGGATCGTGTCCTCTTCCTTGCCCTCGGTCGAGATGATGATGACGGGGATCGCCTGATAGGCCGGCTCCTTCTGCACCCGCTGCAGGAACTCGAGGCCGTTCATCACCGGCATGTTGATGTCGAGGAGAATGAGGTCGATGCCCTCTTCCTGCGCGAGCTTGTCGAGGGCCTCGAGCCCGTTCATCGCGCTGATCAGCTTGCAGTTCTTGTAGCGCGAGAGGAAGAGCTTGTACATCTGGTGGATCAGCGCGGAGTCGTCGACCGCGAGGATCTTCCTGAGCATCTTCTTCTAGTCTCCTCCCGCGTTGCCTCTACGCCGCTGCTGGAGCCGCTTTGCGCGCTTTCTACCACCTTAGCGCGGAGGGTTCAACCGCCGGCTCCGGCCTGGCCGTTCTCGCCGGGCGCGAAGCGCTCAATCTGCCATTCGGCTGGAGTCCTGGCCGCGACGATGGGGCGTGCCTGCAGCCAGCGCAGGGCGGCGCCCTCGTGGCCCACTCGAGGTCGAGGGGCCGACCCATCCGCTCTCCTCGGAGGCCGCCTCCCGGAGGGGCACCATGCGCCGCATGCCGCGGCGGGCATTGTCGCATCGCGGGCGGGCGTTGACTCGGAGACGACGCGGCGCGAACATCGCGCCTCATGACGACACCCGGCACGCTGCGCTTCATCGGCCTCGACGTGGGTGGCAGCTTTCTGAAGGGCGCGATCGTGAACCCGGCCGGGAAGGTCGACGAGCGCCTTCACGAGCCCATCGCGAAGGACAGCATCGAGACGCTGCTCGCGCAGCTGGAGCGCGCCACCCGAGCGCTGGCCGGGCCCGGCGGGGCCCGGGCCGTCGGCATCGGGATCCCCGGCATCGTCGAGCAGGAGACGGCGCGGGTGCGGAACGCGCCCAACGTGCCGGTCCTGAACGGATACGCGCTGGCCCACGAGCTGCGCCTGCGGACCGGGCTCGAGACCTTCCTCGAGAACGACGCCAACGCCGCGGCCCTGGCCGAGGCCTGGCGGGGCGCGGGCCGCGACTCGAAGGACCAGCTCTTCGTCAGCCTCGGCACCGGCATCGGCGCCGGCATCATCCTGGGCGGACGCATCTGGTCGGGCAAGAGCGGGTACGCCGGCGAGATCGGCCACATCCAGGTCGACCCCGATGGCGTCCCCTGCGGCTGCGGCGCGCGCGGCTGTCTCGAGACGATCGCGGGAATCGGGGGCTGGGTGCGCCGAGCCGCCGAAGCCCTGCAGAGCCGCGAGTCGTCCCTGCGCGGCCAGACCCTCGACCCCGAGGCGATCGTGAACGCCGCCCGCGCCGGGGACGCGCTGGCTCTCGAGGTGGTGGACGGCGCCGCCCGCGCGCTCGGCGTCGGCATCGGCGCCGCTTTGAACCTGCTCAACCTCGACCGGGTGGTGCTGGGCGGCGGCGTGGCGGCGGCCGGCGACTTCCTCCTCGAGCGCGTCGCGAACGAGGTGCGCGCGCGCTGCTTCCCACAGGTCTTCGCCGACACCTCCTTCCGCCTGGCCGAGCTCGGCGGCGACGCCGGCGTCGTGGGCGCGGCGCGCGTCGCGATGGTGGGGCTCGCGGCCTAGTGCTCGACCCGCCCGGGCGGCTGCAGGACGACATCGCCCGGATGCTCGACGTGATCCGCGAGGCGTCGGGGGCCCGCTATGCGTGCATCCTCGAGCCCACGGGGGTTGCGTTCGAGAGCCGCTCCGATGACGGCCCGGCCGCGTGGGCGGCGCGCTGCTTCCTGGAGCCGCGTCTTTCGCGGCTGTTCGCCCTGCCCGCGAGCCTCGCGGGGGACGGTCCCCAGGAGGACGTGTTCGAAGGCTGGGAAGAGGACGAGGTCGTGCTGGCGTTCCTGAACGGCCGGGTGGCGCTCCTGATCCTGAGCGCCGACGCTGCCCGGGCGCGCGAGGCCGCCGAGCGGCCGTTCACGACCCTCGCCGATCGCCTGCTGCGCTGGAAGCCGGCCTTCCGCCTCGATGAGCAAGGGCGCGGCCTGTTCTTCGGCCGGCCTCGCGTGGACTGGGTGGTGGTGGCGAGAGCCTAGGCCGCCGGCAGCGTGAACGCGAACGTGGCGCCGGCGCCGGGAGCGCTCTCGACGCGGATCCGACCGCCCTGGGCCTCGACCGCCATGCGGCAGAAGGCCAGTCCCAGGCCCGTGCCACGGTGGCGCTGCTCCCCGGTCACCCACTTGTCGAAGATGCGAAGCTGCTCCTCGGCCGGGATCCCCGGCCCCAAGTCGCGGATCCGCACCTCGATGACCGGAACCGGCTCGCCGAGAGCACGGGCGGCGACGAGAACCTCGCCCCCGCGCGGCGTGTGGCGCAGGGCGTTCGCGACCAGGTTCTCCAGGATGCGCCGCAGCAGCGACGCGTCGGCCCGCACCCGGGGTAGCTCGCCGGGCAGCTCGGCGCGAAAGGTGATGGCCCGCGGCCTGGCGAGGGGCTTCTGAAGGTCGAGGACTTCCGTCACGACCGGCGCCAGCGCCATGGTCTCGAGCTCCAGGGGCATGGCGCCCTTCTCGAGACGGCTCACGTCGAGGATGGTGTCGACCAGCGATACGAGCCGCTGGGTGGCCCGGCCCGCGATCTCGAGCAGCTCCTGATGGGGATCGCCGAGCGACGGCGAATGGCCGAGCAGCTCGAGGAAGCCCATGATCGAGTTGAGGGGCGTACGGAGGTCGTGCACCAGGGTGTGGGTGAGGTCCTCGCGCATGGCCGCCACGCGGCGCTCCTCGGTGACGTCTCGGAGCACGATCAGGCGCCCCTCGGCGCCGCCTGCCGCCAGCGGCTGCGCCCGGTAGCGCACGATGCGGCCCTCGAGGCTCGTCTCGCCCTCGGCGGCGGCGAGCCGGGCCAGCGCCGGGAGGTCGCCCTTCCCCCGACCCAGCCAGTCCTCGACGTCGCCCGGTAGCCCCAGCAGGCGGAGGGCCGGCGGGTTGACGAGGCGGACGCGCCCGTCGCCCACCAGCAGGATCCCGTCGCGGCTCGCGCCGATCACCGCCTGCAGCCGCTCGGACTCCTCGGCGAGGCGGCGGAACACGGTCGCCTCGTCGAGTGAGATCGCGATGGTGTCGGCGAGGGACTCCGCGAGACGGATGTCCTCCTCGCCGAAGGCGTCGGGCTCGTCGCTCTCGAGGTTCAAGACCCCCAGCACCCGCGACCCGCGCTTGAGCGGCACCGCCAGCTCGCTGCGCGCCAGGGGCGAGCCCTCGAGATGATCGGGATCCCTCGAGACGTCGGGCACGAGCTGCGTGCGGCCGGTCTCGTAGGCTCGCCCCACGACGCCCTGGCCGACGCGCTGCATCGCCGGCGCGGCGTCCTGGTCCCTGGTCACGATCCTGAGGACGTGGGTCTCGGGATCCGGGACCGAGATCGCGATGTTCAGCCAGCGCGTCTGCCGGGAGAGGGTCTCGACGGCCGTGCGCAGCACGGCGTCCGGATCCAGACGCAGCCCGGCGGCTCGAACGAAGTCGTTCAGCAGGCGCAGCCGCTGCGCCATGCTGCCGAGCGCCTCGAACACCTGCGCGTTGCGAAGAGCCAGGGCGATCTGCTCGCAGGCGTCCTGCACGAGCCGGAGGTGGCGCTGTTCGAAAAAGCCCCGCTCCGTGTGCACCAGGCTGAGCACGCCGACGAGCTCCGCGCCGGAGGAGATCGGAACCGACAGGGCCGACGCGATGGACTCCCCGGGGAGCCGGAGCCAGCGCTCGTCCGCGAGCACGTCGCTCACGATCGCGGCCTCCCGGCGATGGGCCACCCATCCGGCGAGGCCCCCCTTCAGCACCTCGCGGGCATGGGCGCGGCGCCCCGCCTCGGGCGGAGAGTCAGCCCCGGCGAACACGCTGCTGAGGACGGACCCGCGCTCGTCGACCAGGACGATGGAGCCGCCCGTCGCGCCCACGACGGTCCTGACCGCGTCGAGGGCGTTGCGCAGTGTGGTTCCGAGGCCGGGGCTCTGGGTCGTCGCGCGCGCCACGGCCAGCAGGTTGGCGAGCAGGTCCCGCTGGGCGCCGAGCTCGTCCTCGGCGCGGCGGCGGGCGCTCACGTCGCGGAAGGTCGCCACGAGGGCGCCGATCTCGGGGTTGTCGAGCTGATTGACGGCGTCCGCTTCGACGTGGCGGAACGCGCCGTCGCGATGGCGCATGCGCAGCTCGGCGTGGGCCCGGCTGCCGGGCACTGCGATGCAGTCCTCGAAGATCCGGCGACAGCGCTCCCTGTCGTCGGGGTGGATGCTCTCGAAGGCGCTGTGTCCGACGACCTGCTCGGGGCTGATGCCGAAGACGCGCTCGAGCGACGCGCTCGCGTACAGGAAGCGCCCGCCCCTGTCGATGAGGGTCACGACGTCGGCGCTGCTCTCGACGAGCGCCTCGAAGCGCGCCTTGTCCTTCAGGGTGATCTGCTCGGCCAGAAGCCGCGCGTTCTCGCGCTCGGCTGCGATCTGGCGGAACACGACCAGGAACGTGAGGGCCGCGACTCCCACGACGAGCACCGGAAGCGCCCGATGCCCCTGGATCGACGCCGCGAGCACGGCGCCATAGCCGGAGGCCATCGCGGCGAAGGGGAGCAGCGTGCGTCGCCTGGGCCGGGCGATGGCTGCCGCCACGCCTTGGTGCGCGAGCGCCTGCCGCCGGAAGACGTACGCAGCCGCCGCGAGACACAGCCGCGAGGCGCGCACCGTGAGGGGGACGGCTGGCTCGGGCAGCGAGAGCCCCAGCGGACGCGCGGCTGCCAGGGAGTCGCCGAGAAGCGTGAGGAGCAGACAGGCTGCCAGCAGCGGAAAGGTCGCTCCGCTGCGCGGGTCACGGCGCAGCAGCAGCAGGGCTGCGGCGAGGAGCAGCACCAGGTCCCCGAGCGCGTAGAGGGCGAACACGACGGACTCGGCGGGCGTCCCGCCGGATCGATCGCCCAGGGCGAGGAGCAGGACGAGCCCGCCCCCGACGAGGATGGCGAGTGCGTCGAGCCGGAATCGGGCCCTCTCGCCTGGCGTGGCGAACAGCATCGGAAACGAGAGCACGCCGGCCAGGAGGAAGCCGTAATACGCCGTGTAGGGGGCCAGGCTGAGCGACAGCTCCGGAGGCGCACCTCGCAGCTCATCGACGTACCACACGGCGTTGCCGACGAGGGCGCAGAGCCGCGCGGCCGCCAGGAGGCGGAACGCCCGGACGCTGCCCCGGTCCAGCCGGGGCGTGGCCGCCGCCCGCAGGAGGAGCCACACGAGGGCGAGGTCGATGAGAGCGCTCAGGAGCTCGGGCAGGAAGCGTTCGGCGGGCGGGCCTTCGGAGAGGCGCAGCGGAAAGACGACCGCGGCGACCGCCACGCACACGAAGACGACGTCTCCGGCGTCGAGCCGCAGGCGGCGCAGCCGCGATTCCGCCAGGGGACGGCCCTCTACGCTCACGGCGCTCTCAGCGGCAAGGCGGCTCGTTTCGGAAGACGCTGAGGATACGCCGCGGGGCGTGGAGGGTCAACGATCGGCTAGAATCGGGCGTTTGGTGAAGCGCTCCCCGCACTCCCCTGTGGTCTCCCGCCTCCCCGGCCGTCCGCCCCGCCGATGAGGAACATCCGCAACTTCTCGATCATCGCCCACATCGATCACGGCAAGACGACCCTCTCGGACCGTCTGCTGGAGCGCACGGGCGCGCTCTCGCAGCGCGAGATGACCGAGCAGTTCCTGGACGCGATGGACCTCGAGCGGGAGCGCGGGATCACCATCAAGCAGCACTCGGTGCGCCTCCACTACCAGTCCCGGGACGGGCAGGACTACATCCTGAACCTCATCGACACACCGGGCCACGTGGACTTCTCGTACGAGGTCTCGCGCTCCCTCGCGGCCTGCCAGGGGGCGCTGCTGGTGGTGGACGCCTCCCAGGGCGTCGAGGCCCAGACCCTCGCCAACGCCCACCTGGCGGCCGACGCGGGCCTCGAGATCATCCCGGTGCTGAACAAGATCGACCTGCCCGGCGCCGAGCCCGAGCGAGTGAAGGAGCAGATCGAGCACGTGATCGGGATCGATGCGTCCGGCGCGATTCCGGCCTCGGCCAAGCAAGGGCTCGGCATCGACGAGATCCTCGAGGCGATCGTCGCGCGGGTGCCGCCGCCCAAGGGCGACCCCGACGCGCCCCTGCGGGCGCTCGTGTTCGACTCGTGGTTCGACCAGTACCGGGGCGTCGTGGTCCTCGTCCACATCGTGGACGGCCGCCTGGAGCCCAAGACGAAGGTCCGCCTGATGGCGTCCGGCGGCGTCCACGAGGTGGAGCAGCTCGGCGTCTTCACGCCGAAGCCCCTGCCCGTCGATTCCCTCGCGGCAGGCGAGGTGGGCTTCGTGATCGCGGGAATCAAGAAGGTGTCCGACGTCGCGATCGGCGATACGCTCACCACGGACAAGCACTCCGCCCCCGAGCCGCTGCCGGGGTTCAAGGAGATCAAGCCGATGGTGTTCGCGGGCCTGTACCCCGTGGACGCCGACCAGTACTCCGAGCTGCGCGAGGCCCTCGAGAAGCTGCGCCTCAACGACTCGTCCTTCTTCTACGAGCCCGAGACCTCGACGGCCCTCGGCTTCGGGTTCCGCTGCGGTTTCCTCGGCCTGCTCCACATGGAGATCGTCGAGGAGCGGCTCGAGCGCGAGTTCGGGCTCGAGCTGCTCATCACCGCTCCGTCCGTGCGCTATCGGGTGCTCAAGACGGACGGCGAGGTGGTGGAGGTGGACTCTCCGGCCCGCCTCCCAGAGCCAGGCGCCATCGACTCCATCGAGGAGCCGATCATCACCGCCACGATCCTCACCGGCGACGAGTTCGTGGGCCCGATCCTGAAGCTGTGCCAGGAGAAGCGGGGCGTCCAGAAGGGCATCCACTACATCACGACCACCCGCGTGATGATCGAGTACGAGCTGCCCCTGAACGAGATCCTCCTGGACTTCTACGACCGGCTGAAGTCCGCCTCCAAGGGCTACGCCTCCCTGGACTACCAGTTCACCGGGCATTGGGTCTCGCCCCTCGTCAAGCTCGACGTGCTCGTCAACGGCGACCCCGTGGACGCCCTGTCCCTGATCGTCCACCGGGACAGCGCCTATCAGCGCGGCAAGGCCCTGGTCGAGAAGATGCGGAAGCTGATCCCGCGCCAGATGTTCGAGGTGGCGATCCAGGCGGCGATCGGCTCGCGCATCATCGCCCGCGAGACGGTGAAGCCCCTCCGCAAGAACGTGCTCGCCAAGTGCTACGGGGGCGACATCACCCGCAAGCGCAAGCTCCTGGAGAAGCAGAAGGAAGGCAAGAAGCGGATGAAGCGCGTGGGCACGGTGGACATCCCCCAGGAGGCGTTCCTGGCCGTGCTGCGGGTCGACGAGTGACGGCGAACCCTTGAATTGACGTTAGAATACCGGGCGATGAGCGGCCCCGCCGCTGGAAACGGCGCCGTCCCGGCCTTCAAGAAGTCCGTGGCCCGCGAGTACCTCGAGGCCATCGTCGTGGCGGTGGTTCTGGCGCTCTTCGTGCGGACCTTCGCGATCCAGGCGTTCAAGATCCCCACGAGCTCCATGGAGCCGAACCTGCTCATCGGCGATCACCTGTTCGTGAACCGCCTCGTGTACTCGCCGTCGATCGGAAGGGTCGAGGACCTGCTCCTCGCCAAGCGCGAGGTGCGCCGGGGCGACGTGGTCGTGTTCCGCTTTCCCGAGAACCCGGAGAAGGACTACGTCAAGCGCGTGGTGGCGCTGCCCGGGGAGACGGTCGAGATCCACGACAAGACCGTGCTCGTCGACGGCCGGCCGCTCGACGAGACCGCCTACGTGCACTTCCTCGACGCGGACCAGGGCGAGTCGAGCGAGGTGGAGGCGGGCGGCCTGGGTGGCCGCGAGCGCACCCCCTACGGGCCGCTCCGCGTCCCCGAGGGCCAGCTCTTCGTCCTGGGCGACAACCGTGACAACAGCAACGACAGCCGCATCTGGGGCTTCCTCCCCCGCGAGCTGGTGAAGGGGCGCGCCCTCTTCGTATACTGGTCCTACGCGGCCACGCGCGAGGAGTACCGGCGGAGCGGAGCCCTGGCCTGGCTTCGCGACACCGCGACGGCGCTGGGCCGCACGCGTTGGGACCGCTTCTTCCACGTCATTCGCTGAAGCCGCATGGAGGAGATGAGAACCATGACGATGCACCGCGAACGGGGCGAGGGCCGGCTCCAGAGCTTCATCTGGCTCGGGGTCTTCGCGCTCACGATCTACGCCGGGTGGAACGTGGTGCCGATCTACATCGCGCAGTACAACCTGGCCGACAAGGTCAACCAGATCTGCCGCACGCCCCGTAACATAAAGGACGACCAGCTCGTGGACATGCTGATGAAGGAGGTCGTCGAGAACCGCCTGGACGGCTACATCCAGAAGAGCTGCTTCAGGATCCAGACCCTCGACACCTCGCGTCGCATCAACTGCGAGTACGAGCGCGAGGGCAAGGTGCTGCCCGGCTGGACGCGCACGTTCCGCTTCAAGATCGACGCCGACCAGCCCCTGGTGTTCTAGCCGGCCGCCTACATCTTGCCGAGCACCTGCTTCGCGATCACGAGAAGCTGCATGTTCGTGGTGCCCTCGTAGATCTGGCCGACCTTCTGGTCGCGGAAGTACTTCTCCACCGGGTACTCGCGGGTGAAGCCGTAGCCGCCGTAGGTCTCGATCGCCCGGCTGGCCACGTACTCGGCGGCGCGCGAGGCGAACAGCTTGGCCATGGCCGCCTCCTTGATGAAGGGCTTGCCGACGTCCCGTAGCCGCGCCGCGTTGTAGGTGAGCAGGCGCGACGCCTCGATCTGGGTGGCCATCTCGGCGAGCTGGAACTGGATGCCCTGGAACTCCGCGATCGGCTTGCCGAATTGCTGGCGCTCCTGGGAGTACTTGAGGGCGTGCTCGTAGGCGCCCTGGGCGACGCCCACCATCTGCGCGCCGATGCCGATCCGTCCCTCGTTCAGGGTCTCGATGGCGATCTTGTAGCCCTTGCCGGCCTCGCCGAGGACGTTGGCCTTCGGCACCTTGCAGCCCTCGAGGATCAGCTCGCAGGTGGAGCTCGCCCGGATCCCGAGCTTGTCCTCCTTCTTGCCGACGGTGAAGCCGGAGAAGCCCCTCTCGACGAGGAAGGCCGTGATCCCCTTGTAGCCCTTGGCCGGGTCGAGGTTCGCGAGCACGATGAAGAGCTCCGCCTCGGCCGCGTTCGTGATCCACAGCTTCTGGCCGGTCAGCGCGTAGTGATCGCCCTTGTCCTCGGCCCGGCAGGCGAGGGCGAAGGCGTCGCTGCCCGAGCCCGCCTCCGAGAGCGCGTAGGCGCCCACCCATTTCGACGCCAGCTTGGGGAAGTAGCGGGACTTCTGGTCTTCGGTGCCCCACCGCAGGACGGCGTTGTTGACCAGGGTGTTCTGGACGTCCACGAGCACCGCGAGCGACGCGTCCACGCGCGCCAGCTCCTCGACGACCAGCACCGACATGAAGAACGTGGCCCCGGCGCCCTGGAACCTCTCGGGGATCTCGATGCCCATGATCCCGAGCTGGAAGCACTTGTCGATCAGCTCGCGCGGGATCTTCGCCTCCTCGTCCATCTTGCGAATCAGCGGCGCGACTTCCTTCTCAGCGAAGTCACGCACCTGCTCGCGGAAGAGCTGCTCCTCCTCGCTGAGGTCGGACAGCGGCAGGCTGCGTGGTGCGGTCATCGTTTCGCTCATGGCTTCCTCGCCGACGCAATGCTACTTCCGCGGGACGAAGGGGGGAAACCGCATGATCGCTATACTCGGGTGATGACGGACAGTTTCGCTCGCGTCACCCGCGACGTAGTCGTCTGTGAGCGCTGCCCGCGGCTGCGAGCGTGGTGCCGGCGCGTCGCTCGCGAGAAGGTGAGGCGGTTTCGGGACGAGCCCTACTGGGGCCGGCCCGTGCCGGGTTTCGGCGATCCCCGGGCGCGGCTCCTCATCGTCGGCCTCGCGCCCGCCGCCCACGGAGGCAATCGCACCGGCCGCGTCTTCACCGGCGACCGCTCCGGCGACTTCCTCTTCGCCGCGCTCCACCGCGCCGGCTTCGCGAGCCAGCCGACTTCGGTGGCCCGCGACGACGGCCTCGAGCTCCGCGACGCCTACATCGCTCCCCTCGTCCGCTGCGCGCCACCGGCCAACAAGCCGGCTCGCGCGGAGGTCGCGCGCTGCCGGAGATACCTGCTGCGCGAGTGGACGCTGCTGCCGGACGTCCGAGCCGTGCTGGCCCAGGGGAAGCTGGCGATGGACGGCTTCCTGGCCATGCTCAAGGACGAGGGGCGCATCCCACGCCGCGCCTACGCCTTCGGCCACGGCATCGAGCACGACCTCGGGAGCGGGCTGCGCTTGTTCGCGAGCTATCACGTCTCCCAGCAGAACACCTTCACCGGCAAGCTGACGCCGCGCAAGCTGGACGGCGTGCTCGCGCGCGTGAAGCGCCATCTGGAAAGGAAGGCCTGATGCGCCGGCTCGCCCTGACGTTCCTCCTCGTGACGTCGCTGCGCGCTGCGGCCGAGGTCCGCCCCGCCACGATGCCGTCGCCCAGCCTCGGCCGGGACGTCGGCCTTGCCATCCAGCTCCCGCCGTCATACGAGGGCTCTCCTGGCCGGCGCTTCCCCTACTTCGTCGTCCTTCACGGCCTCTTCGAGAGCCACGGCTTCTGGGAGCGGCGAGGGCTCGCGATGCTCCTCGATCGCCTGTGGTCCGAGGGCAGGATGCCGCAGTTCGTGGTCGTCGCCGTGGACGGCGGCAACAGCTTCTTCGTGAACGGCCCGGCCGGACGCTACGAGGACCTCGTCACGAAGGACGCGCCGGCCTGGATCGAGGCGAACCTGCGCGTCCACCGGGGGCGCGACGCACGTGGCCTGTGGGGCGTCTCGATGGGGGGCTACGCGGCGCTGCGCATCGCCCTCTCGCAGCCCGAGGCCTACTTCGCCGTGAACACGCACAGCGCAATGCTGCTCGACGCGCTGCCCACCCGAGAGGCCGGCGCAGGCCGCTGGCAGATGGACGCCTTCTATCGGGTGTTCGGCGATCCGATCGATCCCGCGCTCTGGACGGCGAACGACCCGCTGCGGCTCGCCGCGAACGCCGATGCGCGGAGGACCCCCGCCCTCCGCTTCGACTGCGGCGCCCAGGACCGATACGGCCTCGCGAAGGGCAACCAGGCGCTGCACGACGCGCTCGCGGCCCGAGGCGTGAAGCACGCCTTCGCCCTGTCCCCGGGCGACCACGGCTACGAGTACGTGCTGAGCGTCGCCGAGACGGGGCTGCGCTTCCTGGGCGACGCCCTCGCGGTGAGAGCGTCCCGCTAGGCCTCCCGCAGCGCCGTCGTGATCGGCAGCCGCGCTCCGCGCAGGGCGGGCAGCAGGCCGCCGAGCAGTCCCATCAGCGCCGCGAAGGCCATGCCGGCGGTGACGATCGCCGGCGTGATCCGGAAGTCGAAGCCGATCTCGCTGAAGCTCTGGGTCTGGCCCGTGCCGGTGGAGAAGCCGTGCATCGGCACGGCGAGCAGGCAGCCGATCGCGCCCGCGACGACCGCGAGGAACATCGACTCGATCACGAAGGACAGCAGGATCGAGCGCCTCGAGAAGCCCAGGGCGCGGAGCGTGCCGATCTCCCGCGTGCGCGCCGCGACGATGGCGTACATGGTGTTCATGGCGCCGAAGACGGCGCCGACGCCCATGATGAGCGCCACGAAGGTGGCGAGGCTGCGCAGGATGCTCGAGAGCGGGCCTGCCTGCTCCTCGTAGTACTTGCGCTCCTCGAGGGCCTGCAGCTGCCAGCTCGGCTGGGCCCGGATCCAGCGGTCGAGGGCCGGGATCTCGGCGGGGTCCTTCATGCGCACCACGAGGGAGTTCGATCCGGCCCCGCGCTGGAACAGGGCGCCCAGCGTGTCGTAGTCGCCCCAGACCTCGCTCTCGAAGGCGCCGCCCTGCGAGTCGAAGATGCCGACGATCTGGAAGCGTTTCTGCTGGTACTTCACGGTGCCGCCGAGGCGCATGCCCTGAATGCGCTCGGTCAGCTTGCGGCCCACGATCACCTCGTCGAGGCCGGGGGTGAAGTTGCGGCCCTCGGCGACCCTGATGCCGCCGCGCACCTCGAAGGCGCGCGTCGTCACGGCCCGCATCGTGACGTTCGTCTGCTGCCCGTCGGTGATCTTCGGAAGGCTGATCACGACGACCCACTCCCAGGAGGCGAGGGGCCGCCCGTCCGCGTCGCGGGCGACGCGCTCGTCCACGATGATCATGTTGCGCTGGTCGAGGGGAACGCCGGAGGTCAGCTCGGAGGCCGAGCCGCGCTGGACGACGATCGCGTTGTCGGCGCGGCCCGTCGACCGGAGCGCCGCGCGGAAGCCCTCGGACATGGCCATCAGCACGGCGAAGGCCGCCACGACGAGGGCGATGCCGAAGGTCGCCAGCAGCGTCACCTGCCAGCGCACGCGGACGTTGCGGACGTTGTACGCGAGCGGGAGCGCCACCCTACACCGTCCTCAGCATGTCGGTGATGCGGGCCCGGTACGCGCCCAGGGCCGGCAGGAAGCCGGCCACGAAGCCCAGGAACAGCGCGACCGCGAACCCCAGGGCGGCGACGACCGGCTGCAGGTGCAGCTCGGTCAGCCCGATGCCCGCGAGCACGTCCCTGATCCCGGGCGTGGACGTCAGCAACCACATGATTCCCTGGCTGCCGCCGATGCCGAGGGCCCCGCCCAGGACACCGAGCAGGAGCGCCTCGGCGACCACGAGCCCCATCACCCGGCCGCTGGAGAAGCCGAGGGTCTTCAGAACCGCGATCTCCGTGCGCCGCTCGCGGACGGCCATGCTCATCGTGTTGGCCGTGACGAACAGGATCGTGAAGGTCACCGCCAGGCCGATGCCGTTGAGCAGCAGCGCGAGGTTTCCGGCCATGGAGATGAAGCCGGCCGCGAAGGCCTTCTCGGTCTCGGTGCGGGTCTGGGCGTCGCTGTTCTCGAAGAGCGCGTCGATGGCCTTGCTCACCTCGCCGGCCCGGTCGGGGTCGTCGATCTCGATCGCGTAGGTCCCGGCGCCGACGTTCCTTCCAGTCGCCTCGTAGAGGTACTTGTGGTGGAAGTACATGATCCCGGTGTCGGTGCCCGGATACTTCGCCGGATCGGTGTCGAAGATCCCCCTCACGACGAACTCGAACGGGCCGTCGGGCTTGCGGTACGGCGGGATGAAGCTCTCCAGGAAGAACCGGTCGCCGAGCTCCCAGCCGAACTTGTTCGCCAGCTTGCGCCCGATCAAGCAGCCCCGCATGTCCTGGAGGAACGACTGGTACTGCTCGGGAGGGAGTTCGTACTCCGGGTACATGGCCAGGTACGGCTCCGCCTCCACCGCCATGTTCGGGAAGAAGTTGCTCCAGTCGGTCGTGGCCTCCGGGGCCGCGTCACCCTTGCCCTCCTTCTTGGCCGGCAGCGAACCGCCGAACCAGGAGGTGATGGCCACGCGCTTGACGCCCGGCACGGACTGGATGCGGCTTCCGTAGGACAGCGGCAGGCTGAAGACGAGGCTGACGGCGTGGCGTGTGACCAGCCGGTTCGCGCTCGAGGCCTCGAGGAGCGTGTTGACGGCGGCCAGCACCGACTGCAGGGTGCAGAAGAGGAAGATGCACACGCCCATGGCCACGACAGTGCTGGTCGTCCGGATCCAGTTGCGCCGCAGATGCTTGAAGATGAAGGGAAGGTACTTCATGCCCCGGTCCTAGTAGGCTCCGGTCTTCACCGCTCCGTCCACCAGAACGCCCTTCTCGAGATGGTGCTGCTTGTGGGCGCGGTCGGCCGCCCGCGGGTCGTGGGTCACCATCACGATGGTCTTCTTGAACTCGCGGTTCAGGGTCTCCATGAGCTCGAGGATCTCGTGGGCGCTCTTCGCGTCGAGGTCGCCGGTGGGCTCGTCCGCGACCAGCACCTTGGGGTCGGTCACGAAGGCGCGCGCGATCGCGACGCGCTGCTCCTGGCCGCCCGAGAGCTGTCGCGGGTAGTGGTGCGCGCGGTCGGCGAGGCCGACGACCTTGAGGGCGGTCAGCGCACGCTCGCGGCGCTCGCGCTTGCCGAGGCTCGTGAGCAGGAGCGGCAGCTCCACGTTCTCCACGGCCGAGAGCACGGGGATCAGGTTGTAGAACTGGAAGATGAAGCCCACGTTGTGGCTGCGCCATGCCGCCAGCGCGCTCTCGGAGAGCGCCCCCACGTCGGTGCCGGCGACCACCACCTGTCCCGAGCTGGGCCGGTCGATGCCCGCGATCAGGTTCAGGAGCGTCGTCTTGCCCGAGCCCGACGGCCCCATGAGGGCCACGAACTCCCCCTCGGGAACCTGAAGCTCGATCCCGTCGAGCACGGTGATCTCCTGCGTATCGCGCCTGTAGACCTTGCGGACGCCACGGACCTCGACCATCGCCATGCGGTTTACCCCTTGACGCGGACGGCGTCGCCGTCCTTCAGGCCTTCGGGCGGCCGCGCCACGAGCAGCTCTCCCCCCGCGAGGCCCTCCCGGATCACGACCCGGCCCTGCCGCTCCCCGCCCACGCTGACGGCGCGCCGCCGCGCACGGCCCTCGACCACCTCGAACACCACCGACCTGCCGTCGCGGCTCGCCACGGCGTCGGCGGGCGCCGTGACCACGCGGGGCGGGGGCGCTCCCTCGTCTCGCGGCGCCTCCTTCTCGAGGAACGTCACCTTGGCGCTCATCTCCGGCTTGAGATTCTTGTCCTTGTCGAGGATCGTGACCTTGACCTGGACGGTCGCCTTGGTGCGATCCGCGGTCGGGATCACCTGGCGCAGCACCGCCTTGTAGCGCTGGTCCGGGAACGCCTCCACGGTCGCCTCGGCCGGCTGCGCGTCAGAGAGCTTCGCGACGTTCGCCTCGGCCACGTCGGCCTCGACCTCGAGGGTGGCCAGGTCGGCGAGCGCGACGATCGCGCCCGAGGCCGTCGAGATGTTCACGCCCGGCGGGATCGGCGCCACGCTCTCGCCCACCTCGGCCATCTTCTTCACGACCACGCCGGTGAAGGGCGCCCGGATCACGGTGTTCTGGAGCTGGGCCTCCGCGAAGACCAGATCGGCCCGCGCCTGGGCGAGTGCGGCCTCGGCGATCCTGACCCGGCTCTGCGCCGCGTCGCGCTGATCCAGGGCGAGCACGTCCTGCTGTGCCAGCTTCTCGGCGAGCGCGAGCTGGCGTCGGTTCTCGCCCAGGTCGGCCTCGGCACGCTGCGCCGCGGCGCGCGCCCTCTCCACCGAGGCGACGAAGTCGGCATCCTCGAGGCGCGCGATGACGTCGCCCTCGCGGACGCGGCTGCCCTCCTCCACGCGGAGCTGCGCCAGCCGTCCCTGGATCTTCGCCGAGACCACCGCCTTGCGCCGCGCCACGACGTAGCCGGAGGCGGTCAGGAGCGGCGTGCCGGGCGCGCCGGCGGCCTCGCCCGCCTCGACCCGCGCCTCGACGGTGGAGACTTCCGGCGCGGCGAGTGTCTGCCTGGCCCGGAGGCCGTACAGGACCAGCAGTCCGAGCGCCGCCGGCAGGAGCAGCAGCAGCGAGCGTCGCCAGGGATTCCGGGGCGGCGGCGTGCGATCGATCTTGAGCGAGGCCAGCTCGCCCTTCAGGTCGGACACGGGTGGGAGCCTCCGGGGAACCGCGTTCGCGGGATTGGCGCGGCGACACCGCCGCCGTCACGGGATTATACGACGGGGCGCAGGCGGGGTTCCTCGCACGGGGACGGCGAACGGCGCGTTAGACTCCGCCATGCCAAGGCCACGCATGTCGGTCCTGCTCGCGGCCGCGCTGCTTCTCGGCTCGAGTTCCGCCGGCTCCCCGCAAGCCCCAGCGGCCGAGCCGGCGCCCTCGCCGCCCGATGCCTTGATCCTCGAGCGCCTCCAGGGACTCTGGGAGGGCGAAGGCAACTGGATCGGCGGCAAGGGCCGAGCCAAGCTCGCGATCACGCCGGTCCTGGAGGGCCGCTTCACCCGGCTCGAGTATCGCGTCGAGCGCGTGGGCGAGGAGCCGGTCCTGCGCTTCGCCGGCGACGCATACTACGCGGTCGCCAACGGACGCTTGACGGGGACGTGGTTCGATTCCCAGGGCAACGTGTATTCGATCCAGACTCGCGCCGAGGAAGGCGCGCTCGTGGTCGAGTGGGGCCCCGCCGGCGAGACGAAGGGACGCACGACGTACCGTCGCGTCGACGCGGTGCATCTCGACGTGGTCGACGAAGTGCGGGGGAAGGACGGCGCCTATCGCGAGTTCGCGCGGATCGGGCTCCAGCGGAGGTAGGGCACGGTCGCCCGCATCCCTGCTAGCGGAACTTCAGGTTCAGGCGGCGGATGCCGTCCTTGCCGACGTAGATCGAGCGGACTTCCGCGATCGCTCGGAACGAGCCCTCCGAGTCCTCGATCGTCAGGACCTCCCCCTCGCCGAAGGGCTGCGCGGTCATCACGCGAGCCCCGCCCCGGCCGAAGTTCTCGAGCACCGTCTTCTCGTCGGAGCCGTCCTTGCTGAGCTTGACCTTGAGGTAGATCTCTCCGCGTCGCGCCCGGCGCCGCTCGGGCATGAAGCGGCCGCCCGGGAGGCGGTCGTAGCCCACCGGCGGCGTACGGCCCAGGAAGGCGACGCCCACGCGGGTCCCGCCGACGCCGAGGTGAGCGGTCTGCACGAGGGCGTAGGTCTGGTAGGTCGTCTTCATCGCGTCGTAGGCGCGGAAGCGCTTCGGGAGCGCGAGCTGGAGCATGAGGACCTGTCCGGGGAACACCGCGTGCTGCAGCACGAACGAGCAGCCGCCCTCCGAGGCGTCCGAGCACTTGGCCATCTCCTGCCAGGGCAGGTTGCTGGGATCGTGCCCGTTCACCCGCACGGGCAGCGAGATGCCCAGCCGATCGTGCCTGCGTCGGTTGTCGACGGGCATCCCCCCGCCTAGAAGAGCCGCCCGAGATAGACGTCCATCTGCCTCTTCCAGTAAGGCCAGTCGTGGCCGCCGTCGGCGCCCCAGTTGTCCACCGTGTGGTTGATGCCGCGCCGCGACAGCACCTCCGAGAGCTGGTAGGTCGGCCCGGAATCCTCCCACGCACCGTGGCCCGTGGCCAGCCGGATGTCGTCCTGGCTCAGGTGGTGCAGGTACCACGAGTCGTTGAGGCCGGCCAGGTAGTCCACCGGGTTGTTGAAGTAGAAGTTGTCGTCGAAGTCCCCGTCCATGAAGCGCCGCACGTCGTAGACCCCGGACAGGGCGAGGCAGCGGCGGAACAGGTCAGGGTGCTTGAAGAGCGTGTTGGCCGCGTGGTAGGCGCCGAAGGACGCCCCCGTCGTCGTGATCCCGATGCCCGCCGTGCGGCAATGGTCGTGGACGAAGGGCGCGACCTCGAAGGCGATGTAGGCGTCGTACATCGCCTGCACGTAGCTGCGGTGGCGCGGGTGCGCCCGCTTGTTGTACCAGCTCTCGTTGTTCATCGAGTCGACGCAGAAGAACTTCACGCGCCCGGCGTCGATGTGGTGGGCGAGGGCGTCCATCATGCCCTGGCCCGCGTACTCGTGCTCGTCGCCGCCGCTCGTCGGGAACACGAGGATCGGCGAGCCGTAGTGGCCGTACACGTTGATGCCCATGTCGCGGCCCAGCCGCGGCGAATACCAGCGGTGATGCTCCTGGTTCATCGGGGGAGGACCTCGATGGCGGGGATTGTCACCGGCAGGCCGATGGCCGTCAACCGGCGGGCGCGGCGCGAGCGCCCGCCGCTCAGCGGAAGCGGCGCGCGGCGACCGGCGCGGGAGCGACGAGGGTCTGCAGGAACGCCGGGTTCGACGGCGTCTTCTGGATCTTGTCGATCAGGAACTGCGCCGCCTCGACCGTGGACAGGTCGGCCAGGGCCCGGCGCAGCAGGTGGCGCTTCGCGAGCTCCTCGGGGCTGCACAGCAGCTCCTCGCGGCGCGTGCCCGACTTGAGCACGTCCACGGCGGGGAACACCCTGCGGTCGGCGATGGCCCGGTCGAGGATCAGCTCCATGTTCCCGGTGCCCTTGAACTCCTGGAAGATCACCTCGTCCATCCGCGATCCGGTCTCGATCAAGGCCGTGGCGAGGATCGTCAGGCTGCCGCTGCCCTCGCAGTTGCGCGCGGCCCCGAAGAACTGCCGCGGGAACTGCAGCGCGCGGTTGTCGACGCCGCCGGACATGGTGCGGCCGCCGGGGCCCATCTCGCGGTTCGAGGCGCGGCCGAGGCGCGTCAGCGAGTCCAGCAGGATCACCACGTGGCGGCCCGTCTCCACCAGACGCTTGGCGCGCTCGATGGCGAGGCGCGCCAGGCGGATGTGGGCGTCGGCCGCCGAGTCCGAGGTCGAAGCGAGCACTTCGGCGTTCACGGCGCGCCGGAAGTGGGTCACCTCCTCGGGCCGCTCGTCGATGAGCAGCATGATGAGGTGCACCTCGGGATGGTGCTTGGTGATCGCCACGCCGAGGTGCTCGAGGAGCGTCGTCTTGCCCGCCTTGGGCGGCGAGACGATGAGCCCGCGCTGGCCGCGGCCGATCGGCGCGATCAGGTCGATCACGCGGAGGCTGGTCTCGGGCTGGTCGGCCGCGAGCCGAAAGGCCTCGTTCGGGTTGATGGAGACGAGGTCCGCGAAGTGCGGGAGCCTGCGCGCCTCCTCGGGCGCGAGCCCCATCACCTTCTGGACTTCGACGACAACGCGGCGTCCACCGCCACCGTCACGGGCCAGGCCTTCGAGCTCCACTCCGTCGCGAAGCCCGAGGTCCCGCGCGACGACCGCCGGGATCACGGCGTCGTCGCGATGCGGGAGATAGTTGTTCTCGACCTGCCTCAGGAACCCGCCCAGCCCTTCCGTCAACTCGGCCACGCCGCTCACGGGCGTCGTGTCGCCCGTGGTCGGGATGGGGGCTTGGCGGGGATCCCGCGACCCTCGCGGGCCCTGGTTCGGAATTCCGGGCCCTTGGGATCGATCGTGCCTGTGGGGGTGACGATGGCGCCGCGAGTGCCGCGGGCCGTGCCTCATCGGCGGCCCGCCACCGGCGTTGCGGTCATCGACGACCTCCGTCCGGCACTATAGCACGGCCCGGCGCGGCGTCAAGACAAGGCCTTATAGTTCGCGGGATGCGCCGGCGGTCGCTCGCGTGGGTCGTTGCAGGGCTCTTCGCAGGCAGCGCCTGCGCACCTGCGTCGCCGCCCGCCCGCGAAGCGGCTCGGGCGCAGGTCGTCTACGACCTCGCCAGGGGCGCCCACGCGGCCGACGCCGAGTTCCCGCAGCGGCTCCTGCATTTCGGCACACCGGCCACGGGGGCCGTCGAGGAGAGCGGGTTCCTCTCGGTCGTCCGCGAGAGCCAGGGACCGTCCGTGGAGGTCGAGCGCGCGTGCCAGGTCGCGCTGCATTGGAAGGAAGCGGCGGAGCGGGTCGCGGTCCTCGACCTCGAGCCGTCCACCGACGCGGCTCGCGGGAGGCTCCGGCCTTCCTTCAACGGTCACGACCTCGACGCTGTCGCGCTCGCGGACGGGCGCCGTCGCTACGCCATCCGCCTGCCCAGGTCGCTGCAGAAGGCCCGCACCAATCGCCTGCGCCTCGTCTTCGAGAAGGGGCCGGAGCCCGCGCCCGACGGCACGGCCGCGTCCGCGCGTCTCTTCGCGCTGGCCTACGGTCCAGCCGAGGATCCGTGGCTGAGGCGGCTGGCAGACCCCGCGTCGGGGCCCGCGCTGCAGGCGACCGAGGATCGGGGCGTGCCGTCCCTGATCCAAGCGGGGCCGAGCCGCCTGACGTACGCCATCCGACTCCCCGCCGGAGCGCGCGTGCTGCTTCGGACGAGGACGCCGGGCGGGTCGGAGGCGGCGTTCCGCGTGACGCTGGGCGCCGGAGCGGAGGCGCGCGAGCTGTGGAGCGGCGCGGGAGGAGCCGCCGCCGACGTCGCCCTTCCCGTCGCCGCGGGCGAGCTGGCCCTCCTCGGCCTCGAGGTGCAGGGTCGGGACGGCGCGCCGACGTGGGGCGTGTGGGAGGCCCCGCGCGTCGTCGGATTCGGCGAGCAGGGCGGCAGCCACACCGAACCCGACGCCGCGGCGCTCGCGCGCGCCCGGGCCGCGCTCGGCGGCGTGAACGTCGTCCTCGTGATCATGGACGCGGGCTCTGCCAAGCACTTCGGCTGCTACGGCTACCCGAGGCCGACGACGCCCGAGGTGGATCGCCTGGCGGCAGATGGGGTCGTGTTCGAGCGGGCGCATTCGCCCGCGCCGAACACCCGGGTGGCCATGGCCTCGCTGTGGACCTCGCAGTACCCCGACGAGAACGAGAGCGGCTTCAACACGCGGCGACGACTGCCCGCCGAGAGGCTGCGTCTCGCCCAGGTGCTGGCCGCGAGGGGCGTGCACACCGCGGGCTTCGTCGCGAACGCCAACGCCGAGCCCGGGCTGGGCTACGACGCGGGCTTCCGCGAGTACCACCGCCTGTATCGCGGCTCGGGCCTCGTCGGCGCCGAGAGCTTTCGCCCGCTGCTCGAGCGCTTCGTCGCCGAGGCCAAGGGGCGGGGCCGCTTCTTCCTCTACGTGCACTACAAGGAACCGCACGTTCCCTACAACCCGCCGCCGCCGTTCCCCGGCATGTTCCTGCCGCCCGGAGCGCAGCCGGTTTCGGCCGGACGCGCCATGCGCTTCGTGCGCACGACTCCGAAGAAGCCCTACCCGCGGCCCGAGGAGCTGCCGGGCCTGGTGGCGCTCTACGACGGCACGCTCGCCTACGGCGACCGCGAGGTCGGCTGGCTCCGGAGCCGGCTCGAGGCCGCCGGACTGCTGGAGCGGACGGTCGTCATCGTGACGGCCGATCACGGGGAGGCCCTGGGCGAGCACGGCTTCATCGGACACAACGACCAGGTGTACGAGGAGAGCGTGCGGATCCCGTTGGTCGTCCGCTTTCCGCGAGAGCTCGGGCTTGCGGGCCGGCGAGTCGGCGCGCTCGTGGACCACGTGGACATGGCGCCGACGATCCTCGACCTGATGGCGGTGCGCGGAGACCCGAGCGCGCAGCGCGCGTTCAGGGGCACGAGCCTCCTTCCTGTCGCCCTGGGCGCGCCGGGTCGCCCGTTCACGGTGAGCCGGAACACCGGCGCGCTGCCCGTCTTCGCGATCCATCAGGGAGGCCACAAGCTCGTGCTCACCCCGCGGCCGGAGGGAGCGCCGAAGAGCGAGCTGTTCGACCTGGGAAGCGACCCGGACGAGCGGCGCGACCTCGCGGAGAGCGACCCGCTGCGCGCGGCCTTCCACCGCCAGGAGCTGCTGCGCTTCCTCCTCGCGCTGCGCCCCGACCGCGCGGCCGGCGAGGCGGCGGAGCCCATGACGCCGGAGGCCCTGGAGAACCTCCGCGCCCTGGGCTACGTCAACTGACGGCCGGACCTCACGGCCGCTCGTCGGGCAGCAGCGGCCTCAGCGTCACGGCGTAGCGGCGGTCGTCGACGCACACCGACGCCGCTTGAGCACCGGTCGGCCATCCCGCGGCCTCCGCCGCCGGGACACGCTGCGCCGCCGCCACGGCCTGCTCCACACGCACCGGGAAGGACCACGAGCGGCAGCCGCCCGGCAGGCTCGCCTCGCGGGCGCGCAGCGCGTAGGAAGCGGGCTTGTAGGCGCGCAGCGACGGGTGCTGGAACGTCGCGAGCTCGGCGATCAGGCCGGCGAGGCCCCGGAGCGCCGCGGGGGCGGTGGCGGGATCGCCGCTCGCGACCACGTCGAGGGGCTTGCCCTTGGCGACCACGAGCCTGTAGCGCGCCGCGCCCTCTCCGAACGTGACGCTCGCGCCGAGGCCCGGCGTCTTGCGCACCTTTTCCAGGCGCTTTCCGAGGGCCTTCAGCTCGCCCTTCTCGAGCCGCCCGGCGGCGATGCTCTGAGTGCCACCGACGTAGACGCTGCCGTCCTCGAGCAGGACGAAGCGCTTGGGCGCAGCCTCCGTCACGAGGTCCGGGGCCTCGGGCAGCGCCGCCTCGAGGCTCAGGTAGAGGTCCTCGGCGGCCGCGGCCGTTGCGACGAGCAGCGCGGCCACGGCGAGGACGTGCCTCACCGCAGCGCCGAGAAGAACCGGCTCCAGCGGGGGCGCCAGGCGCCGAAGTCGAAGGAGAGGGCCACCGCCGAGGCGCGGCCCACGATGGCGGTGCGGTCGGCGAAGCCCCAGAAGCGGGAGTCGAAGCTGTCGTCGCGATGGTCTCCCATCAGGAAGTACTTGCCCGCCGGAACCGTGACGGGAGCGAAGGAGGCGCCGACGCCCTCGAGGGAGTCGGCCATCACGGCATGGCTGCGGCCGTCCACGGTCTCGATGGCGACCTTGCCGGCGTCGTAGCCGAGGCCCGCGGTGCGCTGGCGCTCCTCGTCGGTGAGCGGCGCGTAGCCGGCGGCCCTGCCGTTCACGCTCAGGCGCTGGTTCCTGGCCTCGATGACATCGCCCGGCACGGCGACGACGCGCTTGACGAGGCGCTTGCCATCGTACGGAGACCACAGCACCACGATGTCCCCGCGCCGCGGATCGCCCCAGCGGGCCAGCCGTACGGTCGTGAACGGAATCTTGAGGTCGTACGCCAGCTTGTTCACGAAGATGCGGTCGCCGGGCAGGATGGTCGGCTCCATCGAGCGGCTGGGCACGTCGTTCCAGTCCGCGGCCGAGGAGCGCAGGGAGCCCAGGACGATCGCGATCACGAGGAGCGGCTTCACCCACTCCCGCCAGTAGTGGTGGGCACGGGCCTTCAAGGTCGTCTTCGCCATAGCCCCCGATTATACGATGCGGCCTTCAGCGCTTCGCCGGAGCGGCGTACAGGTCGATCACGCGGGCGATGGCGCGCCGGCACACGGCGCAGAAGCCCACCTCGTCGCGGGTGAACATGATGCAGTCGGCCTGCGGGCGGTAGTAGCCCTCGGCCTCGTAGTTCGCCCCTTCGAAGGCGCCGACCTTGCTTGCGTTCGGCCCGCGCGCAAGGAGCGCGGTCACGGTCTCGCGTTCCTCCTCGAAGAGCGCGTCCATCTCGTCCTCGGGCCGGCGTTCTGCGCGGATCTTCACGCGGCGGCCCTGGAAGTCCTTCTGCAGCGCCTCGAGACGCTGCTTCTCCCAGGGCGTGGGCAGCTCGACGCCGGAGCTGAGGAGGTCCCTCCACTTGGCCGCCTTCGGGTCGGCCGTGGCGTTGGGCTCCCAGGGCTCGGGCCGATCCTCCTTCTTCTCGTAGGCGACGGCCGAGGTGTAGTACTCGTCGGCGAGGCCGGCGAAGTGATGGCCGAACTCGTGGACGAACAGGTACGGGATCCAGCGGCTGTCCGCCGGGGCGGTCGCATACAGATTGAAGATGCCGCCGCCCCCGTACTTGCGGTCGTTGACCACGATCTCGACGAACTCGTACGGCGCCGCCGCCGCGATCTCGCGGAAGCGCTTGTTCTCCATGGTCAGAACGTAGCGCTCGCTCCCGAAGGTGTCGTAGGCGGCTCCCACCGGCGAGCGGCGGTGGACGCCGTCCGAGGGCCGCGCCACGCCCTTCTCGTCGGCGGCCACGTCGATCGCCCAGACGTTGAAGTCGGCCTTGCGCTCCTTGAACGGCGACTGGGCGAACAGCAGCTCCACCATCTTTCGGGCGTCGGCGTGCCACTTGTCCATCTCGGCCGCGGTGTAGCCATCGCCGAGCAGGAGCACGTCCACCTTGTCCTGGGGGCGCCCGTTCTCCAGGACGGCCCACACCTTGACGGCCCTGGGCGGCGGCGCGCGGTCGATGGCGGGGTCCCTGGGATCGACGAGCGTCTGGAACACCTCCCGGAACGCGTTCCGCGCGTCGCGCTTCTTGATCACCACCTGGACCTCGCCCGCGGGCTCGGGGAAGCGCAGCGACTCGTGGAAGGCGCGGTCGCGCTCCTTCGCCTCGCCGGTCGTCTCCCACTCCCCGTAGATGCTGGCGAAGCCGCGCGAGTAGAGCACCCGGTTCGTGGCGCGGTCGATGACCTCGAAGAAGTACTTCCCCAGGTTGGTGTCGTCGAGGGTGCGGTCCGGACGGCCAGGCCACGGGCCTTCGAGGGCGAGGCCGTCGAGGGCGAAGCGCTCCTCGCGGGCATTGCCCGAGTGGACGTAGTCGAGGCGCAGGGTGCGCGGCGGGTCGGCTTGCGGCGCGGCGAGCACGAGCAGGGCGAGGAACACGGCGTCACCTCCGAGCTGGGGCGGCGTAGGGTAGCATCCGCCGCATATGAAGCGCCTGCTCACCCTCCTCGTCGCCCTCTGCACCCTCCCCGCGGCCGCCGACAAGGCGCCCCTGGCCGTGCCCGTCCGGGCCAGCGGCGGGATCGTCGTCTCCGCCGACGCCCTCGCGGCCCGCGTGGGCGCCGACGTTCTCCGCGGGGGCGGCAACGCCGTGGACGCGGCCGTCGCCACGGCCTTCGCGCTGGCCGTGACGCACCCGAGCGCCGGCAACGTGGGCGGCGGCGGCTTCCTGCTCGTCCGCGACGCGACCGGCGAGGCCGTCGCCTACGACTTCCGCGAGGTGGCCCCCGCCGCCGCGACGGCCACGATGTTCCTGAAGGACGGCCGCTACGACGCGGCGCTCCACCACGACAGCCTCCTCGCCGTCGGCGTGCCCGGCACCGTCGCCGGCCTGCACCTGGCCTGGAGCGAGCGCGGGACGCGCCCCTGGAAGCGCCTCATCGAGCCCGCGATCGCGCTGGCTCGGAACGGCCTCACGGTGAGCGACGGCCTCGCCCGCGACCTGCTGGGCGTCCGCGAGGAGTTCGCCAGGCACCCGCCCACCCTGGCCCAGTTCTCGAAGGACGGAAGTCCGCTCGCCGCCGGAGACCTGCTGCGGCAGGAGGATCTCGCGCGCACCCTCGACCGCATCGCGTCCGGCGGTCCGGACGGCTTCTACCGGGGCCTCACCGCGCGCCTGATCGCGGAGGAGATGAAACGCGGAGGCGGCCTGATCACCGAGCAGGACCTGGCGGAGTACCGGCCGAAGAAGCGCGTGCCGCTCTCGGGCAGCTATCGCGGCTGGCAGATCCTGTCGATGCCGCCGCCGAGCTCGGGAGGAACGGCGCTGCTCCAGATGCTGAACGTCCTCGAGGGCTACGACGTGGCGGCCTCGGGCTTTGGCTCCGCCCTCACCGTGCATCGCATGGCGGAGGCGATGCGGCGCGCGTTCGCCGACCGCGCCCGCCTGCTGGGCGACCCCGACTTCAACGACGCCGCTCCGTGGGCGCGGCTCACCTCGAAGGAGTACGCGAGCGCGCTGCGCGGGACGATCCGCGACGACCGCGCCTCGGTGTCCGCGCCGGATTCCTTCGATTGGCCCGCCGAGAGCGCCGAGACCACCCACTTCTCCGTGATCGACGGCGCCGGCGTCGCCGTGGCCCTCACCTACACTCTCGAGGACGGCTACGGCGTGAAGCGCATCGTGCCCGGCGGAGGGTTCCTCCTGAACAACGAGATGGGCGATTTCAACCCAGGGCCGGGGCTCACCGACTCCACCGGGCTGATCGGCACGCCTCCCAATCTCGCCGCGCCGGGCAAGCGCATGCTGTCCAGCATGACGCCGGCGATCGCGACGAAGGACGGCGCCCTCCTGGTCATGGGAGCGGCGGGCGGCCGGACCATCATCAACACGGTGCTGCAGGTCCTCGTGAACCTGATCGACCACGGCATGAACCTGCAGGAGGCCGTCGACGCACCGCGCGTCCACCACCAGTGGCTGCCCGACCGGATCCTCGTGGAGACGCACGGCCTCTCCCCGGACAGCCTCGCGCTGTTGGCGGCCCGCGGCCACGCCCTCGAGCTCGGCTGGGCGTGGGGCAGCCGCCTGCAAGCGGCGCAGCGCCTGCCCGACGGCACGCTCCTCGGGGCCGCGGACCGCCGTGGTGCCGACAGCGGCGCCGTGGGGGCGGCTCCGCCGCGTCAGCGAGCGGCGGGGATCGAGCGCTCTGCGACCAGCAGCGGTCCTTCCTCGCCGGAGCCCGGCTCGATGCGGTAGTGAACCACCGTCGTGCGCGAGGGACAGCACAGCGGGTCCGGGTCGAGGTAGCGGGCGAACTCGGCCTCCACCGTCGTCTCGGAGAGAAGGCGCGCGGAGACGAGCGCGCCGTCGGTGCGCGAGCGCATCGGTGTGGGCGACAGCAGGCCGGCCAGGCGCCCACCCAGGAAGACGAAGCCCTGGAACTCGAGGGGCCGACACATGCCATCGTGGCCCGCCGTCGCCAGGAGCAGGCGCGCGCCTGCAAACACCTGGGCGGCGCCGACCAGGGACCAGCCGGCGGACACGACGGCGCGGTCCTCCTTCGAGGCGGCCGGCCGCGCGGCGCCGTCGCAGCGCGGGTCGCTCGGCGGCTCGACGGGGGGGGCCTTGGGCACCTCGGCGCCCCGCTTGTTCCAGGCCGGAAGGGGCGTCGCCTCGAGCCAGAGCGCCCGCTCCCTGGGGTCGGCCGCCGCCAGCGCCAGCGCGAGGAGGAGGGCGTCCTGCATCCGATCCCACGATACAACGGCAGGGTCGCAGGCCGGAATATTGCCGCCCCGGGCACCGATGTCTTCTCGCGGCGGAGGTCTTCGCGGCGTGCCGACATCAATCCTGAGCCGGGCGGCGAGCGTCACGGGCGCGCTGTGCCTTGCGACCTGCGTCGGCCCTCGAGGGCCGAGCGACGATGTGCTCCGCATCGGAGCCTCCTACGAGCTGACGAGCCTCGATCCCCACCGCGAGGACACGCTCAGCAACTCGGCGCTGCTCTCCAACGTCTACGAGCCGCTCGTCGCGACCGACACGGATATGAAGCTCGTGCCGCGCCTGGCGCACGCCTGGGAGAACCCCGACCCGCGGACCTGGATCTTCCGCCTGCGGCGCGGAGTCGCGTTCCACGACGGCCGCCCCTTCTCGGCGGCCGACGTGGCGGCGTCCCTCGCGCGCCTGCGGGGCGACCCGCTCCTCGAGATGGGCAAGAAGCTGAGCGGCGTCGAGGAGGTCCGCGTCCGTGATGACGTCACGCTCGAGCTTCGGACACGCGAGCCGGACCGCACGTTCCTGCAGAAGCTCACGGGCGTGTTGATCCTGCCGCACGGAGCGCGGGGACCCGAAGGCATCGGCACCGGTCCCTACCGGATCGAGGCCTGGAGCGCGCGGCGCCTGAGCCTCACCCGCTTCGAGGGCTATTGGGGCCCTGAGGCGCCGTTTCTCCGCGCGGAGTACGACCTGGGCCTTCCTCCTCGTGCGGCCCTCGAGGCCGTGCGGCTCGGGCGGACCGCCCTGGCCGAGGCCCAGGGGCACCGGGTCTCCCTCGCCGACGCCGCCCGCTTCGGCGTCGCCCGCCGCGAGAGCCTGTATACGAAGTTCCTTGGCTTCGATCTCGCGCGGACGCGCTCGCCCGGCGTCCCGGGCCGGTCAAACCCCTTCCGCGACCGGCGCGTGCGCCGCGCCCTCCACCTCGCCCTCGATCGAGTGGCGCTCGTGGCCCGACTGTCGACCGACGCCGAGCCCGCCTCGCAGCCGGTCCCGCGCTCCGTGTTCGGCTTCCATCCGGGCCTGCCCGAGCCGCGCCACGACCTCGGCGCCGCCCGGGAGCTGCTGCGGCAGGCGGGCCTGGGCGGGGGCTTCGCCGGCGTGCTCCACACTCGCCACGTCCTCGAGGAGCCGGCGCGGCTCGTCGCCGCCGACCTCCGCGCTCTCGGCGTGCGTCTCGACGTCGAGGCCCTCCCCGACGCCGAGTTCTTCGAGGCGCTGCGCCGCCGGGAGGCCAGCGTGTGGCTGGATCGCGTCGCCTGCATCAGCGGCGACGCCTACGAGTTCCTCGCGGACTTCCTCCACTCGCCCGACCCGAGCCGGCGCCTGGGCCGCAGCAACGAGCTCGGGCTCGCCGACCCGGAGCTGGACCGGGCGATCGAGGCGAGCGCCGAGATCGAGGACGACATGGAGCGGCGCGAGGCCCTCGGCGGTCTGCTGGCCCGGGTCATGGACGAGCTGCCCGTCCTGCCGCTCTTCGTGGACCGCGACGCCTACGTCTACGACCGGCGCATCGCCTTCGCGCCGCGCTACGACGGCGAGATCCGCGCCTACGAGATCGGACGCGCCTCCGTGGCGGGCGCCTCGGGACACGCCGCGCGCTCCTTCTCCGCGAAGCGGGAGGCGAGGAACGGGCACAGGTCCTGAGCCACGAGGGCGCCCACGGCCTCGGCCCCCTCGCCCGTGAAGTGGACGAAGTCGTAGAAGTAGCGCGACGACTTCGGCAGGCGCCGTGCCAGGTCCACGACGTAGGCGCCCCGCTCGCGGCCGATCGCCCGCAGCGTGTCGTTGTACAGCTCGAGGATGCGCCACGAAAGGCTGCCGTTCAGCAGGTGCTCCGGATCGTTGTCCACGGTCACCCTGGCGAGGTCCACGCCGGTCACGTCGTCGACGCCCTCTCCGTACAGCGCCGGCTGCGTCACGAGCACGGGCTCGATGCCGCCCGCGCGGCACGCCGCAACGAGCCGCAGCACCCGCTCGCGGTAGCCCGGGACGTAGCGCTGCTCGTGGAGCAGCAGCGTGTTGCGGCGGTACTCCGGCTTCAGGGGCAGGGGCGGGAGCCTCTGGAGCCGCACGTCGCCGTGGGTCAGGTTGAGGCGCTCGGCCCGCCGGCTGCGGCCGAGGTTCACGAGCGTCGCGACGATCGCGCTGCGCCGCGCGGCGCCGCCCACGAGCGCGTCCCACGCCGAGGACGGGCCGCCTCGGGCCAGCGCCCGGTCGCCCGCCTTCAGGTCCTCGCGCTCGACGTCGTTGATCCCGAGCAGGAACAGGGCCACCTTGGGGCGCAGCTTCACCACCCACTGTTCCAGGAGCAGCAGGTGGCCGAAGGTGGAGTGGCCCTCCATGCCCGCGTTGTTGACCCAGACGCCGTCGAAGCGCTCGGCCAGCCGGCGTCCGAGGACGGCCGGCCAGTCCTTGCCGTCCGACAGGAACCAGCACTCGGTGGTGCTGCCGCCGAGGGCGAGGATGGTCAGGCTCCCGGCGAAGTCGCGCGGCGGCTCCGGGCCCCGGAAGCCGAGGGAGTTCCGCGAGAAGTGGATGACCGGCTCGAGGCGCGGATTGCGGACGTTGGTGATCGTCTGCGAGTAGTTCGGCTGGAGGACGATGCGGTCGCCCCACAGGCGCGATTGCAGCGGGTTGACGACGCGCAGGAAGACTTCGAGGACGCCGAGGGACGCCGCCACCCCGAACAAGAGCAGGGCGCCCGTGCCCATCGTGCTGCGAAGGCGCCCCATTCCCTGCGGGATGATACGCCGGGGGAGAACGGAGGCTCGCCGCTGGGCTCCGGCATGAGGTAGCCTGAGGGCGTGACTCCGCGCTCCCTCTCGACCGGCCTCCTGGGACTGGCTTGGGCGGCCCTTGCCTGCGACGCCGGCGCCGCCGTACCCGTGCGTCCGATGCCACCCTTCCCCGGCGCCGATGCCGCAGCGTGGATCGGTCCGCCACAGGCGCTCGACGCGCTAAAGGGCAAGGTCGTCCTGCTCGACGTCTGGACCTTCGGCTGATCCAACTGCGTCCGCACGCTCCCCTGGGTCAGGAGAGCTCACGAAGTCTACGGTCTGCGGGGCCTCGTCGTGATCGGGGTCCACTCCCCGGAGTTCGGCTTCGAGAAGAAGCGCGCCTCGCTCGAGGCCGAGGTGAAGCGCCACGACCTCCGCTACCCGCAGTACCTGGACAACGACCACGCGTACTGGCGCGCCCTCGAGGCCCGCTACTGGCCGACAACATATCTCGTCGACAAGTGCGGCCTCCTCCGCCACGTCCACATCGGCGAGATCCACGCCGACCAGGACAGCGGCAAGCAGGTCGAGGCGGCGATCGAGGCGCTCCTCGCGGAGCCTGCCTCCTGCCCCGAGGGCTCGGCGGCGCGCGAGTAGGCCGGCCCGCCGCAACGCGAGCCGGCCCCCCTCTCAGCCGATCACGCGCTCCCGGGTCACGCGCACGCTGGCCGGACTGCCGGCGGGCAGCTCGATCTCCTTTCCCTTGGTCGCGAGCACGGCCCCGCCGCCGGCGGCGCCGCCCAGCACCGCTCCCTTCGTGGCGCTGCCGCCCGTGATCGCGCCCAGGATGGCGCCCGCGGCCGCGCTGCCGGCCACGATTCCGGCGTCGCGCTTGTGGGAGTCGTCGGCCACGAGGCTGAGGCCGCTGGCCTCGACGGAGTACCGCTTCCCTCGAACCACGATCTTGTCGAACGCGACGTCGACGCGCGCCTTGCCCTTGACGCGTCCGGATTCCCGGGCCTCGACGACCCGACCCTCGAGGAAGCTGCCGCCGGGGAGTGCGACCTCGCCGTCTGGCGACGTCGCGCGCTCGATGCGGGCCACGACCCTGTCGCCCGCGCGGCTCGTCCGGGAGGAGAGCCCGTCCTCGAGGATCAACTCGAGGGTCGTGCCCTCGGCGATGACGAGTGGCGGCGGCAGCGCGGGCGTGGGCGGCGCGCCCTCGATCACGGGCGCCATGCGCGGAGCCTCGGGCTCCGCCTCCGGCCGCGGCGCCGGCGTGGGCTCCGCGGCGACCGCGACGGGTCGGCGCGGGCTCGGCGCCGCGACAGCCGCGCGGGCGGGCGCAGGGGTGGCCTCCGCCGGCTTCTCGGCCTCCAGGAGCCTGCGCTCCAGCTCCGCCACGCGCTGCTCCAGCGCTTCCTTCTCTGCCTGATCCGAGCTCTTCACGGCGCCGCAGCCAGCGGCCAGGGACGCCGCCATCACCAGGGTCCACGTCTTGCGGGGCATCTGGCTCCTCCTCACGTCCGCGAGGAGGGAGCAAACGCGGTGCCAGGCCGCCAGCCGAAGGTGGGCCGCAGACCGCCCCGGATCAGCCACTTGCAGGCGTCGTGACGCACCTCACACGCGCCCCGTGACCTCGGCGAAGGACGGAATGCCCTGTTCACTTGTCACGGTTGCCGCCCGCCGGCATCCGAAGGCATGTGACGAGCCCCTTCCATCCCGGCGAGCTGGAGCTGCAGGAGCGTGCAGGAGTCGCGGAAGCGGCGCTAGCGGTGGGGCGCATCATCGCGTCCGAACTGCCGGCGGGAATCGAGCGCTTCCTCGCGCGCCAGCGCTTCGCCGTGGCCGCGAGCGTCGAGTCGAGCGGGCGCGTGTGGGCGTCGCTTCTGACCGGCCCTGCGGGATTCATCGCGCCGGTCGACCGAACGCTCCTGCGGCTCGCCGCCCGTCCGAGCGCCGGCGATCCGCTGGCCGACGCCCTGGCGGCGCGGCCGGAGCTGGGCGTGCTCGTGCTCGACCCGCGCACGCGGCAGCGGATGCGGTTCAACGGCCGCGGCCTCCTCTCTCCCGAGGGCGTCTTCCTGCGCGTTGAGCAGGCCTACGGCAACTGCCCGAAGTACATTCAGCGCCGACGCCCGGAGCCTGACGCGGAAGGAGGCGCCGCCGGGCCCACGCGCGTCGGCTCGGTTCTCGACGCGCGGCAGCAGGAATGGGTCGCGCGGGCAGACACGTTCTTCATCGCGAGCCTCCACCCCGAGGGAGGCGCCGACGCGTCGCATCGCGGGGGCTTCCCCGGGTTCGTCCGCGTCCTCGCTCGGGACCGGCTCGCGTTCGATGACTACCCGGGCAACGGCATGTTCAACACGCTCGGCAACCTCGTCGCGCAGCCCCGCGCGGGTCTCCTGTTCGTGGACTTCGCGACTGGAGGCGTGTTACAGCTCACGGGCCGCGCCGAGGTCGGCCGTGACTTCTGCGTCGCGTTCAAGATCGAAGAGGTCGCCGACACCCCCCGCGGCAGCGCGCTTCGCTTCAGCCTCCTCGAGCGCTCACCGGCCAATCCGCAGCTGTCACACGGCGGCGAGCGCGGCATCTCAAGGGCGGGGGCGGACGAAACCGACGAGAGGAGAGCGAGATGACGAAGCACATCGCCTGCAACGACGTGGTCGAGGGCTGCGCCTTCACGGCCGACTCCCCCACCGAAGAGGAGCTGCTGAAGAGGGTCGTGGCCCACGCCGCCGACGTCCACGGCGTGAAGGAGGTCACCCCGGAGCTGGCGGCGAAGGTCAAGGCGGCGATCCAGAGCCGCTAGACTCGGCGGGCATGGACGTCCCCGCCGCGGAGACGAGCGACGAGACGCTCGCCGCGCGCGCCGCGGCCGGGGACGAGCCCGCCTTCGAGGAGATCCTGGCCCGCTACGAGGCCCGCGTGTTCCGCCTGGCCTGCCGCCTGACCGGGGACGAGTCCGAAGCACGGGATGCCCTGCAGGAGACGTTCCTGCGGGTCTACCGCGGCCTGGCGTCGTTTCGCGGCGAGGCGCGCTTCTCGACCTGGCTCTATCGCGTCGCGACCAACTCGTCCCTGATGCTGCGCCGCGCCCGGTCGCGGCGTCCCGCCGAGTCGCTCGAATCGTTCCTGCCCCGCTTCGACGCGGACGGCCTCCACGACGCCACCCCTGCCGAGCTGCAGGTCGCAGCCCGCGCCGAGGAGCTGCTCGACCGGCGTCTGCTCGCCGAGCGGGCCCGGGCCGGGATCGATCGGCTGCCGGATCTGTACCGTGAGGCCTTCGTGCTGCGGGACCTGGAGGAGATGTCGACCGCCGAGGTCGCGCAGGTCCTGGGAGTGGACGTCGCGACGGTCCGCCAGCGCGTGCACCGCGCGCGTCTCATGCTCCGAGGCTACTTGAGCAGCGTGGCGGGGGCACGGCCATGAACGCCGTGGTGTGCGCCTCCGGCGTCGAGCTGCTCATGGACTACCTCGAAGGCGTCCTGCCCGCGGACGTGGCCGCCGCCCTCGAGGCCCACGTCGCGGGCTGCGCGCGCTGCGTGGCCTTCCTCCACTCCTATCGCGAGACGCCCCGCATCCTGCGCGACGCGACGGGGGCGGCGCTGCCCGCCGAGCTTCACGACGCGCTGCGGGCCTTCCTGCGCGAGCGCCGCCACTGACCGCGCCTAGAATGCGCCATGGTCCTCCGCGCGCTCTTCGCCTACCTCCTGCTGTCCTCGTCCGTCCTGGCCGTCGAGACCCCTCCCACGGTCGCGGCACGCACCCAGGGTCTCAGGCGTCACGACGGCTTCGTTCCGTTCTACTGGGACGCCGCGAAGGGCCGCTTGCTTCTCGAGGTGGCTCGTCCGGGCGAGGACCTTCTCTATGGCGTCGGGATCGCCGGCGGCGCGGGCGTGATCGAGACCTTCCTGGACCGCGGCCAGCTCGGCAACCTGGGCCTCGTGCGCTTCGAGCGCGTCGGCCCTCGAGCCCTGCTGCGCCAGCTGCAGACCACCCACAGGAGCGGCGTGGCCGATCCCGAGCGCACGCGCGTCGTCGAGGAGTCCTTCCCTTCGGCGATCCTCGCGGCCTTCGACGTGGTCGCGGAGGACGCGGACCGCGTGCTCGTCGACGCGACGGAGTTCCTCCTCCGCGACACGGTCGTGGCGCCGATCCTCCAGGCGTCCGGCCACTCGGGCTGGCGCCACGATGCGGCGCGCTCGGCGTTCCGCCTCGAGAGGACGGCGGCCTTCCCACTCAACACCGAGATCGAGGTGCTCGCAAGCTTCACCGCCGACAGCCCGGCGCCTGCCCTCGCCGACGCGATGCCCGACGGCCGCACCATGACGCTTCTCCTCCACCACACCTTCCTGCGCCTCCCGGCGCCGGGCTTCGCGACCCGCGCCCAGGACCCGCGCATCGGCTTCTTCTCCGAGCGCTATCTCGACCACGCGGCGCCGTTCACCGAGCCGCTCGAGCGCCATTTGGCGAACCGCTGGCGGCTCGAGAAGAAGGACCCGGCCGCGGCGCTGTCCGAGCCCGTGAAGCCGATCCGCCTCCACCTCGAGCGCGGGATGCCCGAGCCGGAGCGGAGCGCGGTTCGCGAGGCCGCGCTGTGGTGGAACGCCGCCTTCGAGGAGGCCGGCTTCCAGAACGCGATCGTGGTGGACGACCTGCCGGAGGGCGCGACGTTCCTCGACGCCCGCTACTCGGGCATCGAGTGGATCCACCGCGCCGAGCGCGGCTGGTCCGTGGGCGAGTCGCGCACGGACCCGCGCACCGGCGAGATCCTCCACGGCGTCGCGCGCATCGACTCGCACCGCAGGCGCACCACCTCGCTGATGTGGCGGAACGCGCGGCTGCCGGGTGGCGCCTGCGCGGCGGGGGACGACCCCGACGCCGGCTGGCTCGCGAAGCTGGCCGGGAGCCCGTTCGACGACGAGGAGGGCCTCGTCCTCGCGCGCCTGCGCTACCTCGCGGCCCACGAGGTGGGCCACGTCCTCGGCCTCGACCACAACTGGGCGGCCACGACGTTCGGCTGGGGCTCGGTGATGGACTACCTCGCGCCGCACATCGAGCTGAAGGAAGGAGCCCTCGATCTCTCAGACGCCTATCCGCGGAGCGTGGGCTCGTACGACCGCCTGATGGTCCGCTGGGGCTACACGCCGGGCGCGGATGCCGCGAGCCTCGACGGCATCGTCCGGAAGGGCTACGCCCAGGGGAACGTCTACCCCCTGACGAGCGATCCGCGCTGGGCCGAATACGACTGGGGAGCGGACCCGGTGGCCTGGCTGCGCACGACGCAGGAGGTGCGGCGCGTGATCCTGGAGCGCTTCGGGCCCGAGCAGCTTCCGCCCGGGGCGCCCCTCTACGATCTCGTCCCGCGCTTCAACTTCGCCTACCTCTACCACCGCTTCGGGATCCAGGCGGCACAGCAGTACGTGGGCGGCCGCTTCCAGACGAACGCAGTCGGGGGGGACGGACAGGCGCCGGCCGAGTGGGTCCCGGCGGCGAAGCAGAAGGAGGCGCTCGAGCTGCTCCTGGCCGCCCTCGCGCCCGAGAACCTGGACGTGCCGGAGCGCGTCGCCGCGGCGCTCGTCGGGCCGCCCAACTTGCGCCGAGCGACCCGCGAGCGCTTCGAGTCCGGCGCCGGCCCCGGCTTCGACCGGCTCTCGGCCGCCCGTGCCCTGGCCGGCCTGATCGTCCACCCGCTGCTCGACCCCGAGCGCGCCCAGCGCCTCGAGCTGGCGACCGGCACGGAGACCCTGCGCTTCGACAGCGTGCTCCGAAGGCTCGTCGCCGCGACCTGGGGAGCATCCGGCGACGCCGACTCGCGCCGCCGCTCGCTGCGTCGCGTCGTCCAGCGGATCGTGCTCGAGGCCACGATGGGGCTGGCCGCGAACGCGACCGCCGCGGCCGACGTTCGGGCCGCGGCGTTGGCCCGGCTGGTCCGGCTGCGCTCGGAGCTGAAGCTGCGACGCGGCGCCGACGCCGCCGAAGAGGCGCACCTGCGCCTCGCGGAGCGCGACCTCGCGGAGTTCCTCGACAATCCGGAGACGCGCCGCACGCCGCCCAGGCCGCCTGCGCCGCCCGGACGGCCGATCGGGGCGCTCGACGTCGTGCCTCAGGAACTGCGGCCGGCCGGGGCGAGGTAGGCGGCCGCCGCCTCGGCGAGGCGCGTGCCTTCGGCGACGCAGTCGGGCACGCCCGTGACGCGAAGGCCCGCGCCGCCGACGTGGAGACCCGGCACGGCCGCGAGACGGGCGTCCAGGGAGGCCATGCGCGCCAGGTGGCCCACCTCCATCTGGGGCGTCGCCTCCGGCCAGCGGAAGACGCGGGCAACGACCGGCGCGCCGCGCAGGCCCAGCACGTCCTGCATGTCGCGCCGCACGGTGTCGAGCAGCGTCGCGTCGTCTCCGGACAGGGCGCCCGGGTCGCGCACGCCTCCGACGAACCCGCGCAGCAGCACGTGGCCGTCCGGCGCGCGCCCGGGGAGCTTGGTGGAGGCGAAGGTCAAGGCAGCGGTGGCTCGGCCCTCGGTCGCGGGAACGACCAAGCCGTAACCGTCCAGAGGATGGGCGACGTCCTCGCGGCGGAAGCCCAGGAGGACCGTCGCGGTCGAGGCGGAGGGCACGGCGCGCAGCGCCGGGCCCGCCTCGGGCACGAGCGACTCGAGGAGCGGCGCCGCCTTGGCCGGCGGCACCGCCAGCACCAGGGTCCTCGCCTGCACGACCCCTTGATCCGTCTCGACCCGGAAGCCGTCCTCGCGCCTCACGCCGCGCACCGGCGTCCCGGCGCGCAGGGAGCCGGCGGGAAGCTGCGCGACCAGGGCATCGACCAGCTCGACCATGCCTCCGAGCAGCGAGTGGAACGGCGCGGCGGGAGGGCCCTTCGGCTTCGGAGCTGCCCACATGCCGCGCACCAGGCTGCCGTACCTTGCCTCGAGCTCGACGAATCGCGGGAAGGTCGCCCGGATCGAGAGGCGCTCCGGGTCGCCCGAGTGGATCCCGGCCAGTAGCGGCTCGCCGAGGCGCTCGACGCACTCCTGGCCGAAGCGCCGTCGCAGGAAGCTGGCCACGGACTCGTCGGCGCCGTCGCGGCGAGCCGGCCGCACCAGGTCGAGGCCCATGCGGAGCTTGGCGAGCGGCGAGAACAGGCCGCTCGCGAGGAACGGCAGGATGCGCGTGGGGATGGCCAGGACCATGCCATCGGGGAGCGCGTGGAGCCGGCCCCCGTGCAGAACGTAGACCTTGCGATGCTCCAGGCTCGTGGGCACGAGGCGGTCGCCGAGGCCCAGCTCCCGGCACAGATCGGCGCCCTCGGGCTTCTGCGCGAGCATCGAGTCGGGGCCGGCCTCGAGCAGGAAGCCGCCCTCGCGCTCGGTCCGGATGACCCCGCCGAAGCGGTCCGCCGCCTCGAGGAGCAGGAACGGCACCCCGCGCCTGGCCAGGGCATGCGCCGCCGCGAGCCCGCTGATGCCGCCGCCGACGATGATCGCGTCGGTCCTCGTCACGGACGAGCCCCCGCGTGGACGTGCTCGACCACGGCCTTCACGCTCTCGACCGGCGTGGTCGGCAGGATGCCGTGCCCGAGGTTGAAGACGTGGCCGGGCAGCCGGGCGGCGCGGGCCAGCACCTCGTCCACCCGTCGCAGCAGCCGGTCGCGCGGGGCGAGAAGCGCGGCCGGATCGAGGTTCCCCTGCAGCGCGACGCCGGGGCCGACGATCCAGCGGGCGTCGTCCAGCGGCGTCCGCCAGTCCACGCCGATGACGTCGCCGCCGGCTTCCGCCTGGAGCGCCAGCAGGTGACCGGTGCCGGTGCCGAAGTGGATCACGGGCACCGAGACGCCGCGCAGGCCGTCGAAGATCGCCCGCACATGTGGGAGCGCGAACTCCCGGTAGTCGGCGGCGTCGAGGGCGCCGATCCACGAGTCGAAGAGCTGCAGCGCCTGGGCGCCGGCCTCGGCCTGCGCGCGCAGGTAGTCGCCCACGACGGAAGCGAGGAGCGTGGCGAGCCGATGCCAGGTCTCGGGATCGCCATACATGAGCGCCTTGGTCCGCGCGAAGTCCCTGGAGCGACCGCCCTCGACCGCGTACGAAGCCAGCGTGAACGGCGCGCCTGCGAAGCCGATCAGCGGAACCTCGAGCTCGCGCCGCAGCAGGCGGATCGCCTCCAGGACCATGCCCAGCTCCTGGCGCGGCTCGAAGCGTCGCAGCGCAAGGACATCGGCGCGCGTGCGGAGCGGGCGTTCGACGACGGGCCCCTCCCCCGCCTGGAAATCGAAGGGCAGGCCGAGGGGCTGGAGCGGCAGCAGGAGGTCGCTGAACAGGATCGCGGCGTCGACCCCCAGCGCGCGCACCGGCTGGAGCGTCACCTCGACCGCCAGCTCGGGCGTGCGGCAGAGCGTGAGCAGCGAATGCTTCTCGCGCAGGGCGCGGTACTCGGCCATGTAGCGGCCGGCCTGGCGCATGAACCACACGGGCGTGCGATCCACCGGCTCGCGCCGGCAGGCGCGCAGAAAGCGGTCGTTCATCGGGCGGGATGATAGCCCCTGCGGCACAATGGGCGCATGAAGCGAGCCTTGTTGCCGGCGCTGATCCTGCTCGCCGCGAAGAGCCCGGCCGCGGCCGACGAGCGCGCCGACCGCGTTCGCGAGTGGAGCAAGCCCATGCCGGCCTTCCGCGTCCTGGACAACCTGTACTACGTGGGCACGGCGGAGCTGGCCTCGTTCCTGCTCGCGACCCGGCACGGCCTGGTCCTGGTGGATTCGGGCATCGAGGAGAGCGGCGCCGAGATCGCCGCGAGCATCCGGGCGCTGGGCTTCGAGCCCGCGGACATCGAGCTGATCGTGAACTCGCAGGCCCACTACGACCACGCGGCGGGCCTCGCGGCCCTCAAGGAGGCGAGCGGGGCGCGGCTGGCCGCAAGCGCCGGAGACGCGCCGCTGCTCGAGGCCGGCGGGCGCGGCGACTTCGCGTTCGGGGACCGCCATCCCTTCCCGCCCGTGAAGGTCGACGTGCGCGTCGCCGACGGGCAGGCTCTCACGGTCGGGGACACCACGCTGGTCGCGCGCCTGACGCCCGGCCACACCGAGGGGACGACCACCTGGCTCGTCACGCTGCGGGAAGCGGGGCGCGCGCTCCGCGTCGTGATCGCGGGCAGCACCGCGGTGAACCCGGGCGTGCGGATCCTGGACAACCCGAAGTATCCCGCGATGCTGGACGACTTCGAGCGGACCTTCGCCGTGTTCCGGAGCCTTCCCTGCGACGTGCTCCTCGCGCAGCACGCCGGCCTCTTCGGCCTGCACGAGAAGCGCGCGCGCCTCGCCGCCGGCCGCGCCAACCCCTTCGTCGACGCCGAGGGCTGCCGGACCGCCCTCGCGGGCGCGGAAGCGCGCTTCCGCGAGCAAGTGGCCGAGGAACGCGCGGGGAAGTGATAGACTCGCCGCGCAAGGTCGGGGTGCCCCTCGAGGCGAGGGGGTAAAAGGGAAGCAGGTCGAAAGCCTGCGCGGTCCCGCCACTGTAGCCGGCGAGCCCGCAGCCCAAAGGCGCCACGCTGGCGCCACCACTCGATCCCGGAGGACGGGATCGGGGAAGGTCGGGCGGCGGAGCGACGACCCGGGAGCCAGGAAACCTGCCCCGACGCGTCGGAGTCCGAGGAGACTTGTCATGCGCCACCTCCTTTCGAGCAGCGTCGGGATCCTTCTGTCTTTCGCCGCGGCCGCGGCCGAGACCGGCGTCGTCGCGGGCCGCGTGATCACCCGCGACGGCACGCCGCTTCCGCAGGTCGTCCTCACGCTGCGCGGACCCAGCGGCGCCCACACGGTCGTCTCGGGTCCGGAGGGCCGCTTCCGCGCCGCCCTTCCGCCGGGGAGCTACGAGGTCGAGTCGGACACCCCCGGCCTCCTGGTCGCCTCGCCCCGCCTCGACGTGGCCGCGGGCGAGCAGAGCGCCGACCTCCGGCTGGAGCCCGCCCCGGTCCGCGAGCGCGTGGTGGTGGCGGCGACACGCGGCGAGGCGGTGCCGTCCACGCTCGGCGTGGCGACCTCGATCCTCGACCGCGAGCGGATCGAGCAGCGGGCGGCGCCCGCCCTGCTCGACCTCTTCCGCGAGCTGCCAGGGCTCGACGTCGCGCGCACCGGCGGCGTCGGCGCGCAGGGCTCGGCGTTCCTGCGCGGCGGCGAGTCGCGCTTCGCGCGCGTCCTCGTCGACGGCGTGCCCGTGAACCAGCCCGGGGGGCTCTACGACCTCGGCTCGGCGCTTCCGTTCGAGCTCGAGCGCGTCGAGGTCGTGCGCGGCGCGGCCAGCAGCCTCTACGGCACCGACGCGCTGGCGGGCGTCGTGCACCTCGTGACGCGCCGTCCCGCTGCGGGCCAGGAGCTGCGCGCGGCGGCCGAGGGCGGGAGTCTCGCCTGGCTGCGCGCCGAGGGCGGCTTCTCCGGTCGCTCGGGGCGCTTCGACTGGAACCTCGGGGCCCAGCACCTGGCGACGGACAACGAGCAGCCGAACAGCGCGTTCGACGAGACCGAGGGCGCCCTGTCCGTCGGCTCGAGCCTCGGCGCCGACGCCGCCGCGCGGCTCGTGGTGCGCGCCTTCGACTCCAGCCTCGGGACGCCGGGCCAGACGGCCTACGGCCGGCCCGATCTCGACGCGTCGTTCGAGCGGCGCGACGTGGCCAGCGGCCTCGAGGTCCGCGCCGGGCGGGGCTCGGCGAGCCACCTGCTGCGTCTCGGTTTCGCGACCACCGACCAGCTCTCGCTGAACCCCGAGGACTCGGGCGCCTACGTGCCCTCGGACGGCGAGCGGGAGGGCGTCTTCACCGTGTACGACTTCGCGAGCCCGGACGGCTTCCGCAACGACACGACGCGGCTGTCCGCGGGCTACCAGCTCGAGGCCCAGCTCGGCGGCCGGCACCTGGTCACGGCCGGCGCCGAGCTCGAGCGCGAGACGGGAACCCTCGGCGCGCCGACCGACCTGCTCGAGCCCGTCCGGACCAACGTGGGAGCGTACGCGCAGGACCGTGTCGTGATCGGCCGGCGCGCCTACCTCACGCTCGGCGGCCGCGTCGAGAGGAACGGCAGCTACGGAACCCGCGCCGTGCCCCGGGCGGCGCTGGCGCTGCGACTGCGCGACGGACGGGACGCCACGACGCTGCGCACGAGCGCCGGCGCGGGCATCAAGGAGCCGGACCTCTTCCAGAGCTACGGCGCCTCCTTCTTCGCGCAGGGCAACCCAGACCTCGAGCCGGAGCGCAGCCGGACCTTCGACCTCGGCATCGAGCAGAGGCTTCTGGCTGGGCGGCTGCGGGCCGAGGCCACCGCGTACCATCACGAGTACCGTGACCAGATCGCCTACCAGGTCGTGGACTTCACGACGTTCGAGGGGACCTACGTCAACCTGGGACGCACGCGGGCCCGAGGCCTCGAGCTGGGCCTCGAGGCTGCACCGTCGCCTCACGTCACGCTCAGCGCGGAGTACACCTGGCTCGACGGCGAGATCCTCGAGAGCGGAAACGCATTCGATCCGGTCTACGCCGAGGGCCGCTCGCTGCTGCGGCGGCCCGAGCACTCCGGCTCGCTCGGCGCGTTCGGCCGCGCCGGGCGCTTCAGCGGCGGCGTGAACCTGTTCCTCGTGGGCCGGCGGGCGGACAGCGACTTCCTCGGCCTCGGTCTCACCGAGAACCCCGGCTACGCGCGGCTCGACGCCCGCGTGCGCGTGGATCTAGGGCGCGGCTTCGAGGCCCTTCTGGTCGGCGAGAACCTGGCCGATCGCCGCTACCAGGAGGCCCTCGGCTATCCCGCTCTCGGCCGGAGCGTGCGGGCGGCCGTGCGCTTCTCCGCGCGGCGCTGAGGATGAGGACGCGCCTCGCCGTCGCCCTCGCGCTCGCGGCCGTCGCGCGCGCCCAGGAGCCTCCCAGGCGGGTCGCCTCCGTGAACCTTTCGGCCGACGAGGTGCTCTCCGCGCTGCTCCCTCCCGCGCGCCTGGTCGCGGTGACCCGCTGGGCGGACGATCCGGCCTCCTCGAACGTGGTCGGCAAGGTGCCGCGTTCCGCCACGCGCCTGCAGAAGATCGACCTGGAGCGCCTGGTCGCGCTCTCCCCCGACCTCGTCGTCGTCTCGGAGTACACCGACGCCGACGCGAGGCGCGTGCTCGAGGACTCGGGGATCCGCGTCCATCGCATGCGCGGCCTCGCGTCGATCGAGGGAGTGCGCGAGGCCATCCTGGAGCTCGGGCGCGCGGTCGGCGAGGAGACGGCCGCCCGCCGCCTGGTGCGCGACTTCGACGCCAAGCTGGCCGACGTCGCCCGGCGCGTCGCGGGCGCGCCGAGGCCGCGGGTGCTCTACTGGTCGGGAGGCATGACGGCCGGCGCGGGCACCGCGATCGGGTCGCTGATCGAGTGCGGCGGCGGCGCGAACGTCGGCCGCGAGCTGGGCGTCGCCGGGATCGCGCCGCCCGGCGCCGAGCGCGCGTTCGTTGCCGACCCGGACGTCGTGCTGGTCACGACCTGGCCCGACGCCGCCGCGGCGGTCCGCTCGCACCCGCTGCTGGGGACGCTGCGGGCCGTGAGAGAGGGCCGTATCGTGGCGATGCCCAACGAGCTGCTCGTCGCCCTGAGCCAGTACACGGCCGACGCCTGCCGGGACCTGGCGGCGCGCCTGCACCCGGACCGCTTCCCCCCGCGGGCGCCGTGAGCCCGAAGCGCACGCTCGCGCTCCTGATCGCGGCGCTGCCGCTCGCCCTGGCGCTCGCAGTGGCCGTGGGCGGCGTGCGGCTGCCCCTCGCGGGCCTGCTGGGCCTCGCGCCCCTCGAGCCGGCGCAGGCGACCATCCTGTGGAGCGTGCGCCTGCCCCGCGTGCTGCTCGCCGCGGTCGTCGGCGGCGGCCTCGCCGTCGTGGGCGCGACGCTCCAGGCCGTGTTCCGCAACCCGCTGGCCGACGCGGGCCTGCTCGGCGTCAGCTCGGGCGCGGCGCTGGGCGCGGTGGTGGCGGTGAACGCGGGCTGGGCCGCCGACGTGTTCCTCGCGCTGCCGGTCGCCGCGTTCGGCGGCGCGCTCCTCGCCCTGCTGCTCGTCTACCTGCTCGCCCACGTCGCGGGCAGGCCGACGCTGCACGGCCTCCTGCTCACCGGCATCGCCGTCTCGGCCCTGGCCGGGGCGGCGCTCTCCATGCTCCTCGTGGCCACCGAGGAGTTCCGCGTCAAGACCGTGCTGTTCTGGCTGGCCGGCGGACTCGAGGGCCGGAGCTGGCCGCACCTCGGGCTGGGCACCGCGCTGGTCGTCGCGGGCTCCCTGCTGCTGTGGGGGCTGTCGCGCCCCCTCGATCTGCTGTCGCTCGGCGAGGACGAGGCGGCGTCTCTGGGCCTGCCCGTCCACGGAATGCGTCTGGTGTTCTTCGCGGCCGCCGCCCTCGTCGCCGGCGCGGCGACGGCGGTGGCCGGCTCGGTCCCGTTCGTAGGACTGATGGCGCCCCACGCCCTGCGGCCCTGGGTCGGGTCGCCGGCGCGGCGCCTGCTGCCCGCGGCGTTCCTGGCGGGCGCGGCGCTCGTCGTCGTGGCGGACCTGGGCGCCCGCTCGCTGTCGGCTCGCTACGAGCTGCCGCTCGGCAGCGTCACGGCCTTCGTCGGCGCGCCCTACTTCCTCCTCGCGATCCGGCGCGGAGAGCGCGCATGAGCGCGCCGGCGATCCTGCTCGAAGCCCGGGGCCTCGCGGCCTGGCGTGGCGCGCGGCCCGTCCTCCACGGTGTCGACCTGGCGCTTCGCGCCTCCGAGGCCGTGGCCCTCGTGGGACCGAACGCCGCCGGCAAGTCGACGCTGGTGCGCGCCCTGGCCGGCCTGCTGCGGCCCGCGGCCGGCGAGGTGCGGCTGCTCGACCGGCGCCTCGACGCCTGGAGCCGCGACGCCGTGGCGCGGGCGATCGCCCTCGTGACCTCGGAGGAGGACGGCGCGCCGGCCCTGGCCGTCCGCGATCGCGTGGCACTGGGGCGCTACCCGCACCGGGGTCCGCTGAGGCCCTATACGGACGTCGACCGCGCAGCGGTGGACCGGGCGCTGCGCCTCGCCGGCATCGAAGGGCTGGCCGAACGCACGCTCGGAACGCTGTCCGCCGGCGAGCGCCAGCTCGCGGCGCTGGCCCGCGGCCTGGCCCAGGAGCCACAGGTGCTGCTCCTCGACGAGCCGGCCGCACACCTCGACATCGGCCACGAGCTGCAGCTCTTCCGGATCCTCGACGAGATCCGGGCCGCCGGGGTCGCCGTGCTGGCCGTCGTCCACGACCTGGGACGGGCCGCGCTGTGGGCCGAGCGCATGGTGCTCGTGTTCCGGGGGCGCATCGCGAAGGACGGAATGCCCGACGAGGTGCTGCGGAGCCCCGCCGCGGCCGAGGCGTTCGGCGTGCGCGTACGCGGACACGCGGTCGAAGGCCTGGCGCATCCCTTGTACAGCTTCGAGTAGCGCGGCGATCTACAATCGCGCGTCCATGCGCCCGTACGGCCGCCACCCCGACGAGGAGCCTCCGAAGAGGCTCCGCGAGCTGCTCGAGCAGGTCGCCTCCGACGGCGGCATCGTGCTCGGGGCGTACCGCGAGCCGGTGGGCGACGCATGGCAGGCCTTCGCGCTCCTGCCGATCGACCGCGTCGCGCCGACGCCCTACCAGCGCGACCTCTCGCCCACCCACGCGAAGCGCCTGCAGGAGATGGTGAAGAAGGTCGGGCGCTTCGTGGACCCCATCGTGGTGGTGTCGCCGCGGCCGGGCACCTACTGGACGCCGAACGGCCATCACCGGCTGACCGTCCTCCAGAAGCTCAAGGCGGAGCACGTGCCCGCGATCCTGGTGCCCGAGGCCGAGGTCGCCTTCCAGATCCTCGCCCTCAACACCGAGAAGGCACACAACCTGAAGGAGCGGTCGCTCGAGGTGATCCGCATGTACCGCGGGCTGGCCGAAGAGGAGCCGCGCAGGGGCGAGCTGGACTACGCGTTCCAGTTCGAGGCGGCCCACCTCGTCACGCTCGGCCTGCTCTACGAGAAGAACAAGCGCTTCGCCGGAGGGGCGTTCGCGCCGATCCTGAGGCGCGTCGACAAGTTCCTCGAGGGGAACTTCGCCAGGACGCTGCCGCTGCGGGAGGAGCGCGCCGACAAGGTGCGCGCCGCGGACGAGGCCCTGGTCGGGGCCGTGGCGGCCCTGGCGAAGCGCGGCATCAAGCACCCCTTCGTGAAGAACTACGTGCTCGCGCGCACGACCCCCCTCACGCGCCAGCGCAAGACGCTGCCCTCCTTCGACCAGACCTTCACGAAGCTCCGCGCGAACATCGAGGCCTTCGACGTGGCCAAGGTGCGCTACGAAGACGTCCAGCGCAGCGCGCTGTTCGCGGCGCCGGCGGGAGAGTAGCGGCGCACTCGTTCCAGAACGAGTGCCAAGCGTAACAGGCCGCGAGGCCCTACCGCAGGCCTTCGACGAGGAACAAGTTCGACTGGTCGCGGACGAACGTGTAGGCGTAGGAACGTCCGTCCGCGGAGAGGCGCACCATCGAGATGGGCGCCGCGCCGAGGCGATCCGACGGGCTCAGGTCCAGCCAGGGCTCGCGCCTCCCCGTGAGCGTATCCACGCGGACGATGAGCGCGCGGGGCTCGTTGGCGGCGGTGGGCTCCCGCACGAATACGTGCTGTCCCGTCGCGTCGAAGCGAAGAGGATCGTCTCCGATTCGGAGGCCTGGAACCTGCCTCGGCTCGCCCCCGTCGAACGGGTAGAGGCGGAAGACGGAGCCCGCCTCCAGAGTGCTTGCGAGCGCACCCCGACCGTCCGGCGCGACCGTCGGGTGTCGGGTGACGACGCCCTCCGGAGTCACGGGCTTCGGCTCCCCTTTGTCCGTATCCTGCTCAAACAGGCGTGCCGGCTTGTCTTTGGCATGACCGACGACGAGGATGCGGCGGCCGTCGGGGAACCAGAACGCGTCCAGGTAACGGTCGATGGCTCCGCGCGGAAGCACCCGCATCTCTCCCGCACCGGTCGGGACAATGGCGAGGGTGCGCTGGTGATCCGATCTGGTCGGCGCGGGGAATCCCAGCGCCCAGCGCCCGTCCGGCGAGAGGCCGCCAGGCGTGCCCTGGCCGAGCTGGACGGGCGACGAGCCGTCTGTCCGGCCCAGGAACATGTAACTGAGATTCCTCGCGAACAGCCCATCCTCGAACAGGACGGTTCGACCATCGTCGCTGAGATCCGTCACGTAGCTGCGACCGAGCCACGTCAGATCCGCTTCCTCGGTCCGGTCAGGCGCGCGCCCCCAAAGCTCGTACCGAGTGCGGCCCGAGATCGCCAGCGTCCGTCCTTCCAGGCCGACGTCGCTGACATAGAACTGGTCCGCGCCCTGGTAGACCCGTCGTTCTCCGCCGCCGAGCGCCACGGCCCACAGCCCGACACGCTCCGCCTGCCTGTCCGCCGAGAGCCAGACCTCGCGCCCATCGGATGACCAGGCAACGCTGTCGATGCGACCCCAGGGGCTCGACGTCAGTACGTGGGCCCCCGAGGCGTCAACGACGCGCAGGAGGGCGTCCGAGTAGCCC
>DASSJI010000155.1:0-3052 GCA_035691285.1 Vicinamibacteria bacterium | reverse complement strand
TCATCGCCGTGCCGCCTTTCGAAGCGAAGTACCTGCGGCGCGGGCATGCCGTTCACTTTCGCTGTGAGCATGCCGAGGCCGAGGGCATGCGCGTCGACATCATGACGCGGATGAGGGGTGTGGCTCCGTTTCCGGACCTGTGGGAGCGGAGAACGACCCTTGCGCTGCCGGACGGGACTCGTTGCGACGTCATGTCGATCTCCGACCTGGTGCAGGCCAAGAAGACCCAGCGCGACAAGGATTGGCCGATGATTCGCCGCCTTGTCGAGGCCCATTACTTCCAGCACCGTGAGCAGGCGACGGCTGCCCAGGTTCGCTTCTGGCTGCGCGAACTGCGGACACCCGAGCTGCTGGTGGGCGACGGCGGACGCTCCTTTCAGCTGCGCGGCCGGGCAAGGAAGCGCTCCTTGCCGAGGCGCTGGCCCGCGAGGAGTCGGCCGAGCGGCGAGCGGACGCGAGCTACTGGCGACCGCTCAAGAAGGAGCTCGAGCGGCTCCGGCACGCGCCGGCGAGGTCGCTCGGAGCCGCGTGCTAGCATCGTCGCGTGCCGTCGCTGGCGCTTCTCGGGCTCGTCCTCCTCGTCCCGATCCGCTTCCCGAACTCCGGCTCGGCGGAAGCGCAGCCCGCCTTCCTGCGCGGCGTGACGGCGCTCCACAACTTCCAGTACGAAGATGCCGTCGAGGCCTTCCAGGACGCCCAGCGTATCGATCCCGGCTTCGCGATGGCCTACTGGGGCGAGGCGATGGCCTACAACCAGACGCTCTGGCTCAACCAGGACGTGGAGATGGCGCGGCGGATCCTCGGCCGGCTGGCGCCGACGCCCGAGGAACGGGCGAGCAAGGCGAAGACGGTGCGCGAGCAGGGCTTTCTGCAGGCTGTCGAGGTGCTGTTCGGGGACGGCGACAAGGCCGCGCGGGACCAGGCCTACCTCGAGGCGATGGAACGCCTCGCGAACGCGCAACCCGATGACCTCGAGGTGCTGAGCTTCTACGCCCTCGCGATCCTCGGCACGGCGACGCGCAGCCCGGCCCTCTTCCGTCAGGGCGGCGACGACCAGCACCAGCACGCCCTCGTCGGGAGCGAGGCGCAGCGGAAGGCCGCCGTCGTGCTCGAGAAGGTCCTCTCGAAGGACCCGAAGCATCCTGGCGCCCTGCACTACCTGATCCACGACTACGACGACCCGGAACACGCGCGGCTGGCGCTCGACGCCGCGCGCGTCTACGCCAAGGTCGCGCCCGAGTCGAGCCACGCGCTGCACATGCCGGCCCACATCTTTCTCCAGCTCGGCATGTGGCACGACGCGGCGGCCTCGGACGAGGCGTCTTTCAACGCCTCGGACGCCTGGATCAAGCGCAAGGGGCTGTCGATCGCGATGCGCGACTACCACAGCCTCTCCTGGCTCCTCTACGAGTCGCTCCAGCTGGGCCGCTACCGGAAGGCCCGCGAGACCCTGGACCTGATCCGCCCGGCCGTCGCCATGACCGGCGCCGCGCGCTTGAAGGGGCTCTTGTCCGACATGCGCGCCCGCTACGTGGTCGAGACCCGCTCCTACGAGGACCTGGCCGGCGCGCGGAGCTTCGACACGACCGGCGAGCTGTTCGCGATCGGCATGAGCGCGGCGCGGCGCGGGGACGCCGCCGCCGCCGGGATGGCGCTGGCCGAGCTGACGCGGCGCGCGGGATCAAAGGAGCAAGGCACCCTGCGGAGCGACGTGGCGGTCATGGCGAAGGAGCTCGGCGCGATCGGGGCGATGGTCGCCGGGCGCGGCGAGGAGGCGGTCGCCCGCATGCGCGAGGCGGTGGACCTGGAGCGCGAGCTGCCGCCGCCGCTCGGGCCGCCGCGGCCGATCAAGCCGGCGCCGGAGCTGTTCGGCGAGGTCCTGCTCGAGCTTCAGAGGCCGCGCGAAGCCGCGGCCGCGTTCGAGCAGGCGCTCCTGCGCTGGCCGAACCGCTCTCTGTCGCTGCTCGGGCTGGCGCGCGCCCGGGCCGCGCTCGGGGAACGCGAAGCCGCCCGCCGCCATTACGACGCGCTGCTCGACAACTGGCGCGGCGCCGACCCCGAGCTTCCGGAGCTGAAAGAGGCGCGCCCGCAATGACCGATCGCCTTCGGATCGAGTCGGCCGAGGTCGTGCTCTCCTGTCCCGACCTCGACGCGACCCTGGCGTTCTTCACGGAGCGACTCGGCTTCCGCGTGGCGGCGATCTCCCCCGCCGACGACCCCGCCGTTGTCGTCGTCGCGGGACACGGCCTCCGTCTCCGACTGGAGCGAGACGGAGCCGGGCCGCCGGCCGTGCTGCGTCTCGCCTGCGCCGGATCCGCGGTCGGCGGCGCCACGGAGCTGATCGCTCCGAACGGCACTCGCGTGCTGCTGGCGCCCGCGGAGCCACCCGTCGAGCTCCCGCCCCTCCGGCCCGCCTTCGTCTTCACGCCGATGAGCGACGCGGGCTGGCGGACGGGCCGCGCCGGCATGCGCTACCGCGACCTGGTCCCGGACCGGCAGGGCGGCCGCTTCATCGCCTCGCACATCCGGATCGCCGAAGCGGGTCCGGTCCCCGACTACGTGCACTTCCACAGGGTGCGCTTCCAGATGATCTATTGCTACAAGGGCTGGGTCCGCGTCGTCTACGAGGACCAGGGGCCGCCGTTCGTGCTGAGCGCGGGCGACTGCGTGCTGCAGCCGCCGAGGATCCGCCATCGAGTCCTCGAGAGCTCGCCCGGCCTCGAGGTGATCGAAGTGACCTGCCCGGCCCGCCACGACACGATCGCCGACTTCGAGCTGGAGCTCCCGACGAGCGCGCCGCGGAGCGAGCGCACCTTCGACGGCCAGCGCTTCGTGCGCCACGAGGCGGCTGCCGCGCGCTTCCGCCCCTGGGGGGCCGCGGGCTTCGAGGCGCGCGACCTCGGGATCGCGGCGGCGACGGGCGGGCTCGCCGACGCCCGTGTCGTACGCTCCTGCGGTGCTTCGGCTCCGGCGAGCCTGAGCCATGAGGCGGAGCTGTCGTTCAAGTTCCTGCTCCACGGGTCGGCAACCCTGGGCTCGCAGAGCGACGGCG
>DASSJI010000154.1:0-7072 GCA_035691285.1 Vicinamibacteria bacterium | reverse complement strand
TCCCGGATGGACCACGTGATGGCGAAGCGTCGCGCGGTGCAGGCGCGCCGCAGCGTCGGCGACCGCGTCCTGAGCGAGAAGTTCGGCTTCCGCCTGGACTTCGGCCCCGAGGCCGCCGCCTGGCCCGAGAACGGCCTGGCGCTCCAGCTCCTGCCGCTCTTCGACGTCTCCGGCCTGCTGCGCGCCGGCCAGCTCGACGCGGCGATGGCCGAGCGGCTCCGCGAGCTGCGCGCCGAGGGCAACGGGAACGGGACGGCAGCCCTCGAGGCCGAGCGCGCGCGCCTGCAGCACGACCTCGACTGCCTGCGCCGGTCGTGGAGCTGGCGCGTCACCGCCCCGCTGCGCTGGCTCGGCGACGCCGCCCGGGGCCGCGCGCGATGACGGCGGCCGCGGCCGCGGAGCGCCCCGACTTTATCGGCCTCGTCTGGACACTGGTCCGCACCGATTTCAAGGTCCGCTATCAGGGCACGCTGGGAGGCTTCGTCTGGGCGCTCCTCAAGCCGACGTCGATGTTCCTGGTCCTCATGTGGGTCTTCTCCCACATCTTCTCCGGAAACCCGAACTACGGCCTCAACCTCCTGGTCGGCCTGTTCCTGTGGGAGTTCTTCGCCGAAGGGACGAAGGTCGGGCTGCTGTCGCTCCACGCGAAAGGCTACCTGCTGACGAAGACGCGCTTCCCGCGCGCCGTGCTCGTGGTCACGTCCCTCTCGAACCCCCTGATCACCCTCGCCGTCGTGTCCGCGGCGATGCTGACCTTCCTCGGCCTGCAGGGCCGGCTGGCCGGGCCGGGGAGCGTGGCCCTCTACCTGGCCTACGCCGCGCAGCTCGTGGCCATCGTGCTGGGCTTCTCCCTGGCGACGAGCGTGCTGTTCCTGCGCTACCGCGACCTGAACCAGGTATGGGAGGTGATCTCCCACGCCGGCTTCTTCGTCGCGCCCATCGTCTACCCGCTCGACATCATGCCCGAGCGGCTGCACTTCAACCTCTACCTGTGGCCGCCGACAGCGGTGATCGAGTTCTCGCGGGCGGTGCTCGTCGAGGGGCGCATCCCGTCGATCCGCGGCCACCTGCTGCTCTTCGGGATGTCCCTGACGTGCCTCCTCGCCGGCAGCCTGGTCTTCCGGCGCTTCGCGCCCAGGGCCGCGGAGCACCTCTGAGCCATGGCGATCGTCGAGGCCCGCCACTTGAGGAAGGGCTTCTGGATCCCGAGCGTCCGCCGGACCACGGTCCGCGAGCACGTCCTGGGCGCGTTCCGCCGGCGCTCGTTCGAGCGCCTCACCGTGCTGGACGACGTGAGCCTCGCGCTGGACGAGGGCCAGACCCTGGGGATCATGGGCCGAAACGGCTCAGGCAAGAGCACGCTCCTGAAGATCCTGAGCGGCATCTATCAGGCCGACGCGGGGAGCGTGGCCATCGGAGCGCCGATCACGCCGATCCTCGAGCTGGGCGTCGGGTGGAACCCCGAGCTGGACGCGATCGACAACATCCTGCTCATCGGCACCGCGATGGGCCTCTCGCTGCGCGAGGCGCGCGGCCGCATCGACGAGGTCCTGGGCTTCGCGGGCCTCGAGCGCTTCGCCAACCTCCCCCTCAAGCACTACTCGAGCGGGATGGCGGCGCGCCTGGCCTACTCGGTGGCGTTCGCCGCCGCCCGGGGCATCCTCATCCTGGACGAGGTGTTCGCTGTCGGCGACGCCGAGTTCAAGGCGCGCTGCGAGGAGCGCTATCGCCGCCTGCACCGGCAAGGCTACACGGTCATCCTCGTGAGCCACCTGCCCGCCACGGTGGCCGACTTCTGCACGCGCGCGCTCCTCCTCGAGGGCGGCCGAGTGGCACTCGAGGGCAACGGAGCCGACGTGGGCCGGGCGTATCTGAGGATGCTGGCCGCGGAGCCGGACCCTGTGCCGGCGGCGGCGGGGGCCTGACCCGTGGCAGTGCGGGCCGACGCGACCGCCGTCGTCCACGCCGACGGCCACGAGGCCCGGGTGCTCGCCACGGTGCGCTCGCTCGAGGCGCAGCGCGGCGTGCAGGTCGAGACCCTTCTCGTCGCCGACACGGCGAACCTCAGGGGCCGGACCCTGCTCGACGATCTCGCGACGCGCCCCCGCGTGCGCGTGGTGCCCGGCTCGTTCGCGACGCGCGCCGCCGCGCGGGCTGCGGGGGCGCAGGCCGCCGAGGGCGAGCTGCTCCTGTTCCCCCATCCAGGAGATCGCCTGGCCCCGGCTTACATGGAGCAGGCCATTCGGCTGTTCGGGGCGGATCCGGCACTGGCGCTCGTGTCCTCCTGGGTCGTGTGCGTCGGAGCCGGCGCGGACCGGCTGCAGGTTCCCGGGCCGCCGAGCCTCGCTGCGCTCCTCGCGGACCCGTGGGCGCTTCACGACGCGACCGTCGTCCGACGCGCAGACTTCGAGGCCGCCGGCGGACTCGACGGCGGGCTGCCGGCCCTCGAGCTCTACGACGCGTTCCTGCGCCTTCTCGAGGCGGGGAAGGGCGCGCGGCTGATCGAGGAGCCGCTGCTGCACCAGGCGGTCGGGCCGGACGCCGCCGCCCGCCGGGACCTGGACCCCGAGACGCACGCGGCCGCTTTCGAGCGCGTCTTCGAGAAGCACCGCGGCGCGTTCCAGGCGGCGACTCTTCACGTCCTGGCGGCGAAGGAGGCGATCCTCACGGCCGCGGCCCAGCGGCATGCCGGCTTGTCCCTGCGCCGGGCGGAGACCCAGCGCCAGATCGACGAGCTGAAGGCCGAGGCTGCTCGCCTCGCCGCGGCCCTCGCCGCGGCGGGAGACGCCGGCATCGACTGGGGCGAGCTGCGCCGGGTGCGCCCTCTCGATCCCGACTGGGGCTATTCGCGGGGCACGCCCGTGGACCGTGTCTACATCGAGCGCTTCCTCGCCGCCCACGCCCTCGACATCCAGGGCGACGTGCTGGAGGTCCAGGAGTCGGACTACGCGCGGCGCTTCGGCGGCGAGCGGGTGAGCCGGGCCGACGTGCTCGACATCGTCCCGGAGAACGCCCGTGCCGGGATCGTCGCCGACCTGCGCGCGGCGCCCAGCATCCCCGCCGACAGCTACGACTGCGTGATCCTCACCCAGACGGCCCACGTCGTCGACGACGTGCGGAGCGTGCTCGCGGAGTGCCGGCGCATCCTGAAGCCCGGCGGGGTCCTGCTCGCCACCTTTCCCGCGGCGAGCCGCGTCTGCCTGGAGTACGGCCCCGAGGGCGACCACTGGCGCCTCACCGAGGCGGGCGCCCGGCTCCTCGCGGGCGAGAGCTTCGGCGGCGAGCACGTCGAGGCTGCTGCTTACGGCAACGTCCTGACGAACGCTGCCTTTCTCTATGGGGCGGCCGCCCACGAGCTGCGGCCGGAGGAGCTCGACGCCGCCGACCCGTACTATCCGCTCCTCGTCGGCGTGCGCGCGACCAAGCCGGGAGTCAAGGCCACGGGGCGCCGCGGCGCGCGGGGCAGGGCGGGCGTCGTCCTCCTCTACCATCGCGTGGCGACGACCGAGTCGGACGCGTACGGGCTCGCGGTGGCGCCGGAGGCGTTCCGGGCGCAGATGGCGCACCTGCGCTCCGCCTGCACGGTCCTGCCCCTCGCGGAGCTGATCGAGCGCGCTCGGCGCGACGACCTGCCGCCCCGGGCCGCCGCCGTGACCTTCGACGACGGATACCTCGACAACCTCGGCGTGGCGTCTCCGGTCCTCGTGGAGCTGGGGCTGCCGGCCACGTTCTTCGTGACGGGGGAGGGGCTCGCGGGGCGCGAGTTCTGGTGGGACGTCCTGGAGCGCACGCTGCTCTCTGCGGCTCCCGCGCCCGACGAGTTGAAGCTGACGCTGGGCGGCGAGCCGCGCTCCTTCGCCGTGGCGACGTCCCAGGAGCGGGCCGAGTGCCACGCGGCGCTCTACGCGCGGCTGCTGGGCTCGGCGCCGCAGGAGCGCGACGCCGTGCTCCAGGCGCTCGTCCGGTGGAGCGGCCAGGCGCTCCCCGTGGACGGGGAGCGCCGGCCCATGAGCCGCGAGGAGCTGCGCCGACTGGCGGCCCGGCCGGGGCACGAGGTCGGCGCACACGGCTTCTCCCACCGGGCGCTCGTCCACCTCGACGAGGGCGAGAAGCGGCACGAGCTCGTCGACGGCCTCCGCGCTGTCGAAGAGGCGCTTGGCCTTCGCCCGCGCCACCTCGCCTACGCGTTCGGTGCCGTGGACGACGCTTCCGCCGCCGCGGCGCGGGCCGCGGGCTTCGAGGCCGCGGTGACGTGCGAGCCCGAGGCCGTCGGGGCGGGAACGGACCCCTTTCGCGTCGGCCGCTTCGAGGTGACGGCGCAGTCCCTCGAGGGCTTCGCGAGCTTCCTGGACGGCGCCTTCGCCAGGGTCCGGTCCAAGGTGCCCGCGTGAGCAGCGCGCCCCGGATCTCGGTCGTGGTCACCTGCCACAACCTCGGCGCCTATCTGGGCGATGCGGTGGATTCGGTGCTCGCCCAGACGCTCCAGGACTTCGAGCTCCTGATCGTCGACGACGGCTCGACGGAGCCGGAGACGCTGCGGGTCCTCGAGCGCTACGACCGGCCGCCGGCGCGCGTGCTGCGGACCGAGAACCGCGGGCTGCCCGGGGCGCGCAACTTCGGCCTGCGCCAGGCCCGGGGCGGGTACGTCTGCTGCCTCGACGGCGACGACCTCCTGCTGCCGAACTGGCTCGAGAGGGCGGCGGCGGTCCTCGACGCCGAGCCTGCCCTGGCGTTCGTCTCGCACTGGCTCCACGCCTTCGGAGATCGCGAGTGGGACTTCACGCCCGAGAGCTGCGACTTCCCGGCACTGCTCGACCGCAACACGGTGAACGGTGCCGCGCTCGTGCGCCGCGAGGCGCTCCTCGCCGTCGGCGGCTACGACGAGACGATGCGCCAGGGGTGCGAGGACTGGGAGCTGTGGGTGCGCATGACGGCGCGCGGCCACCGGGGCACGATCCTGAAGGAGGTCCACTTCCTCTACCGCCAGCGCCCGGACTCGATGACGCGGGCCATGCACCGGGGCGCCATGCACCCGGCGCTCTTCGCCGAGATCGTGCGGAGGAGCGAGCCAGCTTTCCGCGAGCACCTCGGTCCGCTGCTCCGCCGCCGCCACCGGGAGATCGTCGATCTGAGACGCACGGGCTTCGATCTCGACCGCGAGTTCGCCGAGGTCAGGGGGCCCGAGCGGGCCTTCTGGCAGGTCGAGGTCGAGGCGCGGAAGCGGAAGCTGGAGCGGCTCCAGGAGGCGCGCGGGCTGCGCGAGAGAGCCTCGGAGGCGGAGGCGGGCCTGGGCGCCGCGCAGGCCGAGGCCGAGGTGTTGCGCCGGTCGGAGCTCGAGGCCCGCGCCGAGGCGGCGGCGCTGCGGGCCTCGGCGAGCTGGCGGGTCACGGCCCCGCTGCGCGCCGTCCACCGGGCGCTCACGCGCCTCTTCGGCTGAATCAGGCGGGTCGCACCACGAGCCGGATGGCGTGGAGGCGGAACTCCGTCGCCAGGGGCTCGAGATCGAGGCGGAGCAGGTCGATCGTGTCGTAGACGGGCAGCTCCAGCTCGCGCCGCCCGGCCCCCGGCGGAACCGTGGCGTTCACGCTGCGCTGCCACCAGTCGAAGTCGGCCCTGGGCGTGCCGGAGAGGGCCCAGAACGCCTCGATCCGCGTCTCGGGGCGGCGGCTCGCGGTGTCGAACTCGATGCGCACGGCGACGACGTCCCGCGGCTGTGGCAGGCGGAACACGAGGTAGGGATCGCCGCCGGTGACGCGCGCGACGCCGTCGTTCCAGACCGCGTCGTGGGCGCCGACCGGGGCGAGCGGGATCGCCTCCTCGGCGCGCGGGCCAGAGTCGCGGTCGAGCGGCGCGGGGTGGCGCGCGAAGGGCCCGATGCGGTGCCGGTTGAGCCCGCGCATCCACTCGAACATCTCGGGCGTGATCTCGGCGTAGAGGGTCTTCCGATTCCTCGCCACGATCGCGTCCGCGGTCAGCCCGCGCGCCACGTCGGCCGAGAAGGCGTCGTAGCCCCGTCGCCGCGTCTCGCCGTAGCGCAGCGCCTGGCGGATCGCCGCGTTCTGGGCGAGGAGCGCCGCGCCCAGCAGCCCGAAGGCCACGTAGCGGGCGAGGCGGCCGCCCCCGAGAACCGCCACGAAGTAGAGGCACACGAGCAGCGTGGCGCCGAGGGTGCTGTACTTGGTGAGCATGCACGCGCCGGGTCCGAGGGCGGCGCGGGCGAAGCCGATGGTCAGGAACAGGCCGAGCGGGGCGAGCAGGCAGGCGAGCAGGGCCTCCGCGCGAAGCGCACCCGGGCCCCCACGGTGGCGCGTCCGCGCCAGCAGCGCGAACGCGCCCACTGCAAGAAGACCGGCGACCGCGGCCCAGGCGCGGTTCCGAAGCGGGGAGCTGACGGACGCCGGCCCGAGGGAGCCGCCCATGACCTCGGTCGCGCCCTGGAGCGCCCGGGAGGCGTCGTAGTCGGGCACGTTGTCGGGCTTCTCGAGGGTGAGGAGGAAGGCCGCCGACACCGCGATCGAGAGGGCGGCCAGCGCCAGCACGACGCGCCCGCGCGCCGCCCGCCAGCGCCGCCGCACGAGGCCGTCCGCGAGCAGCCAGAGCGCGAGCGGCAGGCTCAGCACCAGGCCCGACGCGTCGGCGAGCGGCAGCAGCGCGACGGCGAGGCTGGCCAGGACGGAAGGCGGGGCATGAGCGTCGATGCGGACCGACTCGGTCAGGAACACGCCGTAGAGGACCGCCGGCAGGACGAAGAGGACCTGCATGGACCAGAGCAGGTTCTCGTGCTGGCCGAGGGACAGGACCAGGACCGGCAGGAAGGCATCGGCCGGCGAGGGCCTGCCGCGCAGGCGGCTCGCGGCGCGCACGAGAGCCGCCGCGAGGCCGGCGAGGAGCAGCACGTTGAGGAGCATCCCGGCGCGGAAGTCGTAGTCGGCGGCCCGGAGCACGCCGAGCCAGACGAGCCGCGAGAGCGGGATGCGGTGCTCGGAGACCGGCCACAGGAGCCACTCGAGCGTCACCGGCTCCTCGCCGACGAGCTGCCACAGTTGCCCGAACTCGTCCTCGTAGGGCAGGT
>DASSJI010000153.1:0-3219 GCA_035691285.1 Vicinamibacteria bacterium | reverse complement strand
CGCTCGGCGCCACGAAAGTGGTGTGGCTGGGGAAGGGCATCGCCGGCGACGACACCCACGGCCACGTGGACGACCTGGCGCGCTTCGTCTCGCCGCGCACGATCGTGTTGTGCCGCTCCAAGGACGCCGCGGACGCGAACTACCGTCCGCTCGAGGAGAACCGCGAGCGGCTGCTCGGCGCGCGCCTCGAAGACGGGTCGCGGCCCGAGGTCGTGGACCTGCCGATGCCGGCGCCGCTCGTGTTCCGGGGCCAGCGCCTGCCCGCGTCCTACGCCAACTTCTACGTGGCGAACGCCGCGGTGATCGTCCCGACCTTCAACGACCCGAACGACCGTGCCGCGCTCGGTCTCCTGGCCGAGCTCGTTCCGGACCGGCCGGTCGTCGGGATCCACGCCGTGGACCTCGTCTGGGGCCTCGGCACGCTGCACTGCCTGACGAGCTCGCAGCCGGCGCGTGGGCCGAGCTAGCTCGAGCGCTGCGGCCGCCGAACGCCGCGCCGTGCGCTCGCGACGAGGCGCCAGAACTGCGCGTCGCCGAGGATGGTGATCCTGTGGCCCTTCTCCCGGAGCCGCTTGATCTCCATCAGCTTCAGCCCCGCGTCGCGGCCGGCGGCCTGTTGGGCGTTGGGCCGGCCGCGCACGACCACGGACGTCCGGGCGGACGGCATGCCGTGCACCTTGCCGCCCGCCCGGCGGGCCGCCGCGATGGCCTCCTTCCGCGGCCGGCTCAGGACGCCCGTGAAGGCGAGGTGGACGCCCTTGAGCGACTGGAGCCGCCCCACCATCAGCGCCGCAGGAGGCTTGCGCAGCGCGGCGATCAGCTCGTCCGCCGTCTCGTAGCGCTTCCTTCGCTCCCCGATGCAGCGGTAGACGATCTCCTTGAGGTGATCGCTGCAGGGGAGGCGACGGATTTCGCCTGTCCTCACCCGCGCGCTGGCGTCCCCCTTGACGAGCATGCCGAGGAGCTGGCCCACCTGGTACACGTCGTCGCGGGCCTGCCACGTGGGCACGGCGCCGGCGACGATGTCGCTCGGCGCGGTCATCGGATTGAGGGCGTCGGCCGGCGCGCCCCGCCGCCCGCTCTGCTGGCGGACGAGGCCGAAATCGCCCAGCTTCAGGTTCCGGCCCTCGCAGACGAAGACGTTCATTGGCGTCAGGTCGCGATGGAGCATCTGGCCGCGATGCAGCTTCCCGAGCACCTCGAGGACGCCGGCGATCTCCCGGCGTGCGACCGCCTCGGGCCAGCCCCTGCCCGCGCGCAGATGCGCGCGCAGATCGCCATGGCTCGCGTACTCGAGGACGAGGACGTAGACGACCGCGCCCCCGGCGGTCATCAGCGGGAACGCGTCGAACACCTGGATGGCGCGGGGATGCCCGGCGAGGAGCTGTCCGAAGTGGGCCTCGCGCAGCCAGCCGTCGATGCGCCGGCTGACCTTGACGCACACGAGGGGCGGCACGCTGGAGGACCGCCCGAGCCGCCGCGCGAGGTAGGCCTCGCCGAACCCGCCCCGTCCGAGCAGGCGGTCGATCCGATAGCGCAGCCCGCTCTCGGGGCTCGTGACGACCTGATCGGAGACGACGAGGGCGTTGGGTGGAGCAATTCGGGGCCGCGCGCTCTGCGTGCGCGTCGTCGCAGCCGAGAGGGGGAGGGCAGGCACGACTCATAGTAGACAATAAACGAACGGCGATCAGGCGGGACTCGCCTCCTATGTGCCAGCCTTGCGAAATATCGGCCCTGGTCCGCGCGACCACCGGGCTCCTCGCGTGCGTCTTGATCGTGCCAGCCCAGGGAACTTCGGCGAACCGGGACCCGTCGCGCCTGCGTCCGGGCATCTTCCTCTACGCCGCGCCGGGCCTGGACGAGCCGCGCTTCGCGGAGACGGTGGTCCTGCTGATCGAGCACGGATCGGAAGGCTCGATGGGGATCGTGGTGAACCGGCCCACCAAGCGCCTCCTTCACGAGGCCCTCGACGTCTTCAGCGAGGCGCGCGGTTCCAAGCTGCCGCTGTACTGGGGAGGGCCCGTCCAGCCGGAGGCGATCCTGGCGCTGGTACGCGCGCCGCGCGCCGACGCAAAGACGAAGAAGGTTCTGGACGAGGTTCACCTCGCCCGGGAGATCGACGACGTCCGCGCCGCGCTCGCGCAGGGCGATGCCGGCAGGACGCTCCGCGTCTACTCCGGCTACGCGGGTTGGGGTGCCGGCCAGCTTCAGGCCGAGGTCCGGAAGGGGACCTGGGTGCTGGACCGCGCCGACGCAGCCTCGGTGTTCTCTCCCGACCCGTCGACGCTCTGGCCGAAGGTCGACCTGATCCTCAACCGGCTGGAGGCGCGATGGCCGGGACGCCTTCTGCTGAGATCGCCGACTGCCTTCGGACGCAGCGGTCGGCAGGGCATTCGCCATACTCCGATGGTTTCTGATCGGCCACCGCCATGGTGCCCGCGCGCCGGCCCTTCGCGGCCATTGCCGACCTCCTTACCTGCTGTTCTCTACTGTAAGGAGGCTCAAGTGAGCGCCAGGAAGGCCGCCGCCGCGCAGATCAGCCGCGTGTCCAGCAAGGGGCAGGTGACGCTTCCCAAGAGGGTCCGCGAGGCGATCGGCGTCAGTCCCGGCGACGCGGTGGGCTACGACGTCAACAAGGGGGTCGTCACGCTGCGGCGCCTGGAGCCGATCGACCTGGCGCTCCACGCCCCCGTGGGGCTCCAAGCGGGACGACGAGGCGTACGGTGACTTGTCAGACCTGGCGCGACGGACATGAAGCTCGGCCGTGGGGAATCCCCTCTCGTGAGCTCGTGACCCTGCCTCCTGGTCGTCAAGCAGGTGCGATCAGACGCAGCTCGGGGAAGTACGTTCGGTATCGCCGCGGGTCGCGAGTGAGAAGGGTCAGGCCCTCGACCACGGCATGGGCGCCGATGAAGAAGTCGGGAAGCGGCGCGTGACGCCTCCCACCCCGCTTGCGATAGGCTGCGAAGGCCCGCGCCGCCGGCCAGGTCGCTTGATACGGCAATGGCAGACGCTTGATCCCAGCGTCGGCCAGCGTCTCGTCGAGCCCTGATTCCTCCTCGAATCCCAGGCAGAGCTCGGCATAGATGATCGGGTTGACGGCCAACGGCCCAGCCTCGGCAGCCCGCGCCAGCATCTGCTCCGACCACGCGGCCCAGGTCGGATCGTGGCTCCAGACATCCACGAAGACGTTGGTATCGACGAGGATCACCGCGTCTT
>DASSJI010000152.1:0-12536 GCA_035691285.1 Vicinamibacteria bacterium | reverse complement strand
GGCGGCGCCCGGACGCGGCGTCGTCCCGATGGCTCTGACGCTGGGAGCGCGGCTCGGCCCCTACGAGATCCTCGGTCCGCTCGGGGTCGGCGGCATGGGCGAGGTCTACCGAGCCCGGGACGTGCGCCTCGACCGCAGCGTCGCGATCAAGGTGCTCCCGGCTCTCTACGCCCAGGATCCGGAGCAGCGGGCGCGCCTCGAGCGCGAGGCTCGCGCCGTCTCGCGCCTGAACCACGCCCACATCTGCGCGCTCTACGACATCGGCCACCAGGACGGCGTCGACTTCCTCGTCATCGAGCTCCTCGAGGGACAGGCGCTGGCCGAGCGCCTCAAGGCCGGGCCGCTGCCGCTCGACCAGGTCCTGCGCTACGGCATCGAGATCGCGAACGCCCTCCAGGCGGCGCATCGCGAGGGCGTCGTGCACCGCGACCTGAAGCCCGGCAACGTGATGCTGACGAAGTCGGGAGCGAAGCTCCTGGACTTCGGGCTGGCGAAGGTCGAGGACACCGAGGCGTACCCGGCGTCGCCCGAGTCGCTCACCGCCGAGGGGCTCATCGTGGGCACCTTCCATTACATGGCTCCGGAGCAGGTCGAGGCGAAGGAGGCGGACGCGCGGACCGACGTCTTCGCCCTGGGCTCGCTGCTCTTCGAGATGACGACCGGCCGGCGGGCGTTCCAGGGCGCGAGCCAGGCGGGCCTGACGGCGGCGATCCTGAAGGACGACCCGCCGGCGCTCGGGGCGCTGCGGCCGAACGTGCCGCCCGCCCTGGAGCGGCTCGTGCGCGCCTGTCTCGCGAAGGACCCCGACGACCGCGTGCAGTCCGCCCACGACGTGATGCAGGAGCTGCGCTGGATCCAGGAGGACTTCACGCGGCCCGAGGCCGCGCCCGCAAGGCGGGGCGCCCGTGGCGAGCGGCTGTGGTGGGCCGCCGCCATCGTCGCGCTCGCGGCGCTCTTCCTGTGGCCGCGGCGCCCGCCCGAGCCGCCGGTCTTCGAGCGCCTGACGTTCCGCCGCGGCACGATCGAGTCGGCGCGCTTCGCGCCCGACGGCCAGGCGATCGTCTACGGAGCCGCCTGGGCCGGCGCGCCGGTCGAGGTCTTCGCCGGACGCCTCGGCAGCCCGGAGTCGCGACCGCTGGGCTTCGAGGGCGCCGAGCTTCTCGCGATCTCGTCCTCGGGCGAGATGGCCTTGTCCCTCGAGCGACGCCGCATCGGGACGTTCGTCGGAACAGGCGTGCTGGCGCGGGCGCCGCTGGCCGGCGGCGCGCCGCGGCCGGTGCAGGAGGACGTCCAGGAGGCCGACTTCGCCGGAGACGGCTCCCTCGCCGTCGTGCGCAGCGTCGCCGGGCGGAACCGCCTGGAGTTCCCGATCGGCAGGGTGCTCTACGAGACCGCCGGCTGGGTGAGCCATCCGCGCTTCTCGCCGGCGGACGACCGGATCGCCTTCCTCGACCACACCGTCTGGGGCGACGACGGCGGGCACGTGACGGTGGTCGACCTCGAGGGCCGCGCCACGACGCTGTCGCGGAACTGGGGCACGCTCCAGGGCCTGGCGTGGGCTCCCGGCGGCCGCGAGATCTGGTTCACGGGAACGCGCGCCGGGGCGGCGCGGGCGCTCGTCGCGCTCGACCTCGAGGGCCGCGAGCGCGTCGTCGCGCGGATGGCCGGCGTCCTGACGCTCCACGACGTCTCCAGGGACGGGCGCGCGCTGATCTCCCACCACGACCAGCGCCGCGAGATCGTGGCCCGCGCCCCGGGCGCCGCGGCCGAGCGCAACCTCTCCTGGCTCGACTACTGCTTCCCGTCCGACCTCTCCGACGACGGCTCGACCGTGTACTTCGCCGAGAACGGCGAGGGGGGCGGCCCCGGCTACTCCGTCTACCTGCGCCGCACCGACGGCGCTCCGGCCGTGCGCCTGGGAGACGGCGCGGCGATGGCCCTCTCCCCGGACGGACGCTTCGCCCTCGCGAGCCGCAACTTCACGTCGGACGAGCCGGAGCTCATGGTCATCCCGACCGGCACTGGCCAGGCGCGGGCGCTGCCGCGGGGCGGCGTGAACACCCAGGCCGCGAGCTTCTTCCCCGACGGCCGTCGGGTGCTGCTCGCCGCGAACCCTCCGGGAGGCGCCACCCGCGCCTGGGTCCAGCATCTCGACGGCGGCGATCCGAGGCCGCTGACCGGCGACGGCACGCGCTTCGAGCTGTCGTCGCGACCGGTCTCGCCGGACGGCAAGACGGCCGTGCTGCAGGACGCGGAGGGACGCCACGTCCTGGTTCCGATCGAGGGCGGCGAGGCGCGTGTGGTGCCCGGCCTGGAGCCGGCCGAGCTGGCGCTGCGCTGGACTGCCGACAGCCGTTCGCTGTTCGCCTATCGCCCCGGACAGGTCCCGGCCCGCGTGTTCCGTCTCGACGTCGCGTCGGGGCGGCGGGAGCCCTGGCTGACGCTGGCGCCGGCCGATTCCAGCGGCGTGCTGGCCGTCGGGCCCGTCCTCCTCACGCCGGACGGCGGAGCCTACGTCTACGGCTATCGGCGCATCCTGTCCAACCTCTACGCGGTGAGCGGGCTTCGCTGAGACCGGTCCCGGTCCGAACGGCCACGCTCAGCAGGCGATGATCCCCCCGACCTTGCCCGCTCCCCTGCGAAGCACCGAGAGGCAGAAGTCCAGGTCCGCGCGGGTGTGGGCGGCGGTCACGGCGGCCCGCAGGCGCGAGGTGCCCTTCGGCACCACGGGGTGCGGTATGGGCTGGACGTAGACGCCGCCCTCCCAGCACTCCTTGGCGAAGCGGTACGCCTGCCAGTCGTCGCCGCAGATGATGGGAAAGACCGCGGTCTCGCTGTCGAGGAAGGAGAAGCCCGCCTCGCGGAGGCGGCCGGCGAAGTAGGCGACGTTGTCGTGCAGGCGGCGGACGCGCTCCGGCTCGGCGTCGATCACGTCGAGAGCCGCCATCGCGGCCGCGGCCGCCGACGGGGGCAGCGCGCCCGAGTAGATGAAGCCGCGGGCCTGGTGCTTCAGGAAGTCGCAGACCTTGCCGCTGCCCGCGACATACCCCCCGACGCTGGGAATGGCCTTGCTGAGCGTGCCCATCTTGATGTCCACGGAGTCGGCCGGCAGGCCGAAGTGCTCCTCGATCCCGTGGCCCGTCGCGCCCAACACCCCGATCGAGTGCGCCTCGTCCACCATCAGGATGGCGCCGTAACGGCGGCACAGCCGGCTCACCGCGGGCAAGTCGATGATGTCGCCGTCCATGCTGAAGACCGCGTCCACGATCACGAGCTTGCGGCCGGTGTGCGCGGGGCTCCTGAGGCAGGCCTCCAGGTGGTCCATGTCGTTGTGGCGGAAGCGCACCGAGTGCGCCCCCGAGAGCCGGCATCCGTCCACGATCGAGGCGTGGTCGAGCTTGTCGCAGATGACGGTGTCCCCACGCCCGACGAGGCACGCGATCGTCGAGAGGTTGGCCATGAACCCGCTGGAGAAGGTCGCGGCCGCCTCGGCGCCCTTGAACGCGGCGATCCGAGCCTCGAGCCGGTGGTGGAGGTCCAGGGTGCCGGCGAGGAGGCGCACGCCGTGGGCGCCGGTCCCGTACTTGTCGATGGCGGCGCGGGCCGCGGCGTCGATCCTCGGGTGGCGATTGAGGCCCAGATACGAGTAGCCCCCCAGGAGGACCATCTCGCCGTAGCGCGCCACCCGCACCCGGCAGCCAGGCAGGTACTCCTCGATCTCGTGGAAATTGAAGTACATGTCCTGTGCCCGCAGCTCCCTGACCGGCCAGTAGGTTTCCAGCTCGAGGGAAGGCAGGACGCTCTCCTGTTCGGCGACGGCGCTCAGCATGGTCTTCTCCTCATCCACCCGCGCTCTTCCGGGGCTCTCACGGGGAAGGAGGGCGGAAGGTGGCGGCCGTTGCGGAAGAAAAAGACGCCGCTTCAGGCCGGCGGGTGGCGGAGGAGCCGCACCAGGCTCACATGGAGGTCGCTCTGCACCAGCCGGTACAGGCTGTCGACCTCCGCGTCGCGGACGCGCAGCCGCTCGTGGAGAAGGCGCTTGACCTCGTCCTGGATCCGGCTGCGGGCCTGGGCCATCCAGCGCGAGACCGTCGACTTGTTCACCGCGTAGATGCGGCCGATGTCCTCGAGGCTCGCCTGCTCCCCCAGGTGCAGGCACAGGATCAGGCGCTCCCTCTCCGACAGCACGGCGAGGGCATCCTGGACCGCAGCGCGGAAGGCTGGCCCGTAGTGACCGCGCAGGTACGCGATCTCCGGATCGCTCCCGACCGGCTCGGCGACCGCCTCGAGGCCGGGATGGGTCCCGGACCGATCCTCCAGCCCCATGCGCAGGGCCACCACGCGCACCCAGCCGGCCAGCGAGCCCTTGCCCGCGTAGCTCGTGAGCTTGGCGGGCCTGCCCTCGCGCGCCACGAGCAGGTGGGTGCGCAGCCGCTGGAGCACGTCGTCGATGGCCGCCGGGTCCAGGCGCAGGCCACGCAAGGCCGCCCGGGCGCTCGGCACCGCCTGCTCCTCGAACCGGCGGATCGCCTCGGGAACGCCGGCGACGCACGCCGCGGCCAGATAGACGTCCGCCGCGCGCAGGGCGCCGGCCCAGGCGGAGAGGTCGCCCTCGGGGGCGTGGGGCCGAAGGTGGGCGGCGAAGCGAGCCAAGTCGAGCGGCAGATCGGGGTGCGCCCGCCGGCCCTCGTCGTAGGCGCCGTGGAGAGCGTCCTCCAGCGTCGTCGGATCTCCCATTGGGCCCAGTCTACGCGTGAATCCCTCGTCTTCATGGGCGGGATCCCGATTCCGGTGGCATCTTGACGCGTGGGCTTCGGCGCATCATGATCCCGCGATGAGAACGACGCTCACCCTGGACCCCGACGTGGAGAGGCTGGTCAGCGACGAGGTGCACCGCGTGCGGAGGCCGTTCAAGGACGTCATCAACGACGCCTTGCGCCGCGGCTTGACTTCACCGGGCGGCCAGCGTCGGCAGAAGCCCTACCGACTGCGGCCGCACGCGGCCCGCCTGCTGCCCGGCATCGACCGCGCCAGGCTCAACGCACTGGCGGACGAGCAGGAGGACGTCGCCGTGGTCGGCCTGGCGCGCGGGCGCAGGCGGAAGACGCGGTGATCGTGCCCGATGTCAACCTGCTCCTGTACGCCCATGTGACGGCGTTTCCCGAGCACGCGCGCGCCAGACGCTGGTGGGAGAGCCTGATGAACGGGCGGCGGGAAGTCGGTGTCGCCGCCCCGGCGCTGTTCGGCTTCGTCCGGCTGGCATCCAACCCTCGCGTCCTGGACCGGCCGCTCTCGGTGGAATCGAGCCTCGCCCATGTAGCGGAGTGGCTGGCGCGGCCGCACGTCCATTTCCTCCAGCCCGGCCCGCGTCACCTCGAGATCGCCTTCGGCCTTCTCCGACACACGGGCGTCGCGGCGAACCTCACGACCGACGCCCAGCTCGCAGCGATCGCGATCGAGCACCAGGGCGAGCTGCACTCCAACGATTCGGACTTCGGACGCTTCCCGCGGTTGCGCTGGGTCAACCCCATCGCCTGAAGGCGGTCTCGACCGCCCCCGAAGCAGTGTTCACTGGAGGTCCCTCGGGATGTCCTCCGCCCACTGCTTCTCCCGCACCAGGCGCTCGTTTTCCAGGATGCGGCGAGTGAACACGACGTAGAAGGTCGTCGCGTCCGAGCGCACCTCGAGCGTCGTGCGCAGCTCCAGCCGCCGGCCCGGCAGGTCGATCACGTGCGTCTCGTCGCCCCGGAAGGAGGCGCGGGCCGGGTCGCCTTCGTCGACGGAGTAGCGGTTGCGCTCCGTGGAGAGGTAGCGCCGGGACGGCGTCGCGCCTTCCGCGCCCAGCTCCCAGGCGCACGACGTCCGCCAGTCGTAGCGTGCCTCACCGCGGAGCTGGTCGCGGGTCCACTCTTGCGTGCCGTTCGGCCAGCTCTCGCACTCGCCGTAACGCGCGTCCGGACGCTGCAGGCGCGGCTCGGGCGGCGGCCAGGACGGCGTCTCGCGCGCGGCCTTCGGGATGACCGGCAGGGACAGGCTCGTGCCCTCGCCGAGCTGGAGCGTCATCGTCATGTTGTAGGGCGTCGGCCAGATCATCGGGAACTGCGCGTTCGTCACCGCGAGCCGGACGCGGTGCCCTGGCCGGAACGTCCACGTCGTGAAGTGGAGTTCGAAGGCGAGATCGCTGGCCCGGCCCGGCACCAGCGGCTCCGGACGCAGAGGGTCCTTGCGCTGGGCGCCGTTCAGGAGCGCGGCGGCCACGAGGGAGACGCGGCCGTCGGGGTGCACGTCCTCGAGGCGCGCGACGAAGTGGGCCAGCGGAGCGTCCACGGCGGCGCGCAGGCGGACGCGCGGGAAGCCGACGATCTCGAACGCCTCGGCGAGGCGCGTGGAGTCGTAGACGAGGCTCGTGGCGTCGTCGGGGCGCATGTCCCCCGTCGGCTCGCCCCACCACAGCCCGGCGGCAATGCCTGAGCCGGGGCTGTAGCGCAGGCGGTCCTCGCCAGCCGCGGGCGGCGTCCCCTGGAGGCCGCGCTCGGCAGCCGGGTGGAGCGTGCGCCACTCGGTGCGCCGGATCGGCCACTCCTCGTAGCGCCAATGGCCCGGCGTGGTCGGGAGGCGCGCGTCCGGCTCGTGGGCGTCGCGGACGAACACGGCGAAGCGCTTCTCGGGCGGGCCGCTCGGCGGCTTCGCGCCCGCTCCCAGCCAGCGCTTCCAGAAGGCGACCGCGGTGCGGCCCCACTCGTGGTTCGGCCCCGGCGTGCCGTCGTGCGGCCACGAGTGGTTCCAGGGGCCGATCTCGGCCAGGACCGGCGCGGACGCGGACTCCAGCATGCGGGGAATCGCGTCACGATAGCCGTCGAGCAGCCCGCCGATGAGGTAGGCGGGGACCTTCAGCTTCGCCGGGGCGAACTGCAGCGCGCTCTTGCGCCAGAAGGGGCCGTCCTGCTGGTGCCGGAGGTAGGTGAAGAACCAGGGCTTCCGCTCGAAGCGGTCGCGGAAGTAGGCCTCGTCGAGGGCGTAGTCCGGCGGGCGCGGCAGCGCGGCCTCGTGGTGGACCTGCAGGTGGTACGAGTCCACGTGGAACGCGCCGTCGAGGAAGTCGATGCCGTCCCGATAGACGTTGTCGGCGGCGTCAGCCGCCAGGATCGCCTTGAGGGCCGGCGGCTCCCGCATCGCCACCTGGATCGCGTTGAAGCCGCCCCACGAGATGCCCCACATGCCGACGTTGCCGTTCGACCAGGGCATGGCCGCAAGCTTCGCGATCACCTCGACCGCATCGTCCAGCTCGCGATCCGAGTACTCGCGCTCCGGAGCGACGCCCTCCGAAGCGCCGGTGCCGCGCAGGTCGACCTTCGCGCTCGCGAGCCCGGTTCGGGTCCAGTAGCTGTGGAGGGGGTAGTCGCGCAGGTAGAACGAGTCGTCCTTCCGATAGGGCAGGAACTCGAGCAGCACTGGAAAGCGCTCGCCGGCCTTCGCCTTCGGCAGGAAATAGGTGGCCGAGAGTCGCACGCCGTCCTTCAGGATGATCGCGTCCCGCCGGATCTCGAAGTCGCGGACGGGCCCTGCGACGAGGGCCGCGAGGAGCAGCGCGACCTGGGCCACGCCTAGGCCAGCTTCTTCAGGATCGCGGCCTCCAGCGCGCCCTCGATATCGAGCAGGGCCTCCTGCGCCTTCGCCGCGGGCGAGTCCGCCGCGCGCACGGCCGCGCGCTTCTCGCGGGCGGTCTGCGAGTCGAGCTCGAGGTAGGCGGCGACGAGCGTTCCGAGGTCCGTCCCGGTCTTCTCGGTCACCCGCTCCAGGAAGGTCACGCCGGCGTTGTTGACCAGGTAGTTGACCGCCACCGTGGCGATGATCTCGCGCTTCAAGGCATGGCCGTCGAAGTGCTCCGCGTAGCTCGCCCGCAGTCGCTTCGGGAAGTACGCGGCAAGGAGCGGCCGCCCCGCGGCGCTGTCGGGGAAGTCGGTCTCCATGAGCATCTGGAACGCCCAGTTCTTCGTGTGCCCGAGCAGCACGGCCAGGAGCGGGCGCGGCAGCCCTCGCTTCCGGCCCGGGCTCGCGAGCAGCTCGTCGCGGGTCGGGATCGCGTCGTCGGCCCGGTTCAGGACGCCGGCGCCGAGCATGTCCTCGACGAACTGCACGAACTCCTCGTAGCGGCTGGCGCTGCGGATGCCGTCGAGGCTCAGGCACAGCGCCTGGCCGGCGTTGTCGGCCAGCACCAGCTCGGCCACCTCGCCGGTCATCTCCGCCAGGATGCGGTTGCGCTCCTCGCGGCCCTTGACGACGCCCTTCTTCACCAGGACGTCCATCAGGATCTTGATGTTGACCTCGTGGTCCGACGTGTCGACGCCGCCCGAGTTGTCCACGGCGTCGGTGTTGATGAGGCCGCCTTTCTGCCAGTACTCGAGCCGGCCGCGCTGCGTCAAGCCCAGGTTGCCGCCCTCGCCCACGACGCGGGCGCGCACCTCGGCGCCGTTGACGCGCACGCGGTCGTTGGCCCGGTCGCCGACGTCGGCGTCGTCCTCGCCCTGCGCCTTGACGTAGGTTCCGATGCCGCCGTTGTAGAAGAGGTCCACCCTGGCCTGGAGGATGCGACGGATCACCTCCTCGCCCGACGCGGCATCGCCCTGGATGTCGAGCAGCGACCGCATCTCGGGACTGAGGGGGATCGCCTTGGCGGAGCGGTCGAAGACGCCGCCGCCCTTGCTGATCAGGGAGGGGTCGTAGTCGCGCCAGCCCGAGCGCGGAAGGGCGAAGAGCCGCTGCCGCTCCTTGAAGCTCCGCTCGATGTCGGGCGTGGGGTCGAGGAAGACGTGGGCGTGGTTGAAGGCGGCCACGAGCTTCATCACCGGCGACAGCAGGGCGCCGTTGCCGAAGACGTCCCCGGACATGTCGCCGATGCCGATGGCCGTGAACGGCTCCTTCTGGATGTCCATGCCCAGGTTCCAGAAGCTGTGCTTCACGCATTCCCAAGCGCCCCGGGCCGTGATGCCCATCTTCTTGTGGTCGTACCCGGCGCTGCCGCCCGAGGCGAAGGCGTCCCCCAGCCAGAAGCCGTATTGGTTCGAAACGCTGTTCGCCGTGTCCGACAGGTGCGCGGTCCCCTTGTCGGCGGCGACCACGAGGTACGGGTCCTCGCCGTCGTGGCGCACGACCTCGGGCGGATGCAGCACCTTACCCTCGACGACGTTGTCGGTGACGTCGAGGAGCCCCGAGACGAACTCGCGGTAGCGGTCGACCAGGTACTGGTCGAGGGCGGGTCGGCCCGGCACGTTGCCCTTGAGCACGAAGCCGCCCTTCGAGCCCACCGGAACGATCACGGAGTTCTTCACCATCTGGGTCTTCATCAGGCCCAGGATCTCGGTGCGGAAGTCGTCGTGGCGGTCGCTCCAGCGGATCCCGCCCCGCGCCACCTTGCCGCCCCGCAGGTGGATGCCCTCGAGGCGCCGGGAGTGGACGTAGATCTCGAAGAGCGGACGCGGCGAGGGCATGCCCTCGACCTTGCGGCTCTCCACCTTGATCGAGAAGACCGGGCGCTCGGGACGCTGGTAGACGTTGGTGCGCAGAGCAGCGCGGATCAGGTTCGCGAGGGCGCGCAGCACCTCGTCCTCGGCGAGGCTGCGCACCGACTCGAGCGCCTTGGCGACGCCCGCCTCCGCCTCCTCCACGGCGGGCGCGCGCTCGCCCGTGAAGTCGGGATCGAAGCGCGCCCTGAAGTAGCGGTGGAGGGCGGCGGCGACCGAGGCGTTCCGCAGCAGCACGCCGTTGACCGTCTCGGCGTTGTAGTGGGTGCGGATCTGAAGCAGGTGGTTGCGGAGCGTGCGGAGCACCTCGACCTCGCGCCACGACAGGCCGGCGAACAGCAGCAGGCCGTTCAGCGGATCGTCCGTGGCGCGCCCCTCGTCCAGGGCCTGGAGCGCCCTCGCGAAGCGCTCCTCGCCGGCGACGAGCGCCTCGATGCGCTCCGCGGCGGCAAGGACGTCGAAGCGGTAGAGGTAGGCGGTGCGGGTCTCCGGCAGCGTCAGGGGCAGGCGCAGCTCCTCCACCACCTCGAGGCCCAGGTTCTGGAGGGTGCGCAAGGTGTCGGTGAGACCCAGGGGCTCCACGTGATAGAGGTTGATCGTCGCGATCTGGGGCTTCTTCGCGGCGATCCGCACCTCGAGCCGTCCCTCGAGCGCCTCGAAGAGGCGGATGTCGGCCGGCACCTGCTCGGGCGGGGTCGACTCGCGATACAGCCCGCTGCGGCTCTCCGTGCGGATGTACTTCCGGAACAGCCGCCGCCCCTCGCCCTCGCCGAACGCCAGCTCGAGGGCCGTTCCCGCCCGGTCCTCCCAGGTCGTGAGCAGCGGGGTGCACAGCGTCCTCGCCTTCTCCACCTCCACCGCGTGCTCGAGGCGCGAGGCCTCGAAGTAGAAGAGGAGCAGCGAGACCGTGCCGAGGTCGGCCGAGGTGGAGAAGGAGATCGGCCCGAAGGCGTCGGCGAGGGCCAGCTTCAGGTCCTCCTCGATCCGATACGAGTACCGCAGGCGCGAGAACGCGATGGAGAGCGCCACGTAGCCCGGGCCCCGGCGCGAGTGGACGACGACCTCCTCGTCCGACGTCATGTGGGCGAGGCGCTCGACCAGGTCCTTCAGGCTCGACGCGTCGGCGTAGAGGAGCTCCCGCTGCGGGAAGCGGTTGAAGAGCGCGCGGATCTCGCGGTAGGCGTGGGACTTCGGCATCGCGCCGCTCTGCGCGAGGATCCAGTCGTGCTTCTCGCGCAGCAGCGGGATGGCCGCAGCCTTCTGCGTGAAGGCGCCCTTGGCCAGGCGGCCCATGAGGAGCATCGCGCCCTGGAGCGTTCCGTCCGGCCCCCATTCACGGACCACGACGTCGTCGATCGGCTCGAGGTGGTAGATGGCCGAGGCGTTGTTGCAGTAGTCGATGTCGATGATGCGCCGGTCCTCGGGGCCGGGGACGAGGTGCGACTCCACCTCCTCCACGAGCCCGGGGAAGACGACCGGTAGGAGCGCGGGGTCCTGGAACACGCCGGTGGCGGTCTCGGGGATGCGTTCGGGCTGGCCGTCCGCGCCGATCCGGTACTTGACCGTGCCCTGGAAGACGTAGTTGTCGTCGAGCAGCCAGTCCAGGAAGGACCGGGAGGACTCCACTTCGGCGGGATCGCCGTTGCGGCCCCGGAGCAGCGGCTTCATCTCCCGGACGTTCCGGATCATGTCCTGGAAGTCCTCGACCGCCGTGAACACGCACTTCAGCACCGAGTAGATCTCGTGCTCGATCCGGCGCAGGCGCTCCCTCGACTCCACCTCCTCGATCTGGAAGTGGCAGTAGCACTCCTTCTGGCCGTCGTCCCGCGGGCCGCCGAGCCAGGCGATGCGCTCCCACTGGCGGCGCACCGTGAAGATCGGGTGGATGGCCGAGAACACCCGGAGCCCCTGCTTGCGGAAGTAGTTCTTGACGCTCTCGAAGATGAACGGCGCGTCGATCGTGTGGGTCTCGACGATCGTTGTCTCGACGGGCAGGCCCTGGCCGCCTCCGATCCGCCGAGCCTCGTCCTCGCCGGGGTTGCGCGTCGACACGTGGATTCCCGGCAGCCCCCGGTAGAGCTGGTGCGCCGGAGGCATCTCGCGGACCACGAAGCGGAAGTGGGCGAGCAGGCGGGCCGCCAGGGCCGGCACGGGGACGCCCAGGGCGATCCGGTCGGGCATGTCCGCGAAGAAGGGCGGCGCGAGCTGCAGGACCAGCTCGCGGTCCTCGGCGGGCGACTCGCCGCGCAGGACGTCCAGAAGGGCTTGCAGCCGCTCCGCACGCGCCTTCGGGTCCGTCGTGATCATGGGGAGCGCGATGCTACACCAGCCCGGCCCCGGGCCGCCAGCCTCCGAACGGCGCGGCTTGAATCGGCAAAAGTCCCGCGTACACTACGGGATATCGTGAGGTTCGAGGTCAAGTACCCGGCGGGCGAGCCGCATGAGGTGGAGCTGTCGGGCACGCTCGCGGTGCTCGGGCGCGACCCCTCCTGCGACCTCGTCCTCAACGACGCCCGCTGCTCACGTCGCCATGCCGTCGTCGAGGCCGGACCCCAGGGCATCTCCATCCGCGACGCCGGGAGCGCCAACGGCATCTACGTGAACGGAAAGAAGGTCGAGCGGTCGGCCCTGGCCAGCGGCGACGTCGTGCGCCTGGGCGAAGTCCTCATCAAGGTGCTTCCCGAGGAGGTGGCCGGGACGGTGGTGATGGCGCCCGAGGACCTCGACTCCATGGAGGCCCTTCACGCGCCTGCCGACGGCCAGCGGACGGCGTCGGTCCGCCCGACGTCGGCGGCCGAGATGCGCGCCGCGATGGAGGCACCACCGCCCCCGGCGCCGCATGCCCACGCGCCGCTTCCCCGCGTGTCCCATCCACCCCCTGCCGCGGCCCCGCCGCCGCCGGCGCCGCCCCCTCCGCCGGCCCCGGTCGCCACTCCGGCGGCGGTCCCGCCGCGCGTCGCGGCGCCGCCGCCCGTGCCGGCCCCATGGCCGCCCGCGCCGTCTCCGGCAGCCAGG
>DASSJI010000151.1:0-11601 GCA_035691285.1 Vicinamibacteria bacterium | reverse complement strand
GTACGTGACCACGCCAAGAGCGTAGATGTCGCTCCTATGGTCCACCTTGTGGCTCTTCGCCTGTTCCGGGCTCATGTATTCAGGCGTTCCAACGATGACGCCAGTGGCAGTCGCGCCCTCAGAGTCAAGCGACTTCGCGATCCCAAAGTCCATCACGTGAATCACGCCTCGAACATCGCGCATGACATTCGAGGTCTTGAGGTCGCGATGAATGATGCCCAGACGATGGATGGCCTCAAGGCCCTGAGCAATCTGGGAGACGACCTGCGTCGCCTCTGCGGGAGGCAGTCGGCCGCGAGTCCGAAGCACCTCCCTCAAGTCCACACCCTTGATCAGTTCCATTACGATGTAACGGAGTTCGCGCTCCTCCCCGTACTCGTGGATGGCACAAACGTTCGGGTGGCGCACTCGGCGGGCCAGCTTGATCTCGGTGCGGAAGCGTCGGGCGACGTCCAGGGGAGTATCCGAGCGCAGCGCCTTGACAGCGACGTCCTCCTCAAGCATGCGGTCGCGCGCCTTGAAGACGAATCCCATCCCGCCCTTGCCCAGGAACTCGCGCACCTCGTACCGGGAGGCGATGACTGAGCCAGCGGCGAGAGGAGGCGTCGAGCTCAACGGCTCACCGCAGCCCACGCACGTACTGGCGAATTGCGCGTTGTCCTTTCCGCAAAGGGAGCAGCGCATCCGTCGGCTTTCCTTAGGGTTGTAACAGAGATATTAGCACACCTGTGTCCCTGCCAGCATGCCTCTTGGTTGAAGCTACCCAGTAGGCGGCACAACCACGCGGCAGGGTGTAAAGCCATTGACGGAGAGCCGAGTCGCGCGACGCTCCGGTCCGGCGCCGGCGCGTCCACAGGTGCCACAGGGCACCCACCGTCGGGTGGGATTGGCGCCATCGTGGACCCCACCGAGCGGTGGGGTCATATCCTTGCCCCGTAAACGTCTCGAAAGCAGATCAGTGAGATAGCGGGAGGCGCGTTAACCGGCACGGGCGTTGCGATCCCTTCTGGCCATCGGAGATGGCCATGGCTGGATCGGACGCTCAACCTGACCTGACCGTTCTCGAACGCTGCTTCGGCTGCCGGAACCGCACGTCCCTGCAGGACACGGTCGTACTCGAGTGTGGGCTCCTGTGCTGCCGGCGCTGCGCCGAGACGCGCGAGGTCCGTCTGTGTGAGCGCCCACGTTCATTGTCAGTAGACTGGTCGCCGCTGTCAGGGTGGGGCAGGCATCCTCAGCCATGGTGCCCCGGTTTGATTCGCTGCTTGGGGAGCGTGTAGGGCCGGGAGCGGAGCGGTGGCCGCGAAGCGGCCGACCGCGCAGCGGACGGCTCTACACGCTGGCGCACCCTCCTCCCAGGAAGTAAGAGAGAGCCTCTCGAAGTCCGCGTCAGGCGGCGTGTCTTGGTGGACCACGCCTGACGCGATCAGCAAAGAGGCTCGCCAATGTCTGTATCACGTGGAGGGCGTGGAGGGAAGTACGAAGAGCGACCGGCGCCATGCGTGGTGTGCGGCGCTGCCGCGTGGTGGAACGGGCGGCGGATCGTGGCGGCAGTAGTGGGCGGCGTTTCGGCCGTAGTCGAGTACGTGACCGAGCGGGTGCGTCGGCGTGCGCGGTGCTCCGATCGCCGCTGCGAAGCGGGCAGCTGGACAGTCCACCAGGGCGGGGATTATCCGCACCGCACCTTCCAGCTCGACGTGGTCGGCTCCGCGGTGGTGCAGGCGGCGCTCGAGGGCCGACGCGCAGCCGCCGCTACGCATCTCTGCTCGCGTCGATCCGTGGGACGGTGGATTCGCTGGTGCATTGGCCTGGCTGAGGGAAGCGAGGTGGCCAAGCTTGTGGTGCGGCTCGATCCGGACGGCCTGCCGCCGCCGCGGGCGGATGGAGCGGGTATGGACGCCCGGGCGGGCTGGGCGGTGAGCCTGTGGGAACGACTGGGCCAGGTGCTCGCTGCGCGGGGGGTAGCTCTGCCGGACGGTCGCTCCGGGCTGCAGCGGCTGCTGTGCTGGCAGCACGAACGCCAGGGCATCGTGGCATGGCTGACCAAGCCATCCCCGCGCTTGCACGTCGAGCTCTTGGGGCTGGTCATGTAGATCGGTGTCGTGGCGTCGGAGAACGACGACGCGGCGCTCGCGATCGCCGCCTTCCGCTACCGGCTGATCGCGGAGGCGCTCGAGGTGTCGGACGCAGCGGTGGCACAGGTGCTGACCGCGATCGCTTCGCAGACCCACAACGATCCACAGGGGCGGCCGTTTCGGTGCACGGTGCGCACGCTGTGGCGCTACCTGCACGCGTATCGCCGGGGCGGCCTGAGGGCGCTCCAGCCGGCCGTACGGCGTGACCGCGGCCAGCTGCGGGCCATCGCAGCGGAGGTGCTGGCCCGGGCCGTCGCGCTGCGCAACGAGGTGCGCTCGAGGTCCACCGAGACCCTCCTCGACGCCCTCCTGCGCGAGGAACGGATCAAGCCGGGCGAGGTCTCGCGCTCGACGCTCGACCGCCACCTGCGGCGGCTAGGCTGCACGCGGCGGCTGCTGCGCGAGGTGGGCCAGAAGGTCTTCCGCCGCATCGAAACCAGCGCCGTCTTCGAGCTGGTCGTCTGCGACTTCCACCATGGTCCCTACGTGCGCCCCTGCGCCGGCGCCGACCTCGTGAAGCGCGCGCTGCTGTGCGCCTTCATCGACCACTACAGCCGCTTCGTGCCCGAGAGCCGCTACTACCTGCACGAGGACTTTGCCGCGCTGCGCTTCGGATTTCGCCGTCTGCTGGGCGCCTATGGTCTGCCCGTCAGGCTCTACGTGGACAACGGCGCCTCCTACCAGGCCACCCGCTTCCACGCCGCCTGCGACGCCCTCGACATCAAGCTGGTGCACTCGAAACCCTACCGTGCCGAGGGCCGCGGGGTCATCGAGCGCTTCAACGGCACGCTCAAGGACCAATTCGAAGCCGAGGTCCGCCAACGCGACGAGCCGGTCACCCTCGACGAGCTCAACGGTTTCTGGGAAGCCTGGCTCTCCGAGCGCTATCACCGCCACCTCCACTCCGAGACCGGTGCCAGACCGCTCGACCGATTCGCCACCGCGAGCACGCTTCGCCAGGCGCCCGAGATGGCGCTCGTGGACGAGCTGCTCCGCCTGCGCGAGCGCCGAACCGTACACCGCAAGTGGTCGACGGTCGAGGTCAACGCCACCCGCTACCTCGTCGACCCGGCGCTGCGCGGCCGAAAGGTGGACGTGCTCTTAGACCCCTTCGCGCCCGAGTACGTGCTCGTCGTCTTCGACGGCCGGGTGATCCAGCGCGCCGTGCCGCAGAAGCCCGGAGCGCTGGCGCCCCAGCCGGAGAGCACGCCCCCAGCGGCCGGTCCGCGCACCGACTACCTCGGCCTGCTACGCGCCGACTTCGAGAAGCGCAGCCAGGCCGAGCTGTCGGCCCTGGACCTGCGACCACGGCAGGCCTCCACCGAACTGTCGCTGGCCGACCTGCTGTCGCTCCTCGCGCGCTGTCGCGCAGCGGTGCTCACCGCCGACGAGCGCACGCGCGTCAGCGCCCTCTGGCGCAAACTCCGCCCACTCGATCCCGCCGTCGTCAGCGACGCGCTCAAGACCGCCGAGCGTCGGCTCGGGCAACGACTCCACATCGACGTCTACCTCGATCACCTGCAGGCACACGTGATCCGCCTGCGTGCCAAAGGAGGCAAAACGCCATGACCCTCGAAGAGCACTTCGCCCTCAGTCAGCCGCCCTTTCCCAAGGCCGCGTCCGAGGCCGCCTTGCTGCGCCACACCGGCCTGCAGGAAACCCTGGAGCGCCTTCGCTTCGCTCTGGCGCGGGACACCATCGCGCTGCTGGTCGCCGAGAGCGGCTGCGGCAAGAGCACCGCCCTCGGCCTCTTCGCCAAGGGCCTCGACGCGGGCAGCTACCACGTGCTCTCCACCTCGCTCACCACCGTCGGACCCTTCGGCCTCATCTCCCACCTGGCGGCCCTCAGCGGCTTGCGCTCGTGCCGCTTCAAGGGCGACACCGCGGCCGCCTTCATCGCCCACCTGCGCGGCCTGCCCAAACGCACCGTCCTGCTGGTGGACGAGGCGCACCTGATGCCCGACGCGTCCCTCGAGGACCTGCGCCTGATGACCGCCGGCGACTTCGACCGCAAGAGCCCCTTCGCCCTCGTGCTCGTGGGACAGCCACTGCTCCGCGAGCGCCTCAACGAGCCCCAGCACTACTCCCTCGCCCAGCGCCTCGGCGTCCGTCTCCGCCTGCGGCCGCTGAGCGAGGCGGAGATGCCCGCCTTCATCGAGCGCCACCTGCGTGCCGCCGGAGCACGCAAGAGCATCTTCGAAGCCGACGCCGTTTCCGCCCTCTTCCAACACACCCGGGGTGTGCCGCGTCTCGTCCAGAACCTCGCCCTCGCCGCCATGCTCGTCGCTATGGAGGCCGGCAAGAAAACCGTGGAGGCCGCCGCCGTCCAACAGGCCCTCGCCGATCTGGAGGCCGCATGAAACGCAGGCGCAGAATCGTCCGCTTCCCACTCCCCGAACTCTCCGCCCGCGAAGCGCTCGCCCTTTCCTACCTGATCGATCGCCTCGACTGCGCCCTGTGGAACGTCTACGGCCAGCAGATGCTCCGCCTGTCGGAACGAGAGGGCGTCCCCCTACTCGATGGTGACAGCGATCCCGAGCAAACCGCTGTCAAAGAGCCTGGGCGCTAACACGTCTGGCGCGAAGGCCGGGCGGTACGAGGTCTCGCTCCGTTGGGCGCGGGCGCGATGGGCAAAGTGTACCGCGCGCGCTACACGCGCCTGGATCGCAGCGTCGCCATCAAGGTCCTGCCGTCGCACCTGTCGTCGAGCCCTGACCTTCGCGCTCGCTTCGAACGCGAGGCTAAGGTCGTCTCCTCGCTGAACCATCCCCACATCTGCACACGCCACGACGTCGGTCAACAGGACGGGACCGATCACATCGTGATGGAGCTTGTAGAGCCGAGACGCTGCTAGATCGCCTGAAGAGGCCGCTGCCTCTGGAGTAGACTTTGCGCCACGGGATCGAGATCGCCGACGCCTTGGACAAGGCCCATCGCCACGGCGTGATCCACCGCGACCTGAAGCCCGGCAACGTGATGCTGACGAAGGCGAGTTCGAAGCTGATGGACTTCGGCCTGGCGAATGGCGGTCCATCCGGAGACGACGGCGGCGGTGTGTCGGATGAGGTTCAGGTGGATCGCAAAAGCTGCGCACCTCCGATCCCGTGACAGGGCTGGCTTGATGCGCCTGTGGGCGATCGCCGTCAGCTCGTGGCCGTGATCCAGGGCCTAGCGCGGCAGTTTCACCAGCTGCGTGGCCGTATGAAGCAGGCGTCCGGAACTTGCAGGACTAGCTCGGTCTGTGAAGGGAGGCCTGCACCTGCGGGTCCCGGCTGCCCAACCCCGATTCGCCGTCTGCCGAAAAACAGGGAGGACGCAAACTCCCGCCCGAGAACCATTCGGATTGGTGACCCGCCTAGGACTCGAACCTAGAACCCAGAGATTAAGAGGTTCCTTGCTCCACCCGCTTCCGGGCCTCACCGTCTTGGAACGCGCATGAGAGCATGATAGCATGCTGGCAGGAGAGCGCGCGCATGCCCATGGTGGACGGTGCCGAGATCAAGGTCGTGGGGAAGAGCGGACAGATCTCCCTCGGCAAGAGCTACGCCGGCAAGACCCTGCGAGTTGAGCGGCAGGGGGACGGGAGCATCGTCCTCACAGCCGTGGCGATGATCCCGGAGAGTCAGCTTTGGACCCTCGAAGAGCCACATCGCTCGCGGATTGCCCGAGGTCTAGCTTGGGCTGCCGACACCAAGGCGGAGGAGTCCGATGTCGACGCGCTGGTGAAACGGCCCAAGAAAGCCGGCGGACGCTCGCATGGCCGGCGCGGCTAACCGCGTTCGCCTGGATCTCAACAGCCCCGAGTTCCAGGACGTCTTCTTCCGCCTCGAGTCGGCCGAACTGAAGCAAGTCGTCGCGTCGCTTCGCCGGCTGCGCGAGTTCGACTGGACCGGCCTCTATCGGCATACCGGGTTCCGGTGGGAGGCGATCCAGCATCTCAAGGCGCCGAACGGCGCCAGGGTGTATTCGCTCCGGTTGAGCCAGAAGGTTCGAGCGATCGCCTATCGGGACGGCGACTTCCTTCGGCTGATCTCCCTGCACCCCGATCACGATTCGGCCTACGAAAGGTGACGACCGGCCGGGGGATGGCCTGGGACGCTGCGGCAAGCGGGCCTCGCAGCTGACGTGACGGGGCGAACCGCGCAGTCCTGGGGCCGATTGCCCCGGGGCCGCGGAACGCTCGTTTCGACCATGCTCCTGGAACCCCCGTGGAACCCATCACCGCGCGGCGATGCGCCATGGGTTCCAAGACGGCTGTTTCTTGCTGACGTGAGAGGCTTTAGATGGTGACCCGCCTAGGACTCGAACCTAGAACCCAGAGATTAAGAGTCTCTTGCTCTACCAATTGAGCTAGCGGGCCAACCGGCGGAACAAAAAGAATACAACAGCCGCGGACGGTCGCGCAAGGATGGGGGCGGTGCGTAGAATGGAATTGTGAGCGACTTTTCCCGGCTCGCTGAGTGCGGAATGTGCGGACGGCATTACGTGGTCAGCGGGTTCGCCCTCAACCCCGGCGCGGAGACGCAGGCCGCCCTCTACTTCAAGTGCGTGTGCGGCGCGGAGGTCGAGGCGTTCCTGCCGGGAAGCGCCAACCGGGAGCTCGTCAAGGTCGACCCCGCCGGCCAGTAGGCGTCAGCAGCTCAGCAGCAGGCCGCCGTCGACGCCGACGATCGCGCCGTTGATGAAGGACGCGAGGTCGGAGGCCAGGAACAGGTAGACGTTCGCCACGTCCTCCGGACGTCCCAGGCGGCCGGCCGGGATGCGCTCGCGGAAGCGCTCGAGGACCTTCCCGGGGACGGGGCGGAGCATCTCGGTCTCGATGAACCCCGGCGCCACGGCGTTGGCGGTGATGCCCTTGGGCCCCAGCTCGCGAGCCCAGGCGCGGGTCATGCCGATGATGCCGCCCTTGCTCGCGGCGTAGGAGGTCTGGCCGAAGTTGCCCATGCGCGCGACGACCGACGTCGCGGACAGGATGCGGCCCGATCCGCGGGCGAGCATGTGCGGCACGGCGGCGCGGGCGCAGACCATGGCCCCGCGCAGGTTCACGTCGAGGGTGGAGTGGAAGTCCTCGTCGGTCACTTCGCCGAGGCGCGCGTCGCGCAGGATGCCGGCGTTGTTGACCAGGACGTCGAGGCGCCCCCACTCCTCGACGACGCCGTCGAACACGCGCTCCACGGCGAAGGCATCCGTGACGTCGGTGTCGAAGTGGAGCGCCTCGCCGCCCGCGGCGGCGATCTCCTCCGCCACGCGCGTGGCGGAGGCGCCATCCTTGTCGACCAGCGCGACATGGGCGCCGGCGGCGGCGAAGGCCTTCGCCGTCGCGGCGCCGATCCCGCGTCCTGCGCCGGTGACGACGGCGAAGCGGCCGCGGAGGGAGAGGGGATCGTCCATGCCCGGACGCTACCAGCAGGGCCGCAAGGTCGCAAGGCGATGGACGGCCGCCCGGGACCCCGCTATCGTGTGCGCGTGGAGGCGGCCCTCGAAGGCGCGCTGACGAGCCTGCTGCTCGGCGGCGTCGGGCCGGCCTTCGGCGCCGTCGGCCTCTCGACCCTGGCCCTGCTCGCGGTCTCTTGACCATGTGGAGCACCGCCGACGTCCTCCGCGTGGTGGCGGCGATGCAGGCGGCCCTGCTCGCGGGCGTCTGCTGGCGCGACCACCGGGGAGACCCCAGCGCCCGGGCGTCGCTCGCCCTCCTCGCCGGGTCCTTCGCGCACATGGTCGGGCCGCTCCTCGCCGACCGGGGCGGCTCGGAGCCGCTCGTCCACGCGCTCGCCATCGTGAGCGCGTCGATCCCGTTCGCGTTCTGGCTCCTCGCCAGGGTCCACTTCGACGACGAGCCGCGGCTGCGAGGCGTCCACTTCGCCTTGCTGGCCGCGCTGCTCGCGGCGCGCCACGCCGGGTGGCTCGTCGCGACGGGGCGCCTCGTGGCCGGCGAGGGCGCGCGGCTCGCCTGGGGGATCCTGCCGCGCCTCTTCGGCGTGGCCTTCGTGGTCCATGCGCTGGTCAACGTGTACGTGGGCACCCGCTCGGACCTCGTGCTGGCGCGACTGCGCCTGCGATATGGAGTGCTGGGAGTCGTGGGCACGTACGTGCTGATCGAGCTCCTGGCGGAGGCGCTCTTCGTGGGCCGGCCGGTCCGGGGATCCGAGGACCTTCACGCGGCGGCGAGCTGCGTGCTCCTCGTAGGCGTGAGCTTCGTCGCCCTGCGGCTCCACCCCGAGATCCTGCGGCCGGCGAGGGTGCCGGCCGAGACTCCGCTCGCCCTGGATCCGGCCCTCGTCGAGCGGCTCCGAGGCCTGATCGAGGCCGAGCGCGTCTTCCAGCAGGAGGGGCTGACGGTGGCGGGGCTGGCGCAGCGGCTCGGGACGCAGGAGCACCGCGTGCGGCAGCTCATCAACGCCCAGCTCGGATTCAAGAACTTCAACGCGTTCCTGCACCACTACCGGGTGCGGGAGGCGCAGCGCGCGCTGGCCGACCCCGCGCGGAGGCACCGGAGCGTCTCCGAGATCGCGTTCGAGGTCGGCTACGCGTCCCTCGGCCCCTTCAACCGGGCCTTCAAGGAGCTCACGGGCGTGACGCCGACCGAGTTCCGGGCCTCGCTCGAGGCGCGCGGGCTGGCCGATTCCGGAATCGGCCAGCTTTCGCCGGGGAAACAGGGAGACGGATAACCCTCCGGAGGCCAGCTTTCGTCCAACGGCCGGCCGATGCCGGCCCAGGAGGGAACATGCGCTTTCGTCTCGGCTTGACGCTCGCAGTGCTGGCCGTCGCTCCGGCGTCCTTCGCCAACGGCCTCTATCTCAAGCTGGCCCAGGGCCCCGCGTCCGAGTCCGGCGTGACCCTGACGCTGAGCGCGGTCGCGACACACGACTTCAAGCTGCCCCAGACGCCGCTGTTCCTGGTCGACGACGGCACCGGGATGAAAGCGGCGACCGGGATCTCGCCGCGTCCGTTGGACGTCCCCGAGACGGTGCGCGTGACGCCGGAGCGGTCGTTCAAGGGCTCGTGGCAGCTCGACCTCGCGCCGGGCGCGTACAAGGTGAAGGTGCGCTACAAGCTCGCCGACCGCACCGTCGAGTCCAACGCCGTGAAGGTGCAGGTGCCGGGGACCGCAAAGGCGGAGAAGTAGCCGGCTTTGAAACGCGGCGCGCGCTCGATCATGATTCGGGCGTGCGCCATCGAGCTTTCGGCCGCCTCGGCTGGCAGGTCTCCGAGGTCGGCTACGGGATGTGGGGGATGGGGGGCTGGACGGGGTCCGACGACGGCCAGTCCCTCGCCGCCCTCGACCGCGCCGTCGAGGGCGGCTGCAACTTCTTCGACACGGCCTTCGCGTACGGCGACGGGAGGAGCGAGCGGCTGCTCGGCGAGACGCTGCGCCGCCACCCCGGGAGGCGCCTCTACGCCGCGACGAAGGTGCCGCCGAAGAACCGGCGCTGGCCCGGTCGCGCCCAGACGCCGGTCGAGCAGGTGTTCCCCCGCGAGTACGTCGTCGAGATGACGCGCCAGAGCCTCGCGAACCTCGGCGTCGAGCGGATCGACCTGCAGCAATTCCACGTCTGGAGCGACGCCTGGGCGAAGGACGACGGCTGGCGCCGCGCGGTCGAGGACCTGAAGGCCGAGGGCGCGATCGAGGGCTTCGGCATCAGCGTGAACCGCTGGGAGCCGACGAACGTGTTCGCGGCCCTCGACACCGGTCTCGTGGACAGCGTGCAGGTCGTCTACAACGTGTTCGACCAGGCGCCCGAGGACGCGCTCTTCCCGCGCTGCCAGCGGGACGGAGTCGCGATCATCGCCCGGGTCCCGTTCGACGAAGGAAGCCTGACCGGGGCGCTGAAGCCGGACGACCGCTGGCCGGAGGGCGACTGGCGGAACCTCTACTTCACGCCGGAGCACCTCGAGGCCACCCTCACGCGCGTGGACCGCCTTCGGCCGCTGGTCCCGGCGGGCGGCTCGCTGCCCGAGCTGGCCCTGCGCTTCATCCTGCACCACCCGGCCGTCTCCACGACCATCCCCGGCATGCGCCGGCCGCAACACGTCGCGGCGAACCTGGCCGCGAGCGACGCGCCCCGGCTCACCGCGGAGGACCTGGCGGCCCTGCGCGCCCACCGCTGGGAGCGCGACTGGCAGGTGCCCTGAGGCTACGCTTCATCGAGGGCGCGGATCTCGCTGTCGGCGTAGCGCAGGCGGAGCGCCAGCGCCCGCGAAAGGTCGGCGAAGAACTGCCGCCCCAGCCGGGGATGCTGCTCGGCCACCCGGTCGAAGCGCTCCCGCGACAGCACGAACAGGTCGGTGGGGGCGGCCGCCACGGCATCCGCCGAGCGGGCGCCGCGGTCGAGGAAGGCGATGTCCCCGAAGAAGTCGCCGCGCGCGAACGTGGCGAGGTGATGGGCCGTCCCGTCGGCGCGCCGCAGCACGATTCTCACGCTGCCGCGCCGGACGAAGAACACTTCGTCGCCCGTCTCGCCCTCGCCGAAGATCCGCTCGCCGGCCGGGTAGCTCTTCCGCTCCACGCACGACTCGAGGGCCCGGATCGTCTCCTCCTTGCGCCCGCGCAGGAAGTCGATCTCGCGCAGCTCGAGGGGCGGCGCGTCCTCGCCGCGGGCCCTGCCCTCTGACGCGAGGATCTCGTCCTCGGCCCACTCCAGGGCGTCCGAGAGCTGATCGAAGAAGCGCAGACGGCTTCCAGGCTTCACCAGACCGACCTCGTCGAAGTAGGCGCGCAGGTCCTGGCCGGTGGGGAGGCTCCTCGGCAGGCTGCTGAGGGCAAGCCGCGCGCCGCGCTCGGCGAGCTGGGACTCGATCTGTTCGAGGAGGTGCACGGCGGTCAGGTCCACGGAGCGCACGCGGCGCAGATCGAGGATGACGTAGGTGCGCGTCCGGAGCTCCGCCTCGAGCTGGGAGAAGAGCTGGTCGGCGGTCCCGAAGAAGAGGTTGCCCTCGAGCTCGCAGACGAGCGTCTCGCCGCCGCGCCGCTCGAGGACGGCTCTCTCCTCGGGCAGTCGCCGCTGCCTCGAGAACACCTGGTTGCCGGAGCTCCGGCGGTGGATCACGGTGCCCTTGATCTGGTCGCGGATGAACAGCAGGATGGCGAGGCCGACGCCGACGCCGGAGGCCGTGATCAGCCCCACGCCGACGGCCACGGCCACGACGCTGGCCACGACCACGAAGTCGAGCACGGTCGAGCGCTGGCGCAGCAGCCGGAAGCTGCGGAGGTCGACCATTCGCCAGGCCACGACGATCAGGATCCCGGCCAGCGCGGCGAGGGGCGCCCAGGCCACGAAACGGCCCAGCAGCAGGAAGGCCGCGAGCACGAAGGCGCCCTCGAGGAGGCCGGCGCGGCGCGTCCGCCCGCCGCTCGCGAGGTTCACGAGCGTGGCGCCCGAGGTGCCCGCGCCCGGCATGCCTCCGCAAAGGGCCGAGCCCAGGTTCGCGAGGCCCTGGCCCACCAGCTCGCGGTTGCTGTCGTGGC
>DASSJI010000150.1:0-43323 GCA_035691285.1 Vicinamibacteria bacterium | reverse complement strand
CGCCCGGCTTCCCCCCGTGGCGGGTGAACGCCGCCTGCAGGTGAAGCGGGATCGGGTAGTGGACGAGCGTCGCGACGCCGCGTTCGCGGAGCCCGGCCGTCACGCGCTCCCGCTCGGGATGCCGCACCACGTAGAGATGATGGACGCCTCGCGCGCCCGATGCCTCGACCGGCAGCCCGAGAGGGAGGCCCCCGAGCTCCCGGTCGTAGAGGGCGGCGAGCCCACGCCGCCTCGCGTTCCAGCGCGGAAGATGCCGCAGCTTCACGCGCAGGATCGCGGCCTGCATCTCGTCGAGGCGACTGTTCATGCCGCGGAGCTCGTGATGGTAGCGGTCGCGCTGCCCGCCGTTGCGCAGCCGGCGCAGGCGCGTCGCGGTCTCCGGGTCCTCGACCAGCAGCGCGCCGCCGTCGCCGAGCGCGCCCAGGTTCTTCGTGGGATAGAAGCTCAGGGCGCCGAGCCCGGACGGCGTGCCGGCCGTGCGACCCCTCCACGTCGCGCCGTGGGCCTGGCAGGCGTCCTCCAGGACCAGCAGGCCGCGGCGACGGGCGAGGTCGAGGATCGCGTCCATGTCGGCCGGCTGCCCGTAGAGGTGGACAGGCACCAAGGCTCGGGTGCGCGGCGTGAGGGCGTGCTCGAGTGTCTCGGCCGTCACGTTCAGGGTCGCCGCGTCGACGTCCGCGAACACGGGCCGCGCGCCGGCGCGCTCGATGGCGAGGGCGGTGAAGGCCGCCGACAGCGAGGAGGTGACCACGTCGTCCCCCGGCCCGACGCCGATCGCCTCGAGGCCGAGCTGGATCGCCTCGGTGCCGTTGGCCACGGCCACCGCCTCCCTGGCGCCGAACGCCACGGCCAGCTCGCGCTCGAAGGCCTCGTTCTCCGGGCCCAGGATGAACCAGCCCGAGTCGAGCACCCGGGCGATCGCGGCGTCGAGCTCGACGCGCAGCGGCCCGAGGTGGGCGCGGAAGTCCGTGAAGGGGACGGCCGTGCGCGCTTCGGCGCTCACAGGTAGCGCTCCTTGTGCTCGCCGTAGTAGGCGAGCGTGCGGGCGAGGCCGTCCGCGAGCTTCGTGGTCGGCGCCCAGCCGAGCGCCGCCTTGATCTTGGACGCGTCGGCGTAGAAGTCGCCGATGTCGATCCGCTTCCTCTCGGGCGGGAACGGCACGAGCCGCACGCTGCCGCGCCCGGCCAGCTCGACGAGGAGCCGGCCCAGGTCGAGGAGCGCGATCGGCTCGTCGCCACCCAGGTTGAACACCTGGCCGTCGGCCGCGTCCATGGCCCCCGCCCGGAGGAAGGCGTCCACCACGTCGTCCACGTAGTCGAAGTCGCGCTTCTGGCGGCCGTCCCCGAAGACCAGGATCTCCTCGCCGAGGGCTGCCTGGCGCACGAACCAGCCGATGAAGCCCTGGCGGTTGTGCTTGATGAGCTGACGCGGACCGTAGGTGTTGGTGAGGCGCAGGGACGAGGCCCGGATGCCATAGACCGAGTGGTAGACGAGGTGGTACATCTCCCCCGAGATCTTGTTGATCCCGTTCACGTCGGTGGGGGTGAGCAGGTGGTGCTCGTCCACCGGCAGCGAGCGCGGCCTTCCGTAGACCTGGCGCGTGCCGGCGTAGACGATCTTGAGCTCCGGGTTCCGCTTGCGCACCGCCTCCAGGATCCAGAGCTGGCTCCGGCAGTTGATCTCGAGGTCGGTGAAGGGGTCGGTCATGGAGTCGAGGTGGCTGACCTGGCCCGCCAGGTTGAACAGCACCTCCTGCCCCTGCACCAGGTACTCCATGGCGTGGCCGCGCACGTCGGCGATGTTGATGCGGACCCTGTCCTCGTAGCCGGCCAGGTTGAAGAGGTTGCCGCCGTAGTCGGGAAGCAGCGAGTCGACGGCCGTGACGCGCGCGCCGAGGTCGGCCAGGGCGCGGACGAGGTTCGAGCCGATGAAGCCGAGGCCTCCCGTCACGAGGGCTCGGCGGCCCCGATAGAAGTCGCGGTGGTCGCTCAAGCCGCCCGGGCCTGCGCCGGGCGCAGGTGCGCCTTGCGCACCACGAGCTCGAGCCAGAGCGTCGCGAGGTCGACGAGGGTTCGAGCCACTCGCGGAACGTTGAAGAACTGGCTCTTGCCGTAGGAGCGGTGGAAGTGGTGCACCGGCACCTGGGCGATCCGGAAGCCGTGGTCCTGCACCTTCTTCATGAGCTCGACGCAGATGACGCCCGAGCTGCGAGTCAGGCGGACCTTCTCGAAGACGCGGCGGCGCATCAGACGGAAGTCGCAGTCCACGTCCCTGAGCCTCAGGCCGAACATCGTCTTCACGAACCAGTGATAGAGGCGGCCGACCACGATCCGGTGCAGGGGATCGGAGCGGCCGATCTTGTAGCCGTTCACGAAGTCGGTCTCGGGAGTGAGGGCCCGGAACAGCTCGAGAAGCTCGCGGGGATCGTACTGGGCGTCGCCGTCGGTGTAGAAGACGAGCTCCTTGGAGGCGGTCTCGAAGCCGCTGCGGAGCGCGCCGCCGTAGCCCCGGTTCTTCGCGTGGTGCACGACCTTGAGCCATGGGAAGCTGCGCGCCAGCTCCTCGAGCAGCTCCGCGGTGTGGTCGGGGCTGCCGTCGTTCACGACGATGACCTCGTAGTCGTCGCTGATCTGCCGCGCCGTCATGTGGGCGAGCAGCGCCAGGCTGGCGATGGTCCCGACGTCGTTGTAGGCGGGGAAGAAGATGGAAAGGCTCGGCTTCAACGCTGCGGCCACGCTAACACGCCCTTTCTTCGAGGGTCAACCTCGCGTGAGCAGCATGCCGACGAGCGCCGCGGCCGCTCCGGCGCAGAGCGCGAGGCCCGCGTCGAACCCGCGTGGCGCGTGGCGCAGCACCACCCGGTGCAGGCCCGCGGCGAGGGGCGTCCCCATGAGCGCCTGGTTGACGCGCACGAGGCGCGCTGGCGCGCCGTCCGTCTCGGCCCGCCAGCCGGGATCCCAGCTCTCGGCCACGACCAGCAGGCCGGGTCCTTCGGCGCGCAGCTCGAGGCGGTTCGCGCTCCTGGCCGCGACGGTGGCCCGGCCACGGCGCCCGGCGGCGGGGAGCGTGAGAGCGCGGGCATCCGCCTCGGTGGCCAGCGCCTCCTCGCGCAGGTCGATGCCGCGGCCGACCGGATCGCGCCATGCGTCGACGAGCGCCGCGTCGTCCACGAGCGCGCGCAGGCGCGGCACGACGTAGGCGGCGCCCGGAGAGCCCCGGACCTCGTAGAGCCGGACCGACGGCGTCTGCGCCACTTCCCGAAAGCGGGAGGTGTCGCTCACGAACGCGGCTGGCAGCGCCACGGGCACGAAGCGCTGGGCGGCGGTGTCCACCAGGCTCAGGCGGGCGATCGTGAAGCGCCCGCGGCCGCCGAGGCGCTCGATGCGGAGGCCGTCCACCAGGAAGCGCGCAGGCAGGGGCAGGATGGCCTGATAGCGATGCCCTGGAAACCCGCCGGCCGGCCAGCTCTCGAAGACCGTGGCTCTCTGGTGGCGCACGGCCGGCTTGACGTCGAGGCGGTCGTAGGCCCACTCCGCGGTGTCGACGCCCGCGCGCACGATCACGGGATCGATGTCGCGGCCGCTCGCCAGGCGGGCCGTGATCCGCGCGACCGCCTCGCCCTGCTCCACGTCCACCGCCTCCGCCAGCGACGAGACGAGGCGCACCTCGGTGGCGGCCACGATCGGCGTCGGCACGAAGCGCGGCGCGCCGGGCTCGATGGCCAGGTCCAGCGTGTCGCCGAAGCCGAAGCCGTCGGGCGGGGCCCTCAGGGCCGAGGCCGGGGCCTGCACCAAGCGCACGCCGGTCCGGAGCAGGCGCGACGCGTCGTTGCGGAAGAAAGCGCCGGGCAGCAGGCCCCCGACGCTCATGCCGTCGTAGAGCAGGCGTGTCCGCAGCGGTACGAGCGGATCGTAGCCGTTGGCGCCGCGGTGGCCGAGGAGCGCGCCGCGGCCGAAGAAGGCCACGTCCTCCTCCTCGTCGCGGGGTCGCTGGCGCGTGAGCGTGAGGATGCGTTCGCCGCGCAGCCCGCCCATCTGCTGCTCGAGGGCGCGCGACGTCACCGTCCCCTCGAGGAGCCGGGCCTTGCTCTCCGCCGCGGCCGGCGTGGCGCGACCGTGGGGCTGGAGCAGGAAGGACGCGGTCAGCGGGATCAGCCAGGCGCCGGCGATCACCGGGTCCGGGTGTGGCAGCAGGGCGAAGTACAGGATCATCGCGATCGCGAGGACGCCCACTGCGCCGGCCAGCGACTCGGGCAGCGGACCGAGCGCCGCGGCTGCCACTGACAGCGCCGCGGCCGACGCCAGGCACGCGAACAGCAGGTAGGCGCGCAGCCGGTGGCCCCGCGGCGTGAGGCGATCCCGCCACTGGGCGGACAGGCTCAAGCCCGCCAGGACCGCGAGGCCGAGGTCGAACACCAGCGCCAGCCCCCCCGGCGCCGCCAGCGGGCCGCGGCCCGCCTGCAGCGACAGGCACAGCACGAGGGCGATCCCGAGGACACGCACCGCGGTCTCGGTGACCAGCAGGGGCAACGCCGCGAGGGCGAAGGCCGGGGCGGGCGTGTGCGAGACGTAGCGGAGGACGAGGCCGGTCAGGCCGGGGATCGCAGTCTGGTCCGATGCCAGGCCCGTCACGGTGCGGCCGGCCGCAGGAGCGTGCAGGAGCGTCGGCAGCAGTTGCGGCGCGGCCACCGAGAAGCCGAGCGCCAGCGCCAGGGCCGACAGCCGCCAGGACGGGCCGCCGGGGCGCTCGAACGGCAGGTGGGCGACGAACAGCCGGCCGCCGAGCAGCGCGAGGCCCGCACGGGCCGCTTCCGGGGAGCCGGCCACGAGCAGCGCGGCGAGGCTCGCGGCGAGCCCTGCGGCCCGGCGCAGCGAGCGCTTGCGGACGTGGGCCTCGGCGGCAAGGAGCACGAGGGGCAGGAGTGGCGCCGCGATCACCGTCGCCGCGTCGTCGAGATGGCCGACGAGATAGGGGCCCAGCGCGAAGCCCATGCCCGCCACGAAGGCGCCGACGGCGTTCGCGCCGAGGCGGCGCACGTAGAGGAAGAGCAGCGGACCGGCCAGGGCCAGGGAGCCGGTCACGAGCGCCTGGAAGGCTTCGAAGGGCGGCAGAGCGGCGAGGAGCGCCATGGGCGGGTACAGGGCGCCCGGCCGGTACGCGGCGAGGAGCGGCGTGCCGGAGAAGATGGCGCCGTTCCACGAGGGCAGCTCGCCGGCGCGGTACGCGTCCCACACGGCGGCGCGCAGCGGCAGGTGCAGCGCCGCCCCGTCCCCCGGGCTCACCAGGTGGCCCGTGGCCCACGCCGGAGCCAGCGCCACGGGCGGCAGCAGCAGGAGCAGGAAGAGGGCCAGCCTCTCCTTCACCGCCGTTCCTGCGCCGCCGCGATCTGCTCGGAGATGAGGCCGAAGAGGAAGACGACGACCGCGAGCTGGATGAGCAGGGCCGCCCCCATCGGGATCTTGCCCGCGTGCAGGACGTTCCAGACGCCGTACACGGCGCCGGCCGCGAACGAGACGAGAGCGATCGGGAAGAACACCCTGAGCGGGCTGTAGAGGGTGACGATCTTGAAGATGATGAGCATGAAGCGCACGCCATCGCGCACCACCTTGATCTTGCTCTTGCCGACCCTGGAGCGCGCCAGGATCGGGACGAAGCTCACGCTCCAGCCGGCCTTGAGGAACGCGAGGCACGAGGTGGTGGGGTAGGAAAAGCCGTTGGGCAGCAGGTGGAGCACATCGAGCAGGCGATCGCGCCGGGCCGCGCGGTAGCCCGAGGTCAGATCGGGTATCGGCCGGCCCGTGAGCCACGACGCCAGCAGCGTGAAGAGCCCGTTGCCCAGCGCGCGCACGACGTCCTGGTCCCGCGCCCGGCGAGCCCCGATCACCATGTCGTACTCGCCGACCGGACCGTAGAGCGCCACGGCCTCGTCCGGATCGTGCTGGCCGTCCGCGTCCATCAGCAGCACGACGCCGCCCCCCGCCTCCCGCACGCCGGTCTTGACCGCGGCGCCGTTGCCCTTGTTGTAGGGATGGCGCACCACGCGGGCGCCGGCCCTGGCGGCGCGCTCCGCTGTTGCGTCCCGGGAGCCGTCGTCGACGACGAGCACCTCGTGGAAGCCGAGCCTGGCGAGGCGCTCGACGACGGCTCCGATGCCCTCCTCCTCGTCGAAGGCCGGGATGACGACGGAGACCTCGCGCGCCTCAGCCACGGCCCGTGAGCTCGAGCTTGCGCACGCGGTAGAGCAGGTCCTCGAGCAGCTTGCGGTTGCTGGCGATCAGGTCGGCCATGATGCCCCACTGGAGGGTCTGGAAGCCGAGGATCAGGAGGAGCACGGAGAGGATCGCCGACTGGATGTGGCCGCGCACCTCGCCCAGCCACCAGAAGTACGCGTAGCGCAGGCCCAGGGCCGCTCCGCCGAAGACCAGCGCCGAGCCCAGCAGGATGAACACCTTGAACGGCTCGTACATCGCGTAGATGCGCAGGATGGTGGCCGCGCTTCGCTTGACGTAGTCCCAGGTGGACGCGAACAGCCGCGAGGGGCGCGTCTCCTGCGCCTCGATGGGCAGGTGCGCGACCGCCAGGCGCTTCTTGCCCGCCTGGATGATGGACTCCAGCGTGTAGGTGAACTCGCTGATGATGTTGATGCGGAGGGCGGCCTCCCGGTTCAGCGCGCGAAACCCGCTGGTGGTGTCCGGCACGCTCGTGCCGGACACCTTGCGCACCACCCAGGAGCCCAGCTCCTGGAGCCGGCGCTTCGTCCACGAGAAGTGCGCGACGCCGCCGACCTGGCGGTCGCCGACGACCATGTCGGCCTCGCCGCTGAGGATCGGAGCGATCAGGCGCGGAATCGCGGCGCCCGGGTACTGGTTGTCGGCGTCGGTGTTCACAATGACGTCGGCCCCCAGGCGCAGGCACGCGTCGAGGCCGGCCATGAAGCCGTAGGCCAGCCCCTTCCTCCGCGGGAAGCGCAGCACGTGGTCGGCGCCGCTCTCGCGAGCCACGGCGAAGGTCCGGTCGGAGGAGCCGTCGTCGATCACGAGCACCTCGACCCGCTCGAGGCCGGGTATCTCCCGGGGGATGGCGCGCAGCGTTTCGGGCAGCGTCGCTTCTTCGTTGAGGCAGGGGATCTGGACGATCAGCTTCATGGACCCCGAGGGACGGTAACACAGGGGTCCGAAAGGCGGTTAGGGCCATCCACGACGGCGGCCAGGACGACCAGGGGCCGTCGCGGTCAGACCGCGAAGCGGAAGTTGATCACGTCGCCGTCGCGGACGACGTACTCCTTGCCCTCGAGGCGCAGCGAGCCCTTCTCGCGGCAGGCGGCGATGGAGCCGGCGGCGACGAGGTCGTCGAAGGCCACGACCTCGGCGCGGATGAAGCCGCGCTCGATGTCGGAGTGGATCTCGCCGGCCGCGTGCTGGGCGCGGGTCCCGCGCCGTATCGTCCACGCCCGGCACTCGTCCTCGCCGGCCGTCAGGAACGAGATCAGGCCGAGCAGCTCGTAGCTCGTGCGGATCACGCGGTCGAGTCCCGGCTCGGCCAGGCCCAGGTCCTCGAGGAAGGCCCTGGCGTCCGCGGCCGGGAGCTGGGCGATCTCGGCCTCGATGGGCGCGGCGACGTGGCACAGGCCGAGGCCGGCGCGGCTCCTCACGAGCTCGGCGAGCCCCGCGCGCTCGAGGCTCCGGGCGGCATCCTTCAGCTCGGCCTCGCCGAAGTTCACGACCAGCAACACGGGCTTCTCGGAGAGGAGGGAGTAGTTGCGGAGGCGCTTCCTCTCGTCGGTGTCGAGCGCCAGCTCCCGGAGCGGGCGCTCCTGCTCGAGGCCCTCCTTCATCTTGATGAAGAGCGTGCGCTCGGCGACGTCCTCGGGCCGATTCGCCTTCTTGATGTTCGCCTCGAGGCGCTCGAGGCGCTTCTCCACCGCGCCGAGGTCGGCGAGAATCAGCTCCAGGTCGAGCATCTTCGCGTCGCGCAGCGGATCGATGGAGCCCTCGGGGTGCGGGACCAGCTCGCTCTCGAACGCCCGCACCACGTGGACGAGGACGTCGATGCCGCGGAGCGCGGGCAGGTCCACGAGGGCCTGTCCCTCGCCCTTCTTGACGCCCGGCACGTCCACGTACTCGATCGTGGCCAGCGTCGTCTTCCTGGGGCGGTACATCTCGGCGAGCGCCAGCACGCGCGAGTCGGGGACCTTCGCGACGCCCAGCCGGGGCTCGGGGCGCCCCGCGGGCGGAAGGCCGGGCGCGCCGGTCAAGAGCTGGAACAGCGTGCTCTTGCCCACGCCGGCGAGACCGATGATGCCGGCCTTCATGCGGCGCGCATTATAGCCGTCCGGTCGCGGCCGACCGGCTGTAGTACCATCCTGCGCTCGTCCATGCTGGCGCCGCTCGCCGCCGTCCTCCTGGCCGCCACGCCCGCCCCCGCTCCGGCCGCTCCCGCCGCGCCCCAGGAGGGCTCGGTCATCCTGTTCCTGGTGGACAACTCGGCCTCCCTGCCGCCCCTCGACCCCGACGAGAAGCGCGTCGAGGCCCTCGAGAAGATGTTCGGCTTCCTCGAGGGCCAGCCGTATCGCCTCGTCCTGTTCGGCGGGCGCAACGAGGTCTACGTCGACGACGTCCACCGCTACCGGAACAACGGCCAGTGGACCGATTTCTTCTTCGCGTTCCAGAAGGTCAAGGAGCTGATCGCCAGCTATCCCAGGGGCACCGACTTCAAGATCGTGATGCTCACCGACGCCATCGTGGATCCCGCTCCGGCCGACTGGGAGGACCAGGGCGTGCCGCACGGGCAGGACCCGCGCGCGCAGTCGATCCAGAGGACGCTCGCCCTCGTCGAGAGCCTCGGGGTGCCGCTCTACGTGATCCTGGTGGGCAACGTGCCGGCCGACGGCGTCGTGCCAGGAGACCGCGAGCAGTCGCCCGCCTTCGTGCTCGACCTGGTGCGCGCCGCCAACGGGCGCGAGGCGGCACCCCTGGCCCAGAGCCTGGCGTCGTTCTTCAAGGACGACGGCGTGCTCCTCAAGAAGTTCGTGTTCCGGGTCGCGCCCCACGAGGGCCTGAAGCGCATCGAGCCCGCCGTGCGACGCATCGCGGCGCCCCCGAGAGCCGCGGTGGAGCTGAAGTTCCTCTCCAGCCTGGCCCTGCCCCTGTCGTTGTTCGTGCTGCTGCTCCTGGGGATCCTGGTCCGCTCGTTCCCGGGGCCCGGCGACGTGGAGATCGTGGAGCTGAACCTGGGCGTTCCCGTGCACCTGGCCGTGGACAGGCTCCATCGCCTCGAGAGCGGCGGCTGGGGCGGCGCGGGACTGTCGCTCCTGCCCGACGCCAAGGGTGCAGCGGCGACCCTCAGCTACCAGGCGCCATCCCTCGACGTGCAGGGCCTGGGCCTCGACGCGGGCGCGCTGGACGAGCTGTCGAAGCGCCTCGTCGCCCTCGACCTGGACGAGCTCAAGCGGGCTCTCGACGAGTTGCCTTCCGCGGGCTCCAAGGAGGACAAGATCTACGCCCTGAACCTCGACTACGTGGCCCGGAACTTCGACCCCGCCCGCGCCGAGCAGATCCTGCTCACTCCGCCCGAGAAGCGGCGCAGCCTGCCCGCCCTGGACTTCCTCCGGGCGAAGGCCCACCTGCTGTCGAACGCGGAGCTGCGCCGAAAGCTCCTGGACCCCCGCGTCCACCTGACCGGCTACGGAAGGGACGCCGAGCACAAGGACATGAGTCCAGGCAGCCTGGTCCGCATCGGCCCCTACGGCTTCGTGGTGCGCGACATCCAGAGGGGCGGGCGCAAGGACGTCCGCGTCGCCTTCTACTACGACAGCGTGCCGTCGCTGCTCGGTCTCAAGAGCTGGCTGCCCGCGCGGCTGCAGCGGGCGGTCCGTCTGCGCCGCTCCAGCCAGCGCGTCGTGAACTAGGCGCAGCGCGGGAGCCGCGCAGGAGCGCCGCGTGAGGGAGGCCTGAGCAGGCGCTGAGGCCAGCCGCGGCGCGGTACACTTCGACCGGCCATGTCCCCGATCCTCGTCGCCGGCCTCGACGCGCGCGGGCTGCCCCTGGAAGCCCCGCTGCTCAAGCGCGACGGCCACGAAGTGCGCTCCCTCGGCAGCGCCCGGGAGCTCTTCGAGGCGCTCGCGCTCCAGGGTGGCGGCGGCCTCGTCGTGCTGGGCCCGCGCCTGGCCGACGCCGACCTCGTCTCGACGGTGGAACGGCTGCGGGCATCGCCGCTGACCCGCCACGTGTCGCTCCTGGTGCTGCTGCCTTCGGTGGAGCCCGAGGAGACGGGAGCCCTGGCCTCCCGCGCGGGCGCGAACGCCGTGCTGCGCCGCCCCCTGGAGGCCGCGGTCCTCGAGGCGTGGATCGGAAAGCTGCTCACCGTGCCGCGGCGGGTCCTGGCCCGCGTCCCGGTCCAGGGCCACGTCATCGGCAAGGCCCAGACGGCGCCCGTCGGCCGCTTCTTCGGGCTCACCCAGAACCTCAGCGTGAACGGCATGCTGCTGGCGAGCCCGATCCGTCTCGAGGCGGGTGACATCGAGCTGGAGTTCGGGCTGCCTGACGCCCAGGCCGGCCTGCGCGCGCTGGGCCGGGTCGTGCGCGAGGCCGGCGAAGTGGCCTGGCCCTACCTCGGGTACGGCGTCGAGTTCTTGTTCGTGCCCGAGGACACGCGGCTCTCGATCCAGGAATTCGTCGAGCGGGCGATCGCCGCGGCCCTCATGCGGCGCTCCGGGCCGCCGTCGATCCACTCGACGCTGCGCCGCGACTTCTGGGTGTACGAGATCCTCGAGCCGGTGGCCTCCGCCGACGGCTGGCAGGCGGAGATCCGCCGCGCCCCGCGGGACACCTGGCGACCCGGCGCGGGAGGCCCCTTCTACGTGGTGCTGGGCCGCACGCCCGAGGACGCGCTGGCCGAGGCCCGCGGCTTCGTCCATCGCCACGGCTGAGCCGAGGCCGTGACACCGCGGGTCAGCGTGCTGCTGCCGGTGCGGGACGCCGCGGCGACGCTGCCTTATGCCCTGGCGTCCCTCCGTGCGCAGAGCCTCGAGGAGTACGAGGTGGTCGCGGTCCTCGACGGCTCCCGCGACGCGAGCGATGCCATCCTCGCGGACGCCGCCCGCGCCGACGCGCGGATCCGTGCGCTGCGGACGCCGCCCGCGGGCCTCGTGGCGGCCTTGAACCGGGCCGCCGAGGCGGCCCGCGCCCCGCTCCTGGCGCGCTTCGACGCCGACGACCTGGCCCGGCCCGAACGGCTCGAGCTCCAGGTCGAGCGCCTCGCGCGGGATCCCGGGGTGGACGTGCTGGGCTCGCGGGTCGCGCTGCTCGCGGCGCCGGGGCTGCAGAACACCGGCATGCGGGCCTACGTCGACTGGCAGAACGGGCTGCTCGACCACGCCGCGATCGTGGCCGACCTCTACGTGGAGTCGCCCCTCGTGCATCCCTCGGTCGCCTTGCGCGCCACGCTGCTCCGGGAGCTCGGCGGCTACCGCGACACCGGAGGGCCCGAGGACTACGACCTGTGGCTTCGCGCCCATGCCCGAGGGGCGCGCTTCGCCAAGTGTCCCGAGACGCTGCTCGATTGGCGCGACCGAGCGGACCGTCTGACCCGTAGCGACGCGCGGTACGCGCCCCAGCGCTTCTTCGAGGCGAAGCTCGCCGCCCTTGTCGGCGGGCCGCTCGCCGGCTCTCGCCCCGTGGTGGTGTGGGGCGCGGGGAAGGTCGGCAAGGCGTGGGGGCGGCGCCTGCGCGCGAGCGGCCGCGTCCTGGCCGCCTTCGTCGAGGTGGATCCCCGCAAGCTCGGCCAGCGGATCCATGGCGCTCCCGTGGTGGCGGTGGCGTTCGCGGACCGCTTCCCGGCCGCGCTGCACCTGCTCGCCGTGGGCCAGCCCGGAGCGCGGGCCCGGATCCGCCGCGAGGCCGCGGGCCTCGGGCTCGACCTTAGGGACGTGATCGCCGTCGCCTGAGCCGCCGGTGTCGGGCGCTATAATCGCGCGCTTTGGAGCGCCCGTGACCGCGCGAAGCCCACGCCTTCCTTCCCGCCTGCGGCGCGTCGCGGACCGCCTGGTCGCCCGCTACGGCCGGCCGCGGCGCCGGGCGCAAGAGCCGCTGGACACGCTCATCGAGACCATGCTCTCGCAGCACACGAGCGACGTGAACAGCGGGCGCGCGTTCGCCTCCTTGAAGGCGGCCTTTCCGCGCTGGGAGCTCGTCGCGCGCGCCCCCGTCGCGGCCGTCGAGCGGGCGATCCGCGCGGGCGGCCTGTCTCGAACGAAGAGCCGGCGCATCAAGAGCGTCCTCGCGGCGGTGAAGCGTCGCGCCGGCTGCTACGACCTCGGCCACCTGCGCCGCCTGCCGCCGCGCGAGGCGGACGCGTGGCTCCTGGGCCTGCCGGGGGTCGGGCCCAAGACCCGAGCCTGTGTGCTGCTCTTCGCGTGCCTGAAGCCCGCGTTCCCGGTGGACACCCACGTGCACCGCATCGCGGTTCGCGCCGGCTTGCTCTCTCCGCGAGACTCGGCGGAGGCGGCCCACGCCCGGCTGCTGCCCGCGATCCCCGCTGGCCGGCATCTCGAGCTGCACCTGAACCTGATCCGTCTGGGGCGCGAGCTGTGCCGGCCCCGGGCGCCGCGCTGCGCCCTGTGCCCGATCCGCCGCGACTGCGACCACGGCCGGAGGGCGGCGTGAACGCCCTCCTCGCCGCGCTGCTGCTCTTCGCCTCCTCGCCGCGCCTGGACAAGATGGCGCGGCTCCTGGCGCTCGAGGACACGCGGAGCGTGGGCGCCGGAGAGCTCGACCGCTACCTGCGCGACTCCGATCGCGGCGTGCGTCGCCGCGCCGCGCTGGCGGCCGCTCGGATCGGCGACGCCTCGGTGGTGGCGAGCCTCGTCGAGCTCATGAACGACGGCGAGGCCGAGGTCCGCCAGATGGCTGCCTTCGCGCTCGGCCTGGTCGGGGACAGGCTGGCCACGGAGCGGCTCCTGGCCTCCCTCGCGGACACGGACGCCACCGTCCGCGGCCGCTCCGCCGAAGCCCTCGGGCGGCTCGGCGACCCGCGCGCCGGCCCGGCGATCGCCCGCATGATCGTCGAGTCGACGCCCAAGGGCGCGCCCGTGGTCGCCGTGCGCGGCGACGATCCGGGCAGCGCCCAGGATCCCTGGCTGGAGTTGCGCCTCGCGCTCTTCGCCCTCGCGAGGCTCAAGGACGCGCGTGCCGCCGAGCAGGCGCTCCTCGTCTCCGGGCGGCCGCGCTTCGACTGGTGGGCCGCGACCTGGACGGCCATGCGCATCGAGAGCCCGGCGCTGCGCCCGGTCCTCGCGGCGGCCCTCGACTCCACCGACCCCCTGTCGCGAGCCTTCGCCGCGCGCGGCCTGGGCGCCTTGAAGGACGCGGCGTCCGTCGAGCGGCTCAATGGCCTGGTGCGGGACGCCGACGCCAACGTCGTGGTGAACGCGGTGCGCGCCCTGGGCGCGATCGGCGACGCGCGCGGCTCGGAGGGCCTGACCACCGCGCTCCTGTCCCGGGACCTGGCGGTCGTTCGCGAAGCGCTCCAGGCCGTCGCCTCGCTGCCGCCCGACCGCTCCTTCAGGGCGAGGATCGTGCCCTTCGTCGGCCACGAGCGGCCGATGATCCGGGCGGCGGCGCTCGAGGCGCTGGCCCGGGTCGACGCCGAGGAGTTCACCCTCGTGCTGTCGGGCCTCGATCCCGACCCCGAGTGGTTCGTGCGCTCCGCCCTCGCGACGGCCCTCGGCCGCCGCGGCGGCGAGTCGAGCGTCGCGATCCTGTTCGAGCTGCTGAAGGACCCCGACGTGCGCGTGCTGCCCGCGGTGCTCGAGGCGATGCAGAAAGCGCGGGGCGGCGACGCCGCCGCCACGCTGCGCCAGCATCTGGAGCACGCCGACGTCGCCGTCCGGGCCGCCGCAATCGCGGCGCTCGCCGAGCTGAAGGCGCCGGGCCTCGTGCCGCTGCTGGAGGCGGCCTACCGGCGCGGCCTGGGCGACGCCGAGATCGACGCGCGGGTGGCGGCGGTCGAAGCCCTGGCCGGCCGCGAGGAGCCCGCCGCCTCGGGACCGCTGCGCGAGGCGTCGACCGGCGACCCGGCGCGGGTGGTGCGGCAGAAGGCGGCCGCCGCGCTCGCGGCGAAAGGCGCCGCTCCACCGCCGGCCGGCGCGGAGGGAGCGGAGCGGCCGATCCTCGACTATCGGGAGGCGATGCTGCCCTATGCCCCGCCGGCGGGAGCGAGCCTCTTCACGCCGCGGGCCATCCTCCACACCTCGCGGGGCAGGATCGAGGTGCACCTCAACATCGTCGAAGCGCCCCTCACGGTGCGCAACTTCGTCGCCCTCGCCCGTCGCGGCTTCTTCCACGGCCTCACCTTCCACCGCGTCGTGCCGGGATTCGTCATACAGGGGGGCGACCCTCGCGGCGACGGCAACGGCGGCCCCGGCTACACGATCCGCTGCGAGATCGGCCAGCGCCCTTACGGCCGCGGGGCGGTGGGCATGGCCCTCGCCGGCAAGGACACCGGCGGCAGCCAGTTCTTCATCACCCACGTGCCGACGCCGCACGTCGACGGCGGCTACACGCTGTTCGGCTGGGTCGCCGACGGGATGGAGGTCGTGGACCGGATCGAGCCCGGCGACACGATCGACGAGGTGGAGATCTGGGACGGAACCTAGCGCCATTCCGCCTGCTCGCCCTCGACATCGACGGCACGCTGCTGCGCACCGACAAGCGGCTCTCGCCGCGCGTGCGGAGCGCCGTGCTCGCGGCCCGGGCCCGCGGCGTGACGGTGGTGCTGGTGACCGGCCGGCGGCCGCCCGCCGCGCGCCGCGTGGCCGAGGAGCTGGGCGGCGGCTTCACTCTCGTGCTCCACAACGGCGCGCTCGTGGTGGAGGATGGCGAGCTCGTGCGGGCCTTGCCGCTGCCCCGGGACGCCGCGCTACGCGCGATCGACCTGGGGCGGGAGGCCGGCCTCGATCCCGTCGTCCACGTCGGCCAGCGCGGCGAGGGCAAGCTGCTCGCCGAGGGGCTGTGTCCCTCGAGCACGCTGCTCAGCTACTACCTGGACAAGTCGCACCCCGACGTGATCGTGGTGCGGCGCCTCGAGGATGCGCTCCAGGAGGATCCGATCCAGGTGATGTTCGGCGATCGCCTGGGCGTGATCGACGCCTTCCACGGACCGCTCGCCCGCGCGCTCGAAGGCGAGGCCTCCGTCGAGCGGACCGTCTATCCCGCCCAGGGCATCGGGCTCATCGACGTGCTGCACCGGGACGTGGGCAAGGCGGCCGCCGTGGAGTTCCTGTGCCGGAGGCTCGGGATCGCGTCCGAAGAGGTCATGGCGATCGGCGACAACTGGAACGATCGCGCCCTGCTCGAGGCCGCGGGCCGCGGCATCGTGATGGGCAACGCCGATCCGGCGCTGCGAGCGCTGGGTCTCGAGGTCGCGCCCTCGAACGACGAGGACGGCGCCGCCTGGGCGATCGAGACGCATCTGCTCCTGAGATGAAAAGAGGGGGTGAGTTCTCACCCCCTGTCGAACCCGAGAAGGCTGGGAGGGTGATCGGTCCACCCTCCCGTTGCCCGGGGAAACGCCTACCGCTTCTTCCCGCCCTTCTTCTTGGCAGCCTTCTTCTTCGCGGCCATCGTCTGATCCCCCCTTTCGGTCCACGAGTGGACGGAGAGGCCCCCAATCAACATCTCGGGTGACAAGGGGCTTTTCATACTAGGGCTAGGGTAGGAACCACCCCCACCCTTGTCAAGCGCTTTTTTGGTGAGTGGGGCACCCGATGCTCCAGATAGAAATGACTTTAGCTTGTGGACGTCGTGACGAAAAGCGGCTCGCGACCGCTCCAGCAGCGAACGAAACGCATGCCACGTCGTCGAAATGATTGTCTCTGAAGGGCTTCTCGCCGCCGGAGCCATCCTCCCGACACGCGGAGGCACGATCGCCCTCTGGAATACTATGTGGGATGGTTCAGGGCTCGGAGGGCGAGCGGGGAGCGCTCTCGGGAGCGGCTCCGAGCCGCCCGAGGGCCCGCGCCGCCTCGCGCCGCCGAGCCTCGTCACCACCCGGTCGTTCCCATACTGTTTTGTATAGAACAACGGCGGCGGCGCGGTCGTCGCCCTCGCGGAGCCCCGCCAGGAGCAGGGTCGCCTCCGGCCGCACCCAGGACGGCTCGAGGCGACGGCGCCCGAGCAATCCCTCGAGGGTCCGGCGGGCACGGCCCGCGGCTCCGGCGGCGAGGTCGCGTGCGGCCAGACGCAGGGCAGCCTCCTGTGACTCCGGCCAGCAGCGTGCAGCCTCCGCGAACGCCGCGTGGGCCTCGGCGTCGCGGCCCTCCTCGAGCAGGCGCCGGCCGCGGGCGAGGTGGGGTGTCGCGGCCACGCGGGGCGCCGGGAGCGACCGGTCGAGAGCGTTGCGCGCGGCGCGGGAAACGTCCGGGTCCCGCGACGCGGCGGCCGCGCGGTAGTGCGGAAGGGCTGCGGCGCGTGCGTCCTCGAGCTCGAGGCTCTCGCCGGCGAGGAGCTGCGCCCTCGCGGAAAGGCCGTCCGAGACGTCGCCGGCCTGGGTGACACGCAGGAGCGCCGCGCGCGCCTCCTCGAAGCGCAGGTCGAGGAGGAGCGCGTGACCAAGGGCGAGGTCCGCCATCCGGCCGACCAACGGCGCGTAGTTCGGATGGCCACCCGCGGCGTTCCGAGCGACCTCCTGCGACAGATCGGCCGCCTTCCGATACAGGGAGAGCCGATCGCGCAGGTGCTCGGTCAGCTTCAGACCCCAGAGCGGCGAGCCCGGGTATTGTTCGCGGAGGGAACGGATCGCGGCCAGGGCCTGGTCGTGGTCCTCCTCGTAGAACGCGAGGATCTCGTAGAGCTGGGCCTGAGCCTCGGTCCCGTGCCAGCGCGCGCGATGGGCGGCGCGCCTGAGGCCCGCGAGGCCCCTCTCGCGGTCGCCCCCGGGCAAGCCGGCGAGCAGCCGCAGCAGCTTGAGCATCCGCGGGAGCACGTCGGCGTAGTAGTCGTAGAGGGCGAGCCCGAAGCGGGCGTCCTCGTGCCCCGGCTCCAGGGCCACCACCCGGAGCAGGTCCTCCCGCATGCGCACTCCCTCGCGGGCCGCGCCGCTCCTCTCCCGGCGGAACAGGTGGAGCCGGCTCTTCACGCCGTGCGCCGCGCCGCGCGCGAACAGTGCGTGCACGTCGTCGGGGGCCCCGCGCAGCCGCACGTCCGCCAGGGCGATGGCGTGGTCGGCGCGCCTCAAGAGCTCCGCGTCCAGCTCGCGCGTCTCGGGGCGCTGCTCCAGCTTCCAGGCAAGGGCCAGGGCGTCGAAATACGCGGGGAGGGGATCATCCGGGCCGAGCGCCTTCATGGCCGCCAGGACTTCGAGGGCGGCGTCGGTGGAGCCGTCGTAGAGAAGATGGAGCGCGGCCTCGATCCCGGGCTCCGGCTCGGGGGCGCGCACGGCGGCGCTCGCGAGGAAGACGAGGCTCCCCAGCAGGAGAGCCGAGGCGTCCATCAGCGGTAGTCGGTTCGGAGGCGGGCGCGAGCCGCGTGACGCTCGAGCCCCAGCTCCACGAGGCGTGCCACGAGCGCGTCGTAGGGGAGTCCGCTCACCTCCCACAGCTTGGGGAACATGCTGATCGACGTGAAGCCGGGAATGGTGTTGATCTCGTTGACGAGCACGCTCCCGGCGCGCCGCTCGACGAAGAAGTCGACCCGGGCGTAGCCGGAGGCGTCGATGGCCCTGAACGCGCGCACGGCCAGCTCCCGGATCTCGGCCTCGAGGGCCGCCTCCAGGGGCGCGGGGTACAGCAGCCGCGTGCGGCTCGCGTCGGAGTACTTCGAGTCGTAGTCGTAGAACTCGCGGTCCGGCACGATCTCGCCCGGCCGCGAGGCCTGGGGCCGCTCGTTGCCGAGGACCGAGGCCTCGATCTCGCGGGCGTCGACGCCCTTCTCGACGATGGCCTTGCGGTCGTAGGCGAGGGCCGCGTCGAGCGCCGCTCCGAGCTCCTCGGCGCGCTTCACCTTGGCCACGGCGACGCTCGAGCCGAGGTTCGCCGGCTTCACGAAGACGGGCAAGCCGAGGGACTGGAGCGCCTCGGCCTCCGCGCCCGCGTCCCGTCCACGCAGGACCCGATACGCAACCTGGGGGATCCCGTGGGCCCGGAACAGCGCCTTCATCAGCTCCTTGTCCATGCCCGCGGCCGAGGCGGCGACGCCCGCCCCCACGTATGCGACGCCCGCCATCTCGAACAGGCCCTGGATCGTGCCGTCCTCGCCGTAGGTGCCGTGGAGCACGGGGAAGTAGACGTCGGGCGTCGCGGCGACCGTCGCGTCCACCATCCTTCGCAGGCGCCCGAGGTCGCCCGGCTCCGGCACCAGGAACACCGGCGTGCCCCCCTGGGCCGCCGGCGCCTCGCCGTCCTGCAGCCGCCAGGCGCCGCTCTTGTCGATGAGGAGCGGCAGCGCGTCGTGGCGGCGGCGCAGCGCCTCCATCACCGAGGCCGCCGAGCGCAGGCTCACCTCGTGCTCGCCGGAGCGTCCGCCGAAGACGACGGCGACGCGGAGGCGACGCGTTTCGGCGCTCACGCGGCCAGCATAAGTGAGGATGGCGGCGCCTGGTTAACCGGCGGGGCGTACAATCCGCGCGCCCATGCCGTCCTTCGAGGTCGTGGCGCGCTCGGGACGCGCCCGCGCCGGCGTGCTGCGCACGGCCCACGGCCCGGTCGAGACCCCGGTCTTCATGCCGGTCGGGACCGCGGGCGCCGTGAAGGCCGTGCTGCAGCGTGACCTCGCCGAGCTGGGAGCCACGCTGCTGCTCGCGAACACGTACCACCTCATGCTGCGCCCCGGCGATCGGCTGATCCGAGAGCTCGGCGGCCTCCACGGCTTCACCGGCTGGAAGGGCCCGTTCCTGACGGACTCCGGCGGCTACCAGGTCTTCAGCCTCGCCGAGCTGCGGCGCGTGACCGAAGAGGGCGTCCGCTTCCAGAGCCACCTCGACGGCAGCGCGCACCTGCTCTCGCCCGAGCGCTCCATGGAGATCCAGATGAACCTCGGGGCGGACATCGCCATGGCCATGGACGAGTGCCCGCCATCCACGGCGCCCCGGGCGGAGGTCGAGGCGGCGGCCCTGCGCACCACGCGCTGGGCGGAGCGCAGCAGGGCGGCCCACACGCGCGGCGACCAGTGGCTGTTCGCCATCGTGCAGGGCGGGGTCTCGCCCGAGCTCAGGGAGCGGAGCGCCCGCGAGCTGGTGGCGATGGGCTTCCAGGGCTACGGGATCGGCGGGCTGGCGGTGGGCGAGGAGAAGCCGGTGCGCGAGAACGTGCTCGACGTCGTGGAGCCGCTCCTGCCCCAGGACAAGCCGCGCTACCTGATGGGCGTCGGGACGCCCGAGGACATCCTCGAGGCCGTCGCCCGCGGCGTCGACATGTTCGACTGCGTGCTGCCGACCCGCAACGCCCGGAACGGCCAGCTCTTCACGCGCCGGGGACGCCTCTCGATCCGGAACGCGCGCTTCGCCGACGATCCGCGGCCCGTCGACTCCGAGTGCGGCTGCCTGACCTGCCGGAGCGTGAGCCGGGCCTACCTGCGCCATCTCCACAAGGCGGGAGAGATCGTCGCCGCGACCCTCCTGACGCTCCACAATCTGGCCCTCTACCTTGACACCCTCAGGGCGATCAGGCAGAGTATCGTTTTCGGCCGTTTCGAGGAGTTCCGCCAAGAGGCGCTCCGGTCCCTCGCCGTGTCCGCCGGCGAGGGGGAGGGCTGACAGGCCCGGCCCAGGCGTCTCGAGCGCTCCTCAACACCGGAAAGACCACAGGACGCCACCAGAGAGCCCCATGCCGCTACTCGAACACACCATCCTCGCCCTGGCCGGTCCGCCCCAGCAGGGGGACGCGAACCCCCTGGGCAGCCTCGTGCTCATGGGGCTCATCTTCGCCATCTTCTGGTTCGTCCTGATCCAGCCCATGCGCGGCCGCCAGCGCAAGCTCGAGCAGCTCGTGAAGGGGCTGAAGTCCGGCGACAAGGTGATCGTGAACCCGGGCATCTTCGGCGTGATCGTCGGCGTCGAGGAGGACAGCTTCCAGGTGCGCATCGACGACAAGACCCGCATCAAGGTCCTGAAGAGCGCCATCGCCGGCCTCCAGGGCCCGCCCGAAACGGAGAAGAAGTAGGATGCCGCAGTCCCTGCAGAACCCCTTCGTGCTGTGGCTCGTGCTGACGGCGGCCCTCGTCGGCCTCGTCTACGCCTTCCTGCGCCGCGAGCTGCGCGTCAAGGCCGCCTGCTACGGCGCCTTCCTGATCGCTTGCGGCGTCGCGTGCTGGCCGCCCTACCGGACGGCGACGGAGCCCGGCAAGATCCGCCTCGGCCTCGACCTGCGCGGCGGCATCCACTTCGTGCTGCAGGTGATCACCGACGACGCCCTCGTCGCCACCACCGACGACGCGGTGCAGACGGCCCGCGAGCAGGTCACCGGCAAGGGCATCACCTTCGCGTCGGCCCAGCGCGTGTCCAGCTCGACCTTCCTCGTGACCGGGGTGGAGCCGGCCCGGATCAAGGACGTGCGCGACATCCTCAAGGACTTCTTCCGCGCCGGCTGGGACGTGCGGGACAAGGGCGACGGCTTCGAGGTCGCCATGACGGATCCCTTCGTGCGCGAGATCAAGCAGCGCACCGTGAAGGAGGCGATCCGCACCCTGGAACGGCGCGTCAACGAGCTGGGCGTTGCCGAGCCGGTCATCGCCGAGCACGGACAGGCCGGCGACCAGATCCTGGTCCAGCTCCCCGGCCTGACCGACGTCGAGCAGGCCAAGCGCATGATCCAGCGCACGGCGCAGCTCACCTTGAAGCTGGTCGAGGACGTGGCCGGCGGCGAGGAGGCCCTGGCCCAGGCGCGTGGCGGCAAGCTGCCCGACAACATGGAGGTGGTCCAGGGGCCCGGCGACCAGCCCGGCCAGCCGCTCTACTACCTGGTGCGCCGCGAGGCGGTCATCACCGGGCGCGACCTGAAGCACGCCCGCGCCGGCGTCGACCCCCAGACGAACGCCCCCGACGTGCAGTTCACCCTGAACCCGATCGGCGCGGAGAAGTTCAAGCGCGAGACCGGGCGCAACGTGGGCCGGCGGCTCGCGATCATCCTCGACGGCCGCGTGGAGACGGCCCCGACGATCAACTCGCAGATCGGCGCCGACGGCGTGATCCAGGGGCGCTTCACGGCCCAGGAGGCCGACGAGCTGGCCAAGGTGCTGCGTGCGGGCGCGCTGCCCGCCAACCTGAAGTTCCTCCAGGAGCTGTCGGTGGGCGCCTCGCTGGGGAAGGACTCGATCCGCTCGGGCGTCGCCGCCACCATCGCCGGCATGGCCTTCCTCGGCATCTTCATGATCGTCTACTACCGCCTGTCGGGCGTGAACGCGATCGTGGCGCTTTCGGCCAACCTGCTGATCCTGCTCGGGGCCATGGCCTACGCCGGCGCCACCCTCACCCTGCCCGGCATCGCCGGGATCATCCTGACGGTCGGCGTGGGCGTCGACACCAACGTGCTCGTGTTCGAGCGCATCCGCGAGGAGCTGCGCAACGGCAAGACCGTGAAGGCGGCGATCCAGAACGGCTTCGAGCGCGTCTGGATCACGATCCTCGACACCCACGCCACCGCCCTGATCGCCGCGGCCTTCCTGTTCCAGTTCGGCACCGGGCCGATCAAGGGCTTCGCCGTCACGCTGGTGATGGGCCTCATCGCGAACGTGTTCGCGTCGTACTTCGTCAGCAAGTTCCTCTTCGAGTGGGTGCTGAGCGGCCGGCAGACCGCCCAGGCCACCCTGAGCATCTAGGGGCAGCCCATGGAGATCCCGTTCCTCAAGAACCCGCGCTTCGACTTCCTGGGCAAGGCGAAGTACTTCATCGGCCTGAGCCTGGCGCTGATCCTCGGCGGCGTCGCCCACATGGCCGTCCACGGCGTGCGCTACGGCGTCGAGTTCTCCGGTGGCACGCAGCTCATCGCGCGCTTCCAGAGCGCGCCCGAGGTGGACAGGATCCGCGCTGCGGTGGAGAGCGTCTCGCCCGGCGCCGTGATCCAGAGCTACGACGCCCCCACCAAGAACCAGGTGCTGGTCCGGCTGGCCGCGACCGGCGACAAGGAGCTCTCCGACGTCGCCCGCGCCGTGCTCGAGTCGCTCCGCGCGAGCTACGCCCAGAACCCGGTGGTGGAGAGCTCCACGGAGATCGTCGGCCCCGTGGTGGGCGCCGAGCTGCGCCAGAAGGCCGCCTACCTCACGCTGTTCGGCCTGCTGTTCCAGCTCGTCTACATCGCATGGCGCTTCCGCGGGGCGGTGTGGGGCGCCGCAGCCACCGTGGCCGTGTTCCACGACGTGCTGGTGAGCCTCGGCCTCCTGGCCTTCTTCGGCTACGAGGTCACGCTCAACGTGATCGCGGCGCTCCTGACCCTCGTGGGCTACTCCGTCAACGACACCATCGTGATCTTCGACCGCGTGCGCGAGAACCTGCGCCAGCGCCGCAAGGAGCCCCTCGCGGCGATCATCAACGACTCCGTCAACCAGACGCTGTCGCGCACGCTCATCTCGAACGGCACCACGTTCCTCACCGTGCTGGGGCTCTTCCTCTTCGGCGGCGAGGTGCTGCGCGGCTTCTCCTTCACCATGGTCGTCGGCATCGTGGTCGGGACCTACTCGACGATCTACATCGCGAGCCCGCTCGTGGTGTGGTGGGAAGGGCGGCGGAGCCCGGAGAGCGGCGCGGCGACGGCGCGGGCGGCGTTGTGACCGTTCGGCGGCGCCGGTCTTGCATGTTCGCCTGACCGCGCCGCCTTCGCGGCCGAGGATGGAACTTCGTGAGGACGGCGGGCGTCAGAGGATCAGGACGCCGGGTGTTAAGATGGCCACGATGAGCGGTGCCGCCCTTTCTTCGCCTCCGCAGGGGCCCCGCTCGGCCGGAGGACCGCCGCCCGACCCCGATTCGGAGCTGTTTCGGGACCTCGTCGTCTCCAACCCCCCGCCCCGCACCACGGCGCTGCGCTTCTGGGAATCCGCGGCTGTCCACGCCGCGGCGATCGCGCTCCTCGTGCTCGTGCCGATCCTGTGGCCGCAGCCCGACCCGGAGGCGCCCAACTACCTCGTACGCCTGATCTACAACCCGCCGCCGCCTCCTCCTCCTCCCCTGCCGAAGGGCTCGGAGGTCGTGAAGGAGACGAAGCGCGCGGAGCCCACGACTCCGGACAGGGAGGCGCGCAAGCCAGACATCACGATGCCGGTGGAGCACCCGAAGGAGCAGGAGCTGAAGCCGGAGGCCAAGGTTCCCGAGGAGCAGCAGGCGGGCAGCGCCACCGGCAGCGACTTCGGCGTGCCCGAGGGCATGGACATCGGCGTCGAGGGCGGTGTGGTCGGCGGAGTCCCCGGCGGCGTTCTCGGCGGGGTGATCGGCGGCACCGGCGACGGGCCGGTCACGGACTACGACGCCCCGCCCAGGCCCATCAAGCTCACGAAGCCGCAATACCCGCAGGAGGCTTTCATCAAGAAGATCGAGGGCCAGGTCCTCGTCGAGATCCTGATCGACTCGACGGGCCGCGTCGTGCGCGCGCGTGTCCTTCAGAGCATCCCCGCTCTCGACGCGGCGGCGAAGGCGTGCGTCATGGAGTGGCTCTTCACGCCCGCAATGAAGCACGGCCGGCCCGTGAGCACGATCGCAACCGCCCCGGTCCGCTTCCAGATATTCTAGGAGGCGGGAAGCTTTCCCCCGGGGCGGAGGGCCCCCGGAACCGGCGTCGTCACGCCGGTGTCGAAACCCTTGCAGGCACGGCGGCTCTCGTCTTGACACCCCGTAAAACCGGGGATTAGAATCCGGGTCCTTCGCCCCGAGAGATTACCGAGCCTGGGAAAGCGAGGACGTTGATGGAACGAAGGCTCTTCGAAGACCTCGTCGATTCGGACCGGGTCGCGCACCGAACCAAGCAGTCCCTGACCGTTCCGATCTCCCTCACGCTTCACGCGGTCGCCCTTTCGCTGATCATCGTGGTGCCGCTCCTGATGTCGGAGGAGCTGCCCGAGCCGACGGCGGCCGTGAAGGCCTTCTTCGTCGAGCCGGCGCCGCCCCCGCCTCCGCCCCCGCCTCCGCCCCCGCCGGCTCCCAAGACGGCGGTCACGCCCAAGATCCAGCCCAAGGTGATGGACGAGCCGAAGTTCACCGCGCCCATCGAGGTGCCCACGGAGATCAAGCCCGAGGAGGGGCTCGACCTGGGCATCGAGGGCGGCGTGCCGGGCGGCGTAGAGGGTGGCGTGCCGGGCGGTGTCGTCGGCGGCGTGGTCGGCGGGCTGCCCGACGCCCCGCCGCCGCCGCAAGCGGTGCGTGTGGGCGGCAACATCAAGGAGCCCAAGAAGCTCAAGAACGTGCCCCCGCAATACCCCGACATCGCCAAGCAGGCGCGCGTGCAGGGGGTCGTGATCCTCGAGTGCACGATCAGCCCGCAGGGCAAGGTGCAGGACGTCAAGGTGCTCCGGGGCATCCCCCTGCTCGACGAGGCGGCCAAGGAGGCCGTGCGGCAGTGGGTCTACACGCCGACGCTGTTGAACGGCGTGCCGGTGCCGGTCATCATGACCGTGACGGTGAACTTCAAGCTCAACTAGTACGGAAGACGAACAGTCCAGGAGGACGCGCGATGCAGTTCGACTTGAAGACGATGGCCGAGCACATGGGCGGGGTCGCCTGGGGAGTCGTCATCGTCCTCGCGATCCAGTCCGTCTACTCGATCGGCGTGATGATCGAACGCTGGTTCACCTACAAGAAGGCCACCGAGCAGTCCCGGAAGTACGCACCCGAGGTCGCGCGCTTCCTGAAGCAGGGCAAGATCAAGGAGGCCATCGACGCCTCCCACGGCCAGGGCGCCAAGTACTCCCACCTGGCCAAGGTGCTGGTGGTGGGACTGCAGGAGTGGCAGTACCAGCAGGAGATGGGCGAGGCCGAGCGGGACAAGGAAGCCGCCGTCGACTCCGCGAAGCGCGCCATCCAGCGCGCCACCGCCGTCAACCTCGCCGACCTGAAGCGCGGGCTCGGTGGCCTCGCGACGATCGGGTCGACCGCGCCCTTCGTGGGCCTGTTCGGCACCACGTTCGGCATCATCAACGCGTTCTCGGGCATGGCCCTGACCGGCTCGGGCGGGATCGCGGCGATCTCCGCGGGCATCGCCGAGGCCCTCATCACCACGGCCTTCGGGCTGTTCGTGGCGGTGCCCGCCGTGTGGGCGTACAACTACTTCTCGGGCAAGGTCGACGGCTTCAGCGTCGAGATGGACAACTCGAGCTCGGAGCTGCTCGACTACTTCATCAAGAAGACGGCCTAGGCGGGCGACCGCCGAACCGGAGGAATCGCCGATGGCAATGGCAACCGGCGGCAGGAAGGGCGGTCCCGTCTCGGACATCAACGTGACCCCCATGGCCGACATCATGATCGTGCTGCTGATCATCTTCATGGTGATCACGCCCATGCTGCAGAAGGGCGTGGACGTCAAGCTGCCGACCGCGGGCAACACCAAGGAGAAGAAGGACGAGCAGAAGACCATCACGGTCGCCGTGCGCAAGGACGCCGCGGTGTTCCTGAAGGGGATCCGGGTCGAGAACCCGCCGGACATGGTGCCCCAGCTCAAGGAGCTGCTCGAGGAGTTCCCGGAGGGTGGCCGCATCGTCTACCTGAAGGCCGACGAGGGGCTGGCCTACGCCGAGGTGATGAAGGTCATGGACCTGTGCCGCGAGGCGGGCACCGAAGAGGTGGCGCTGATCGCGGAGCGCCCGGTGAGCCAGGGCTAGCCCGATGGCGAACGTGGCCAAGGACCCCAAGGGCGGCGCGCCGAAGCACCGGCGCTGGATCGTCCACTCCCACGAGGCGACACAGCCGCAGCACGCCGACCCCAAGTCGGACATCAACATCACGCCTCTCATCGACGTCATGCTCGTGCTGCTCATCATCTTCATGGTCGTGACGCCCGTGGCGCAGCGCGGGCTCGACATCGCGCTGCCGCAGCCGCCGCCTCCCGGCGCGCCTCCGCCCCCGCAGTCGAACCAGGTGGTGCTGGCGGTGGACGACTCGCCGTCGGGCCCGGTGCTGAGCGTGAACAAGAGCCCGGTGGCCACCATCGACGAGCTGGAGAATCGTCTCAAGGACATCTACCAGGCGCGCTCGGACAAGACGATCTTCGTCCGGGCCGGCGGAAAGGTGCCCTACGGCAAGGTGATCGAGGCGATGGACGCGGCGAAGGCCGCCGGCGTCGACCGCATCGGCATCATCTCCGAGAAGATGGTCGAGGAGGCGGGCGGCGCGCCCGCCGGCGGGCAGCCCTAGGCTCGAGGCCGGATCGTTACCCCGGCCCGGACGACCACAGAGAGCACAGAGAGGCCCGGAGAGGACACAGAGACGTTTGGGATTTGCATCCCAAGCATTCCTCTGTGACCTCTCAGTGGTTCTCTGTGTTCTCCGTGGTGTCCGGCACCCGCGTAACGGAGTAGCGACGCCGGCTACGTCCCCGCGGCGGGGGCCGGCGCGGCCTCGGCGGCCTGCTGGAGGCGCAGCTCCTTCGCCTGCTTGGCGAGGGTCTGGGCCTGGTCGAGGTACTGCTGGCGGAGCCGGACGTTGGTCGTGACCTGGGCCTTGACGCGCAGCAGCAGGCCCTTGTAGACGAGGCCGTCCACGTAGTCCGGCTTGATGCCCAGCGCCTTGTCCACGGCCTCGAGCCCCTTGTCGGCGTAGGCGTCCTTCTGCTTGTCGTCCAGCAACGGGTCGCGGAAGGCCTTGTCCCAGTAGAACACCGCCACCTTGTAGTAGCCGGCCGGGTCGCTCGGCGCGAGGGTCGCGCAATGGTCGAGGGTGGCGACCGCCTCCTCGAAGCGCGAGCGGCCCTCCCACAGCGGCTTGTTGTAGAAGCCCGCGAGGGCGGCGCAGGCCTTCGGGTCGTTCGGGTTCACCTCGACCGCCTTCTTGTACGCCGCCTCGGCTTCCACCTCGTGCTCGAACTTCTCGTACAGGTTCGCCATCGCGAACAGGTTCTTGGGCTCGTTGGGGTTCTCGGCCACGAGCTGCTGCGCGTACTTGAGCGCCTCGTCGAAGTTCCTGTAGGGCTCGTCGGCGTAGATGCCGGTGAGGGCGGCGAGGGCGTTCTGCTTGACCGTCTTCAGGTTCGGGGTCGCGCTGGCGTTGACCTCGATGGACTTCTGGTAGGCCTCGATGGCCTTGACCAGGTTCTGCTTGTTCTCCTCGGTGTCCTTGCCGGGACGGTACATCGACTGCCAGCAGCTCCCCAGGTAGAAGTGGGCCTCCGAGTAGTCGGGATCGAGCTCCACCGCCCGCTGGTAGTAGTCCCGGGCCTTCTTGTAGTTCTCTTCCTTGTAGGCCTTGTTGCCGTCGCGGTAGGCCTGCTTGGCCATCAGCTTGCCGCAACCGGCCGACAGGAACGCCGGCAGGGCCAGGGCGACGAGGAGGACGCGGCTTTTCTCTGTCATCGGGCGCTCCCGGAGAGAAAACTAGTCTAGTGCCCCCCCGAGAGCCAAGTCAAACCCCTGCTAGACTCATGGATCGCATGATCCGGTTCGAGGACATCTACGAGCGTGTCCGGGCGAACCACCCGGAGGCCGACCTGGAGCTGCTGCGGAAGGCCTACATCTTCTCGGCGGTCGAGCACAAGGGCCAGACGCGGGCCTCGGGGGAGCCTTACCTGATCCATCCCCTCGAAGTCGCGAACCTCCTCGCCGAGATGCGCATGGATCCCACCTGCGTGGCCGTGGGGCTGCTCCACGACGTGCTCGAGGACACCCTCACCGAGGCGGAGCGCATCAAGGAGTACTTCGGCGAGGACGTGCTCCACATCGTGGAGGGCGTGACCAAGATCAGCAAGATCCCGTTCTCCTCCTCGGAGGAGCGCCAGGCCGAGAACTTCCGGAAGCTGCTGCTGGCCATGGTCGACGACGTGCGCGTGATCATCGTCAAGCTTGCCGACCGGCTCCACAACATGCGCACCCTCAAGTACCTCGCCGAGGACCGGCGCCAGAAGATCGCCCGGGAGACGATGGACATCTACGCGCCGCTCGCCGGCCGCCTCGGCATGAGCAAGGTGAAGAACGAGCTGGAGGACCTCTCCTTCCAGTACCTGGAGCCCGAGGCCTACGCCGACCTTCTCCGCAAGGTCGAGGAGAAGCGCCAGAAGGCCACGGCCTACATCGAGAGGATGAAGGCGGCGGTGATGGAGCGGCTCAAGGCCGCGGGCATCGAGGCGGACCTCGCCGGGCGCATCAAGCGCCTCTACTCCATCTACCAGAAGCTCCGGCGCCAGAAGATCGAGCTGGACCAGGTCTACGACTTCGTCGCCCTGCGGGTGATCGTCGGCAGCGTCTCGGAGTGCTACGCGGTCCTGGGCATCCTGCACGCCGCCTGGCGGCCCGTGCCGGGGCGCATCAAGGACTTCATCGCCATGCCGCGCCCGAACGGCTACCAGTCCCTGCACACGTCGGTGATCGGGGACGAAGGGCAGCCCTTCGAGATCCAGATCCGCACCCGCGACATGCACAGCGTGGCCGAGGACGGCATCGCCGCCCACTGGAAGTACAAGGAGGGCCGCAGCACGCCCGACGACGACGACCGGGCCTTCAGCTGGCTGCGACAGCTCCTGGAGTGGCAGCAGGAGGTGAAGGATCCCCACGAGTTCCTGAACTCGCTGAAGCTCGACCTCTATCCCGAGGAGGTCTACTGCTTCACGCCCAAGGGCGAGGTCAAGACGCTGCCCCGGGGCGCCTCTCCCATCGACTTCGCCTACGCGATCCACACCGAGGTGGGCCACCAGTGCGTGGGCGCCCGCGTCAACGGCAAGATGGTGCCGCTCCGGTACAAGCTGCAGAACGGCGACATCGTCGAGATCCTCACCTCGCCGGGCCACAAGCCGAGCCGGGACTGGCTGGCCCACACCGTCACCAACAAGGCCCGGGCCAAGGTCCGCCACTACCTCAACACCGCCGAGAAGCAGCAGGCCCTCGAGATCGGGCGCAAGCACTTCGAGCGCGAGGCGCGGCGCTTCGAGCTCGCGCCGAAGAAGCTCCTGGCCGAGGGCGGGCAGCTCGAGACGATCGCCCAGGAGCTGGGCGTGGGCGCCAAGGCCGACGATCTCTTCACCGCCGTGGGCTACGGCCGCGTTTCCATGCGCCAGGTGCTCGCCAAGCTGCTTCCGCCCGAGAGGCTCGCCGAGGCGGCTCCCGAGGAGAGGAAGCGGCCCATCGCCGACGCGGTGAAGCGCTTCCTGCGCATCGGCGACGAGCGCATCAAGGTGAAGGGCGAGGGCGACGTCCTCGTCTATCGCGCCAAGTGCTGCAACCCGATCCTGGGCGAGCCGATCGTCGGCTACATCACCCGCGGCAAGGGCGTGTCGGTCCACGCCGCGAGCTGCCCGAACGTGGCGAGCCTGATGTACGACCCGGAGCGGCGCATCGCCGTCGAGTGGGAGAAGGGCGGGGAAACCGGCTACGAGGTGCGGGTGGCCGTGGAGGTGGAGGACCGCTCCGGGCTCCTGGCGGCCATCACCGCGCTGCTCGCCTCGATGCAGACCGACATCCGCAACGCCGAGGCCAAGACCTACGACGACAAGACCGCGCTCATCGACATGACGCTGCGGGTGCAGGACATGCGCCACCTGGAGCGGGTGCTGAAGGCGATCCGGGGCGTGAGCGGGGTCATCGACGTGGAGCGCCAGGCCGTGGCACGATAGGGCGCCATGCCCAAGAAGCACATCGAGACGAAGGACGCGCCCAAGCCGATCGGTCCCTACTCGCAGGGCGTCATCTCCGGCGGCCTGCTCTTCTGCTCCGGACAGATCGCCCTGGACCCGGCCACGGGCGAGGTCGTGGGCTCCGACGTCGCGGCTCAGACCGACCGCGTGCTCCAGAACCTGCTCGCGGTGCTGAAGGGCGCCAAGATGGGGCCGGAGAACGTGGTCAAGACCACGGTGTTCCTGGCTGACATGGCGGACTTCCCGAAGATGAACGAGGTCTACGCCCGCTACTTCGGCAAGGAGCCGCCGGCCCGCTCGACCGTGCAGGCCGCGGGCCTGCCGAAAGGCGTCAAGGTCGAGATCGACGTGATCGCGGCGTACTAGGCCTCTAGGCTAGGGGGATCACCTGGTTGCTGATCTCCCCGCGGACCGTTTCGCGGCCCTTGCGGCTCACGATCGTCACCGAGATGCTGTAGAAGCCAGGCGCCCTGGCGGTGACCCAGCGCCGCCAGGGGTTCACGTCGTCGAGCATCTCGACGACGTGCGTGCCTTCGTCGACGGCCCACACCGTCCCCTCGCCGGTGACGCTCGTCGGAACCTCGGTCCCGTCCGAGTAGTGGTAGGACACCCGGAGGGCGCGGCCGCAGCCGACCGGCATCGCGCCACCCGGCGCGGCGCGCTTGCCGTCCGGGCACACGGCGTTGTCCACCCACCGGAGCTTGGCTCGGAAGCTGGGTGCGGGCGTGGGCGCCGGGGTGGGTGTCGGGGCCGGCGTGGGCGTCGCCGCCGGCGCGGGCGCGAGCGTGGTCGTGGGAGGGACAGCCGCGACCGGGGTGGGAGCGGTGTTCGCGCCACCGCATGCGGAGAGCACGCCGAGACACACGCCGAGCGCGAACTTCTTCATGGCGGTCATCGGCGGGTTCAGGCGCTCTTCTGCTGCGGCGCCGGCTTGCTGATCCGGCCAGAGCGCAGGCAGCGGGTGCAGACGCGCACCTTCTTCTGGACCCCGTTCACGACCGCGCGCACGCGCTGGAGGTTGGGGTTGAAACGGCGGTGGGTGACGTTGTGGGCATGGCTGATCCGGCTCCCGAACCGGGGGCCCTTCCCGCACACGTCGCAGCGCTGAGCCATCTTCGGCCTACTCCTTCGAGACGTCGCATGGGGCCCGCAAGACGGCCCTACGCAGAAACGCGGATCTTACCGCCGAATGCCGGCTTCGTCAAAGCAGACCCCGGCTCGGCGACTCAGCTCCCCGTGCTAAACTCTGCCCTTCCGTTCCCGCGTGCGCGAGGCGAAACCGACCCACTAATCTATGGTCCAGTTCAACTTCAGCGAACGGACCATCAAGGCCAAGGTGGTCTACTACGGCCCGGCGCAGTCCGGGAAGACCACCAACCTGGAGCAGATCCACCGCCTCACCGATCCCCAGAGCCAGAACCGGCTCATCTCGCTCAACACGGCCCAGGACCGCACGCTGTTCTTCGACCTGCTGCCCTTCAGCCTCGGCGCCGTGTCCGGCTACGACTTCAAGGTCCAGCTCTACACCGTGCCCGGGCAGGTCCAGTACAACGCGACCCGGCGGGTCGTGCTCGCCGGCGCCGACGCCGTGGTGTTCGTCGCGGACTCCCGCAAGACGATGTTCAAGGAGAACCTGGCGGCCTTCGAGAACATGAAGGTCAACCTGCTCGCGAACCGCCTGGTTCCCGAGAAGGTGCCCCTCGTCCTCCAGTACAACAAGCGGGACCTCGAGGACATCCAGGGCGAAGCCGAGATGAAGAAGGCCCTGAACCCCTGGGGCCGGCGCGAGTACCCCGCCGTGGCCGCCCAGGGACAGGGGGTGCTCGAGGTCTTCGTGGCCGTCGTGCAGGAGATGCTCGCCGCGATCGCGGTGAAGTACAACCTGAAGGAGAAGGGCCTCGACCCGGACACGATCCCCGACGTCGTCGGCGAGGCCTTCGAGCACCTCTTGAAGGAGGCGCAGGCGCTCGGGCCTCCGCCTCCGGCGAGCGCGCGGCCGAGCGGCAAGGTCGTGGTCGCCCAGGCCACGAACGTGGACCACGCGGCGCCCCTGCAGGCGACGCCGGAGACCGGGCTCGTCTCGGAGGAGCTGCTGCACCGGGCGATCCGCTCCAACGTCGAGCTGGCCGAGGCGCTCGCGGGGCTCGTGCAGCAGATGAACCTGGGCCTCGGCACGATCCTGTCCCACGCCGAGCTCCTGATGATGTACCGCGAGGACGCGCGGGAGAAGCGACACGGCGCCATCACGTCGATCCAGCAGGAGGCGACCCGCCTGCGGAAGATCATGCAGGACCTCGGCCAGGCGGGCCTGGAGGCCGGCGCGGCCCCCCCGCCGCCCCGGGCGCCGGTGCCGAAGCCTGCCGCGCCCGCGCCCCCGCCTGTCTCCGTCCCTCGCCCTCCGGCGCCGGCTCCCGCGGCGGCGCCCCCGCCGCCCGCGCCCCCGCCTGTCACCGTCCCTCGCCCTCCGGCGCCGGCCCCCGCGGCGGCGCCCCCGCCGCCCGCGCGCCCCGCCGTATCCGCGGGTCCGCACCTCGAGCCCGCCCTGAGCGAGGCCGTGGCGGCGGCGCGCTTCACGATCGAGCCGCGCCAGGTGAGCGTCGAGCTGCGCATTCCCGTGGGCACGCCGCTTCCGCGCGTGCAGCCCCAGATCCTGCACAAGGCCGCGGTGGCCCTGCTCGACGGCGTGTCGATCATGTCGCCGTCCGGCTCCACCGCCGTGCTGCGCTCGGAGAAGAAGCCGGTGCTGCTGCGCGGCCGCGACGGCCAGCAGGTGAAGCGCGACTTCCTGATGCTCGCCGTGAGCCACGGCGGCAGCCTCACTCCCGAGGACCAGCAGCGCATCCTCCAGGGCGGCGACACCAGCCCGCTGGGGGAGGCCTGCCGGCTGGTGCGGGAGATGGGAGGCTTCGTCCGCTTCGCCCCGCTCCCTGCGGGCGGCCTCGAGACGCGCCTGTTCCTGCCTGCCTGATGAGCCAGAGTCAACGGAGGTCCCTCATGCTTCACTTCCGGGCCGCGCCGGCGGTCGCCGCGCTCGGCCTCCTCCTCGCCCCGGTCGCGGCCGATGCCGCGGGCTTCGCCCTCTTCGAGCAAGGCGCCCGGGGCATGGGCTTCGCCGGCGCCTTCACGGCCCAAGCCGACGACCCGTCGGCGATCTTCCACAACGCCGCCGGCATCGCGTTCCTGAAGGGCCGCCAGCTCTACGTCGGCGGCGTCTTCGTCAACCCGTCCACGGACTTCACCGGTGCCAACCCTTATCCCGGCGAGGGCCGGCTCGAGAGCATGGACGTCGGAATCGTTCCCTTCCCCTCGGCCTACTACACCCAGGCGCTGAGCGACTCGCTGGCCGTGGGCATCGGCGTCCACGTCCCCTACGGGCTTCGCACCGAGTGGGAGAGTCCCGCGAGCTTCACCGGCCGCTTCATCTCCACCAAGGCGCAGCTCGAGGGCTTCGCCCTGAACCCCACCGTGGCGTGGAAGGTGCGCGATCGCCTCGCGATCGGCGGCGGCATCGACATCCGCTTCTCCTCGGTGGAGCTGCACCGGAACGTGCCGGCCATCGACCCCTTCACGCAGCAGGTCACCGACGTGGCTGGCGTCGTCCTCAAGAGCGACACCGCGACGGACTTCGGGTTCAACCTCGGCGTGCTGGCGAAGCCGAACGATCGGCTCTCGATCGGAGCCTCCTACCGCCACAAGGTGAAGCAGTCGTACTCGGGCGACGCCTCCTTCACCCTGATCCCGACCGGAAGCGCGCAGCTCGACGCGGCGGTGGCGCGCACCCTGCCGGCGGGCGCGATCGCGGCGACGACCGAGCTCGAGACGCCGGCGATCGCCTCTCTGGGTGTCGCCTACCGCTGGAACGACTGGACCTTCGAGGGCGACGTGAACTGGTACGGCTGGTCGAGCTTCGACGAGCTGCCAATCGAGCTCGAGGGCCGCAGCGACCTCTCGACGGTCGTCGTCGAGAGCTACGACGACTCCTGGCAGTTCCGCTTCGGCGTGGACCGCCGCCTGAACGACGAGTGGAGCGTCCGCGGCGGGTACTTCTTCGACCAGAGCCCGTCGCCCCCCGAGTCGGTGTCGGCGCTCCTGCCGGACTCCGATCGCCATGGCATCTGCGCGGGCGGGAGCTGGCGGCGTGGCGCCTTCCGCGTCGACGCCGGCGCCTGGTGGGTGCTGTCGAAGGACCGCACCACCGAGGGCGTGAACCGCGACCACTTCGACGGCCTCTACGAGAGCTCGGCCCGGACCCTCGGGATCTCGTTCGGGTACAGCTTCTAGGGCATGAGGGACACGATGAAGAAGCGGAACGCTCTGCTCGGGCTCGCGCTGCTGCTCTTCGCCTCCGGCGCGGGCGCGCAGAGCTTCGACGTGTACGTCTCCATCGGCGACAGCCTCGCGGCCGGCTTCACGAACGGCAGCCTGGTGGAGGGACATCAGGCGGTCTCGGTGCCCGCGCTGCTCGCGCGCCAGGCGGGCGCGCAGGACTTCCAGCAGCCCACGATCGGCACGCCGGGGATACCGCCCGAGCTGCGCCTCCTGAGCCTGACGCCCCCGCTGATCGCCCCGAGCTCGAGCACCCCCGGGCAGCCTCTGAACCTGGGCCTGACGCGCCCCTACAACAACCTCGCCGTGCCGGGCGCGACCGTGATCGACGCCCTGACGACGACGAGCGGCGGCTTCCACGACCTGATCTTGCGCGGCCTCGGCACGCAGGTGGCCCAGGCCGTGGCGCTGCGGCCGACCTTCATCACGCTCTGGATCGGCAACAACGACGTGCTGGGGGCGGCGCTGCGCGGACAGGCGGTCTCGGGCGTCACCTTGACGCCCGCCCAGGATTTCCGCCAGGCCTACGCCGCTACCCTGGCGGCCCTGGCTCAGACCGGCGCGCGCATCGTCGCCGCCAACCTGCCCGACGTCACGTCGATCCCCTTCGTGACCACGATCCCGCCCATCGTCGTGAACCCAGCGACCCGCGAGCCGGTCGTCGTGGACGGGCGGACGATCCCGCTGCTGGGTCCGAACGGGCCGCTGCCGGCCAACGCCTACGTCACGTTGGCCGCCTCTTCGCTGCTCGCCCAGGGCGTCGGCATCCCGCGCGCCCTGGGCGGCCAGGGCACGCCGCTGCCCAACGAGGTGGTCCTGGATCCCGGAGAGGCCCAGACGATCCGCGACCACGTCAACACCCACAACCAGTTGATCCGGGAGCTGTGCGGAGCGGCGAACGTCCCGGTCCTGGACATTCATGCCCTGCTCGAGGAGCTGACGGTGTTCGGGCGGGAAGTGGGTGGCGTGCGCGTCACCGCCGACTTCCTGACCGGCGGCTTCTACGGCTACGACGGCGTGCACCCCACCGAGCTGGGCTACGCCATGATCGCCAACGAATGGATCGGCGTGATCAACCAGAACGGCGGTAGCCTGCCGCTCGTGGACCTCGCGCCCTTCCTCGGCGTGGTCCAGGCAAGGGGAAGACGGGGCGGGCTCGAGTTCAGCGAGGACGCCTGGCGCAACCTGCTGGCGGCCTTCCCGCCCCTCGACTAGCCGAGCCGGGACCGGGGCGTGGGGCGCCGCCTCACGCCCCGTCCTGCTTCGCTCCGCAATCGCCGCAGAATCTCGCGCCGGGGCTGAGCTTCGCGCCGCACTCGCCGCAGAAGGCCCCCGCTGCGGCGAGGAGCTTCCTCCCGCAGCCGGGGCAGAATTTCTTCCCCAGGGTCGGAACGCCGCAGTCGGGGCACTTCGCCGCCACCTCCTTGCCCTTCGCGCTCATGCGGCGGTTCTCCTCGAGGAAGAGGTCGTTGGTCGCCTGCGTCCGCGCGTGCCCGGCCAGTACCGAGGCCTCCTCCTCCTCGGCGCTCGGAGCGCAGCCCTTGCACATCTGGGCGGTGCGGTTCCAGCACGTCTGCTCGCACAGCCAGTCCCCGCAGCGCCGGCACTTGCGGAAGCGCGGCTTCACTTCCTCGACGGCGGCCCGCAAGGCGGCGTCGTGCTGCTGGCCGCCGACGGCGCGCTGCACCTCGTAGGCGCCGCCCGCCGCCTGGCCGAAGATCCCGCCGAGCAGGCTCCCCGCGCCGCGCAGCAGGCTGCCCGCCACGCCGATGGTGTTCGTCTGGAACGACGACATGAAGCCGTCCCCGCAGCGCTCGCAGCGGAACTTGAACTGGAAGCCCTGGTCGGTGGACAGGTCCTCGACGTTGTCGGTGAACTCGAAGGCCGGCATCGTTCCCTCCGATCCCGGTCGCGATGATAGCAGCGCGCTCGGCCGCCCCGACCCTGGCTCAGGCCAGGGCGGGGGCGTGGGCCTCCAGCAGGCGGACGATCTCCGCCTTCGGCAGCGCGCCGACCCGCTGCTCGACCACCTGCCCGTCCTTGAACAGCAGCAGGGACGGGATGCCGGTGATGCCGTAGCGGTCGGCGGTCTGCGGGTTCTGGTCCACGTCCAGCTTGCCGACCTTGGCGCGGCCTTGGAACTCCGCGGCCGCCGCCTCGATGAAGGGCGCGATCATCCGGCACGGCGCGCACCAGGCGGCCCAGAAGTCCACCAGGACCGGCTCCTTGGATCGGAGCACCTCGGCTTCGAAGTTGTGGTCTGTGAAGGCGAAGACTTTGTCACTCACGGCACGACCTCCCGAAAAAGTATTTGGATGACGGAAATGGCTGCAGGGTTACGCGCTCGTTGAAGGCCGGGCCGCGTCCAGGGCCTGGAGACCCTCGGCCACCGCCTCGTCGGTGATGTCCCAGTTGTCGCGATCGAAGACGGGCCGTCCCTCGCGGAACAGGATGAGCTGCGGGGACTCGTGCACGATGCCGGTGCGCTCCGCGACGTGGTTGCTGGCCGCCCGCGCCTCCAGGACGCGGATCACGCCGACGCGGATCTCCTCCCGCCCTGCAAAGTGGTGTTCCACGTTCCGGAACACCTCGCTCGTCTTGTGGCAAGTGCCCGCCTTGAAGATGGCCGAGGTGGGGTTCTCCACCAGGAAAGCGTCCACCTCGCCCGGCGACGCCAGGAATCGGATCCGGCTCTCGAAGCTCATGTTTCTCTCCGCGATCTAGAGCTCGACGCTCTCGCCCATCTCGGGCGCGTGGGCCGGCAGGCCCCGCTCCTTCGCCACGCGGGCGCAGAGCGCCAGGGCGGCGTCGTCTTCGCCGTGGGTCACGAACACGCGCTTCGCGGAGCGCACGGCGGCGAGCCAGCGCACGAGCTCCGACGCGTCCGCGTGGCCCGACATGCCCTTGAGGTCGGTCACCTCCGCCAGGACCGGCACTTGCGTCTTGTGGATGCGCACGAAGCGAGCGCGGTCGAGGAGCGCGCGACCGAGGGTCGAGGCGGCCTGGTAGCCCGTGATGAGCAGGGTGTTCTCCGGCTTCGGCAGCCGGACGCGGCAATGGTGCAGGATGCGGCCGCCGGAGAGCATCCCGCTGGAGGACACGATGACCGCGGGCCCCTTCATCTCGTTCAGCTTCTGGGACTCGTCACGCGTCCTGTGGTAGTGCACCCACTTCGAGTGGAACGCGCTGCGCCCGAGCGCCCCCGAGAGGCTCACCCGGTGCGCCTCGGGGAAGCTCGCGTAGATGCGGGTGGCGTCGATGGCCATGGGGCTGTCCACGTGGATCGGGAACGGCCGCGTGCGCCCCGCGGAGACGAGCTGGTCCATCAGGAACAGCATCTGCTGGGCCCGGCCCACGGCGAAGGCCGGGATCAGCAGCACGCCGCCCCGGGAGAAGGTGCGCTCGAGCACGCCCTGGAGCTGGTCGAGGATCGGCACGTGAGCGTGGCTGCGGTTGCCGTAGGTGCTCTCGACCACCACGTAGTCGGTGTCCGGGCAGGGCTCGGGGTCCCGGGTGAGGATCGCGTCGTAGCGGCCGACGTCGCCGCTGAACAGCACCCGGACGCTCCTGCCGCTCTCCCTCGCCGCGAGGTGCGCCGAGGCTGCGCCCAGGAGGTGGCCGGCGTCGAGGTAGGTGAAGCGGAAGGTGTCCGAGACGCGCTGCTCACGGCCCAGCGGCACCCCCTCGAAGAGCGCGAGCGCGCGCTCGACGTCCTGGCCGTCGAAGAGCGGCAGCGCGGGCTTGTGCTTCGTGAGGCCCTTGCGGTTCAGGTACTCGGCGTCCTCGAGCTGCAGGTGCGCCGCGTCCTCGAGCAGGACCTTGGCGAGCTCGAGGGTCGGCGGCGTGCAGTAGATCGGCCCCGCGAAGCCCTGCTTCACGAGACGGGGCACGCGCCCGATGTGGTCGAGGTGGGTGTGGGTGAGGATCAGCGCCTCGAGGCGCGCGGGATCCATGGCCGGCTCGGCCCAGTTGCGCAGGCGCAGCTCCTTCTCGCCCTGGAACATGCCGCAGTCGACCATTACCGCACGGCCGTCCGCCTCGACCACGTACTGCGAGCCGGTGACGGTGCGCGCCGCCCCGAGGAAGTGGATGCGCATCGCCGTCAGGCCGTCCGCCGCTCGGCGGCGGCCTTGCCGCTCCGCGCCCGGGCCGCCAGCATCTCGGGCAGGTGCCGCTCGGCCCAGCGGCAGACGGCGTCCAAGGGCTCGATGAGCGTCCGGCCCAGCGGCGTCAGGGAGTACTCCACGCGCGGCGGCACCACCGGGAAGACCCGCCGCACGACGAGCCCGTCCCGCTCCAGGCCCCGCACGGTCTGGGTCAGCATCTTCTGGGACACGCCCCCGACGCGCCGCTGCAGGTCGCTGTAGCGGTGCGTGCCGTCGGCGAGCACGCGGATCACGAGGGCCGTCCACTTCTCGCCGATCCGCTCCAGGACCTCCCGGGAGGGGCAGCTCGGGTTCAGCACGTCGCCCTTACGCACCATTCGATGTGTATCCTACCACGAAGGCTGTACTTCCCAAAGAGACCCCGAGACTACGCCGACGCCCTGCGTTGAAGGCGCGAGCCCACGGCGCGCACGAGCAGCATCATGAGGAAGAGGCCCAGCGGCTCCCAGGTGAGCCCGCCGACGAAATGGCCCCAGAAGTGAAGCGCGATGGGCGTCCCGAACGAGTACTGCGGCGCGTGGAAGATCGTGGGCTGACCGCTGGCCCAGGTGTAGCCGATGCCCGCGAGCTCCACGGCCATGTAAGGCAGGATCAGGACGTACGAGACGATCGCGAGCTGCTTCCAGGTCAGCCCCGCGGCTCCGAAGTAGAGGCAGCCGGCCAGGATCACGACCGTCATGCTCGCGTATCTCGCGAGCCCATCCGGCACCGCGGACACCGTCAGGCCGAAGCGAACGAGGCCCGCGAGGAGGATCGCCACCACGAATCCCGCCGCCGCACGCCTGGAGATCTGCGCCATCCCTACTCTCGAGCTGCAGCCGATTCCAGCCGGCCGAGGTACGCCCCCGGGAGGCCGGCCTCGCGGGCCCCGCGAAGAATCCTTTCGACATACGCCGGCTCCGGCGCGCGTGGCGCCATCTCCGGGGCGATGTAGCAGAGCGCGGGGAAGGACCCGCCGGCGAGCCTGTGGACGTGCACGGAATGCGGCACGTACGTCTCGCCCAGCACGTCCTTCGCGTGTGCATAGAGGCGCGCCAGCTCCGCGCGGGTCGCCTCGGCGAGCACGCCGTGGACGCTCTGCCCTTCCGAGGCCACGAGGTTCGCCCGCGGCGCGATGCGGATGTCGTAGCCGTCCAGGCGTGCGACCTCCAGCCGCTCCGGGACGAGCCCCACCTCCGCGAGCACGGCCCGGTTCATGTAGGAGCCGTAGAAGAAGACCCGGACCCTGGGCTCGGTCGCGCACAGCGAGCCTGGTTCCCTCAGGAACTCGAGAAAGTCCGTCGCGGGCGGCGTTTGCCCGAGCTGTCTCAGGAGCGTGATCACCTGCCCGCGGTGGTAGGAGGAATGATTGACGACGTGCTGCATCATGTGAGCCAGGGAGAACTCCCTGGGCTGACCCTGATCGAGCTGGTACGCCATGCGCGTCTTCAACTGCGCGTCGGTGAGACCCTCGAGGAAGACCTGGAGGTCGCGATCCTCGACCGACCAACGAGCTTCGAGGGCCGTCAGATCGGCGAAGCGCGCCTGCTCCCACTCGGCGTCCCGGCGGAGCACCTCCTCGATTGACTCGCCCCGCCAAAGCCGAAGCCAGAAGCACTTGGCCGCAAGGATGTGGACCAGCGTTCCACTGACGGAGTCGTGGCTCGTCCCCAGGCTCCGCGTGAAATCCTCCGCGGCGAGCAGCCGCGCCGCCGCAACCACGCGCCGATTGGCCCAACGCTCATAGGCGTAGAGCGTTCGAATGTCCTCGGAGGTCACGGGCTGCCCTCAAGTCTGATCCAACGCTGCACCTGCGTGCAGGCCGCCACGTGCAAGCGTGCCGACGAGGCGAGAACAGCAACTCGTTCCAGAACGAGTTGCCTCCCTACCTGAGCATCTTCCGCAGCACCGTGTGCAGGATCCCGCCGTTCCTCCAGTAGTTGACCTCGACCGGGGTGTCGAGGCGCACGACGACCTTGAAGAACGCCTTGGTGCCGTCCTTGCTGTAGATCTCGACGGGCAGCTCCTGGCGCGGCTTGAGCTCGCTGGCGAGGCCGGTCAGGGTCAGGCGCTCCGTGCCGGACAGGCGGAGGCTCTCGGCGGTGTCGCCGGGCTTGAACTGGAGCGGCAAGACACCCATGCCCACGAGGTTCGAGCGGTGGATCCGCTCGTAGCTCTCCGCGATCACCGCGCGGACGCCCAGGAGCAGCGTGCCCTTGGCGGCCCAGTCCCGGGAGCTGCCGCTCCCGTACTCCTTGCCGGCGATCACCACGAGGGGCGTGCCCTCCTTCCGGTAGCGCTCCGCGGCGTCGAAGATGTCCATCCGCTCGCCCGACGGCACGTGGACGGTGAAGCCGCCCTCGACGCCGGGCACCATCAGGTTCTTGAGCCGGATGTTGGCGAACGTGCCGCGCACCATCACGCGGTCGTTCCCGCGCCGCGAGCCGTAGGAGTTGAAGTCCGCCTTGGCGACGCCGCGCTCGAGCAGGAAGCGCCCCGCGGGGCTCTTCATCGCGATGTCGCCCGCCGGCGAGATGTGGTCGGTCGTCACCGAATCGCCGAGCACGGCCAGGATGCGCGCGTCGCGGATGTCCTCGGTGGGCTTCGGCTCGAGGGTGAGCCCCTGGAAGAACGGCGGGTCCTGGATGTAGGTGGACTCCTCCTTGAACTCGAACAGGTCCCCGCCTGCCACCGGGATCGCGTTCCAAGACGGGTTCCCGTCGAAGACGTTCGCGTAGGTCCTGCGGAACATCTCGCCCGAGACCTGGGCCTCGAGCTCGGCGACCTCGCGCTGCGTCGGCCAGATGTCCGCGAGCATCACGGGCGTCCCGTTGCCGCGGCCGATCGGCTCCCGCTGGAGGTCGATGTCCGTGGTGCCCGCCAGCGCGTACGCCACGACCAGCGGCGGCGAGGCCAGGTAGTTGGCCTTGACGTCCGGGTTCACGCGCCCCTCGAAGTTGCGGTTGCCCGAGAGCACCGCCGAGACGACCAGCTTCGCCTCGTTGACCGCATTGGAGACCGGCTCGGGCAGCGGGCCGGAGTTGCCGATGCAGGTGGTGCAGCCGTAGCCGACCAGGTGGAACCCGAGGGCCTCGAGGTCGGGCAGCAGGCCCGCCTTCGAGAGGTACTCGGTCACGACCTTGGAGCCCGGCGCGAGGCTCGTCTTCACGTAGCCGGGGACCTTCAGGCCCCTGGCGACGGCCTTCCGCGCGAGGAGGCCGGCGCCGAGCATCACCGACGGGTTCGAGGTGTTGGTGCAGCTCGTGATCGCCGCGATCACGACCGCGCCGTGCCCGAGCTCGCTCTTGCCGCGGAAGTCGACGCTCGCCTTGCGGCCCAGGTCCGCGTCGGCGAGGCCGAAGCCGCGCTCCTTCACGGGCGCCGTCAGGGACTTCCTGAAGCCCTCCTTCATCTGCGCGAGGGGCACGCGGTCGTGGGGCCGCTTCGGCCCTGCCAGGCTGGCCTCGACGGAGCCCAGGTCCAGCTCCAGCGTGTCGCTGAAGACCGGATCGGGAGAGGTCGCGCTGCGGAACAGGCCCTGTTCTTTCGTGTAGCGCTCGACGAGGTCCGCCTCGGCCGCGTCGCGTCCGGTCTTGCGCAGGTAGTTCAGCGTCTCGCCGTCCACGGGGAAGAAGCCGCAGGTCGCGCCGTACTCCGGCGCCATGTTCGCGATCGTGGCGCGGTCGGCCAGGCTCATCTCGTCGAGGCCGGGGCCGAAGAACTCCACGAACTTCTCGACGACGCCCTTCCTGCGCAGGAGCTGGGTGACCGTGAGCACGAGGTCCGTGGCGGTCACGCCCTCGCGCAGCCGGCCCGTGAGCTTCATGCCCACGACCTGCGGCGTCACCATGTAGAGCGGCTGCCCGAGCATCACGGCCTCGGCCTCGATGCCGCCCACGCCCCAGCCCAGGACGCCGAGGCCGTTGATCATGGTGGTGTGGGAGTCGGTGCCCACCAGCGTGTCCGGGAAGGCGTGGGTCTTGCCGCCCTCTTCTCTGGTCAGGACGCCCTTGGCGAGGAACTCCAGGTTCACCTGGTGGACGATCCCGGTGGCCGGCGGGACCACGCGGAAGTTCCGGAACGCCTTCTGCCCCCAGCGCAGGAACTCGTAGCGCTCCCGGTTCCGCTCGAACTCGATCTCGGCGTTGCGCTGGAGCGCATCCTTCGAGGCGAACACGTCCACCTGGACCGAGTGATCCACGACGAGGTCCACGGGCACCAGGGGGTTGATCCGCTTCGGGTCCCCGCCCAGGCGCTTCACCGCGCCGCGCATCGAGGCCAGGTCGACGACGGCCGGGACCCCGGTGAAGTCCTGAAGGATCACGCGGGCCGGCATGTAGGGCAGCTCCACGTCGAGGGGAGCGGGAGCGTTCCAGGTCGCGAGCCGCTTCACGTCGTCCTCGGTCACGAGCTCGCCGTCCACGTTCCGGAGCACCGCCTCGAGCAGCACCTTGATTGAGTACGGCAGGCGCTCGAGGCCCTGGGCGAGCCCCGCCCGGCCCAGGGCGTCGAGGCGGTGGATCGTGACGGTGCCGCGGGCGGTCTGAAGCTCGCTGCGGGCTCCGAAGACGTCCGCTTTCATCACTTCCCTCCAGGAACGATCAGTCTACCTCACGCCCTCGCGCCCGGTGTACCTTAGTCACCCGCACGGGAGGACCGGAGATGAGACGAGCGTGCCTGCTGTGCGCCGTGTTGCTGGCCGTGCCCGCGGCGGCGGAGGGCCTCATCGCGGTCCGCGCCGGCCGGCTCGTGGACGTCGAGGGGGGCCAGGTGCTGCGCGACCGCCTGGTCGTCGTGCGCGGAGAGCGCATCGAGGCGATCCTCGAGGCGGGCGCCGGCTCGCCGCCGGGCGCGCGCCTCGTCGATCTCTCGGCGTACACCGTGGCGCCGGGCCTCATCGACTGCCACACCCACCTGGTCGACCTCGTGCAGAGCGCGAGCCCGGCCGCGCCTCTCGAGACCTCCGCCTCGCGCCAGGCGTACATCGGCGCCAGGCACGCGAAGGCCACGCTCCTGGCCGGCTTCACGACCGTGCGCGACGTCGGCTCGTGGCGGGTCTTCAGCGACGCCGCGCTGCGCGACGCGATCGACGAGGGCATCGTGCCCGGC
>DASSJI010000149.1:0-27679 GCA_035691285.1 Vicinamibacteria bacterium | reverse complement strand
CCCCCGGGCGCGGAAGAAAGGAGAGCTCGCCCTGGTGTTGGCGCACGATACTGTGGCTGATCGAGAGCCCTAGTCCGGTCGAGCTCTTCGTCGTGAAGAAGGGCTCGAAGATGCGCTCGCGATCGGCCTCGGGGACGCCCGGCCCCCGATCGGCGAACTCCGCGACCACTCTTCCTCCGTCGCGCTCCGATCGAACGCGCACCTCGCCTCCGCCCGGCTGCATTTCGCAGGCGTTCAGAATCAGGTTCAACGCCACCTGGCCGAGCATAACCGCGTTTCCCCGCACCAGGAGCGGACCGGAGGCGAGCTCGAGGGCGAACTGGATCCGCTGAAACTCCCGGCGCGATTGAACGAGCCGGCTGGCGTCGCCTATCACCTCGTGAAGATCGACGACCGAGTGAGAGGCGTTCGAGGGCTCCGCGTGCGCCAGCACCTGGCGCACGATTCCCGCCGCTCGATCCAGACCTTCCTTCACCCGCGCGAGATGGCCTTCGGCCTCTTCGACGCGCCCGCGAGAGAGATCCTCCCGCGCGAGGCTCAGCCAGTTGGACATGCCTTCGAGAGGATTGTTGATCTCATGAGCCATACCCGCGGCGAGGCGGCCCACGGTCGTGAGCCGCTCCGCGTGGAAGAGCTGCCGCTCGAGCTCGCGCACGCGCGCCTCCTCGCGCGCCCGGGCCTCGACCCGCTCGCGCCGCGAGACCTCGCGCAGCGCGAGCCCGCCGAGCAGGACGGCCAGGGCCATGGCGGCGAGGTTCAGGGCGAGGGTCGTCCGGTAGCGGGCGGCGAGCGGCTCCATGATCGCCGTGGCGAGCTGTTCGGGCTCGGAGCAGGCGAGCGTCCAGGGACCGGGCGCCGACCAGCCCTCGGCCGGCACCGCCGCCGTCGCCTCGAGGCTGCGCCCGCCGACCGCGGCGTCCGTGGCCCGTGACGCCCTCCGGGCGAGCGGCGCGCCCGCCGCGTCCGCGAGCCGGCACTGACGCTCCGGGAGGTCGCCGTGGGCCAGGAGCATGGCCGGCGCCACCTCGGTCTCGAGCCGGAGCGCCGCCCCTCCTGAGGCGGCGACCGACGCGTGCAGTCGCGGCGCGTCGGGAGCCATCGCGACCCCCTCGTCACCGGTCGGCGAGGACGACACCCAGAGGACCGGGATGCCGCCTCGCCGCCCCATGAGGAGCAGCGGCGCCCCCGACCCGGAGTGAACGGCCAGGCGCACCACCTCGGGATGGCTGCGCAGGAACACGAGCAAGGCGCCCTCGGCCGCCTCGCGCCGGAAGCGCGCCGCGTCTCCCCCCGCCGCCTCCAGCAGGCCCGACACCGGCGCGGAGCTCGCGAGGAACGCCAGGTTGGCGCGGATGTCCCCGAGCTTCCGCTCGATGGTGAGGGCGCGGGCGCGGGTCTCGGCGGCGAAGAGACGGTTCGCCTCCTCCGCCGCGCCCCGCCGCGCCAGCGCGATCCCCCAGACGCCGGCCAGGTTCACCGCGGCGACGGCCGCGATGGGCAGCAGCGTCAGCCAGCGGGCGCGTGTCCGCGACGCATCCGACATCGCCGACGACTATACCGCCGGCGCGCGCAGCGGCTCACTCGGCTCCGTCCTGCCGCGCGAAGCGCACCGTGTAGGCCCCGATCCGCCGGCCGTGCTCCTTGCCCGTCTCGATGTCGGAGCGGTAGTGGATGCCGCCGTAGAGCCGCGAGATCGCCGCCTCGTCCTTCATCCGGTCGAACTCGGCGGCGCTGTCGGGGAACAGGTGCCCGAGGACGACGGCGGCCGCTGTCGAGAAGGTCGAGTGGCCCGAGGTGTAGGAGGGGAAGTTCGGCAGGCCGATCTGCGTCTTGATCGCCGGGTCGAGCTGCGAGGGGCGTGGGTTGAAGTAGTAGAACTTGGCCTCCCAGCACGCGACGCCGGCGTCGTGCATGGCCATGTTGAGCAGGGCGAAGGCGCGCGCGGCGCGCACCTCGCTCATGCGGGCGGCGCCGACGTGCTCGGTCGCGATGTCGTTCCAGTGGCCGGGCGGCGTGTAGGTGGACACGCCGTCGTTCCAGAACTGCGCGATGGCGAGGTGGCCGGAGGTCAGATGGTCGACCGTCTCCCTCACCTCCTGAAGCTCTTGCGCCATCTGCGCCGACGAGGTCGACGGCGGCGGTCCCGGCCGCTCGCGCACCACGTCGGCCGGGGTCATCATCCACGCGCGCACCTGGCCGAAGTTGGGCAGCATCGGCGGGCGCGGCGGCCACTCCAGGCTCGTCCACGGGACCTCGCCACGAGCCGCGGCGGCGTTCGCCAGCGCCTGCCACTGCGCGGGGGTTCCCGCGGCGGCGCGCATGCCGTCGGTCGCGGCGCGGGCGACGAACGCCGCGGCCACGGCCCTGCCGAGCGCGAGCCCCGCCGCGATGTCGCTCGCGGCGGCTCGGCCCGAGAGCAGCGCCGCGTTCCTCTCGTCCGCGGCGCGCCGCGTGATCTCCTCGACCGATGCGGGGAAGAGCAGGCGCAGGAGCTCGGTGGACACGCCTGACAGGACCGCGTCCTCGGACGGGTAGGCGGGCACGTTCGTCGCCGGCATCAGGCTCTGGATGCTGCCGTCGACCTGCGCGGGCGACGGCCGGCCGTACTGGTGCTTGTAGAACCACGCGACCTTCAGGGCCTCGAACTGCGCCACCGTCACGTAGCTGTAAGCCCGGGCGGCGTAGGGCGGGTTGGCGAAGGGGAACTGGGGGTCGGCGAAGGGGTTGTCGGGATCCGGGAACACGTACGTGTCGTTCGCGCGGGGCGCGGGCGGAAGGTTGTAGCGCGCGACCAGCTCGCGCAGGATCTGGTTCCAGCGCAGCACGCCGCCGCCGCTCCAGTAGTCGATCGCCTCGCGCTGCTCGTCCGTGAGGCTCGCCTGCGCGTTCCGGATCGACGCCAGCTCCGCCTGGTAGGCGGCGGAATCGACGGGCGAAGGCGGCGGGACGGTGAACTGGGTGGGGCCGCTCAGCACGATCATCTGCCACTCGCCGGCGCTCGCGTCGGCGGCCGCCGGGCTGGAGGGGGCGAGGTCTTCGAGCGAACGGATGTCCTTGCTGCACGCGGCGCAGGTGAGAAGGGCGGCCAGCAGGCGGGATGCTTTCATGTCGGAGCCTCTCGTCTAGAAGTGGAACGTGTAGAGGAGACCGGCCGTCAGCGTGGTCGCCTGCCCCACGTTCCGGCCGCTCACCGTGTACGTGCCCGCGACGCGCAGCGCGAGGTCCTTGGCCTTCGGGATCGTGTACATCACCAGGGCGTCGAGCTTCGAGAAGTCCATCCGGTTCGAGACGAAGGGCATGTCCTGCCGGCGGATGTCGCCCCCGCCCAGGGTGGTCTGCTGCGAGAAGGCGACGGGGATCATCAGGCCCTCCTTCCGGTAGCCCGCGCTCACCGTGTAGTCGAACACGTCGGGCATGGCCACCTGGTCGCTCAGGAAGAGCTGGCCGTCGGTGAAGTAGGCCGGCCGGTCGAGGGTCACGGTGTCCCGGAACGTGTAGGCGGCCGAGCCGGTCAGGAACCAGCCGCGCTGGGCCTGGAAGTCGACCGTCAAGCGGCTCGCGAAGCGCCTGGACGCGCTGCCGATGGAGAGCGGATAGAAGTCCGGCGTGTAATCACCGAGGGGAACCGACGCGGCGGCGACCAGGATCGCCTTGAGCGCCCCGCGCCGCGTGAAGTCCGTCTCCAGGAGGCTGTACTTCGCCGCCAGCGTGAGGTCCTGGAAGCCGCTCATCCCGTGAAGCGGGCCCTGGCTGGCCTCGGTCCACACGTGTGGCAGCATGGCGATGACGTTCAGTCGATTCGTGACCCCGTAGTTGCCGACCCAGGAGAGGCTCTCGGTGGTGATCGTCCCGATGTTGCCGTTGACGCGTTTGAGCGTGCCCTCCCAGTATTCGTCCCAACTGTCGTGGGCGTAGAGGAAGCCGGTGCACAGATTCTTCCCGGGCATCATGACGCCGTCCTCGATGGTCTGGGCCTGGACTTGGACGGTGAACGACGCGAGCAGGCCGAGCGCGACGAGCGCCTGCCACGTCCACGTGGTTCGGACCGAGGGCATGTTCCTCTCCTTGTCTGAGATGCGTGTCGGGCATTCCGCCTGGCAAGGGCCGTGCCCGAGCGCTCCACGGGCCGACTCGGCGGACGCGCGAAGCCAGGCCTCGTGTTTGCCGCGGGATAGCCGCCGCGTGGCCGGACCATCCTGCTGGCGCCCACGCCGAAATCGGACGCGGATCGCATAGGGATTACGGGTGCAACGCCTGGAGCGCGCGGCGCCGCTCGCCTTCCTGCTGGCGGTCGCGGCCTGGTACACGTGGGTGAACCTGGGCCGCCTCGCCCACTACGAGCCGATCGAGTGGGACCTGGCGATCTTCGGCCAGGGCGTGTGGCTGCTGTCCCGGGGCGAAACGCCCTTCGTGACCGTGCGCGGGCTCAACCTCCTCGGCGAGCACGCCACGTTCGTGCACCTGCCGATCGCCGCCGCCTATCGACTGCTCGGCCCGCTCGCCGACGCGCGCTTCCTGGTCCTCACCCAGTCGGCCGCGCTGGCCTGGGCAGGGTTCCTGCTGCACGCACGAGCGCGGCGTGAGGTCGGGAACGGCGCGGCCCTGCTGGTCCTGGCCGCATACCTCCTCTACCCGCCCCTCGTCTACACCTGGGGCGAGTTCTATCAGCCGCTGGCCCTCGCGCTCGGGCCTCTGGTGCTGGCGTTCGAAGCCGTGCGCGAGGGGCGCGAGCGGCGCGCGATCCTGTGGTCGCTCCTCGCGCTGTCCTGCATGGAGAACGTGGCGGCCACCACCGCGGCCTTGGGCCTGTACGCGCTGGCCCTCGGGCGCCGGCGCCTCGGCGTGACGCTCTTCGTGGGCTCGGCCGTGTACGTGGCCTGGTTGCTGAGGCTCTGGTTCCCCTGGCTGAACCAGGGCACGGGCTACGCCTACGCCGATCGGCTCTACGGCGATTTCGCCTCGAGCCTGCCCGAGGCGATCGTCCACCTGGCTCATCCGCTCCGTCTTCTCGAGCGCCTCGCGACGGGCCAGAACGCCGAGTACCTGCTGGGCCTCTTCCTCCCCGTGGCCTTCCTCCCGCTGGGCGCGCCCGCGGCGCTCGCGGCGGCGGCGCAGCTTCCGCTGAACCTCGTGTCGTCGTGGCCGTACGCGCACCAGATCCGTCACCACTACGTGGTCCTCGTGGTCCCGTTCGTCTTCCTGTCGCTCGTCGCCTGCCTGGCCCGGTCGCCGCGCGGCTCGCGGGCCCGGCGCCTGGCCTGCGGCGCGCTCCTCGTCGGAGTCGCGGCGGGCCAGATGCTCTACGCGCCGGCGTGGCTCGCTTCCCGAGGCGACCCGCAGCGGCGGCGCGAGGTGGAGGCGCTCCTGCGGCGCATTCCCCGGGGCCTTCCCTTGTCCGCCCACTACGCCTTCCTGCCCCGCCTCTGCGAGAGGCGAAGGCTGTTCAAGTTTCCGGAGCTGGGCGGGGCCGCCGTGGCGGTCGTCGACGCTTCCGTGGCCCGGCACATCCCCGCCGAGGCCGCGGGCCTGCGCGCGCTCGAGGCGGCCGGCTTCCGCGAAGCCCTGCGCACCTCGGGCGATGTGGTTCTCTACGTGAGCGGAAACGCGACCTGGCTCGACGCGACGACGCCGCTGCTGCCGGAGGAGCCCTCGAAGGCTCCGCCGCCGGCGATGCCCCCGGCACCTCCGCCCCCCTCGCGGTGACGCCGGACGTCAGCGCGGTGGGGTCGGCGCCGCGTAGGCCGACAGGTGCAGCAGGAGCAGGTCCGCGCGCCGGAAGGCCTCCGCGAGCCGCGGCGCGTCGAGCGGCGCGGCGATGCACTGGCGCGTGGCCTCGACGCGGAGGACACCGAGCGCGGCCTCGACCGCACGGGACCAGGACGAAAGCCCGTCGCCCTGCAGCGCGGCCCAGCTCGCGAAGGCCTTCGCGGCGAGGTAACGGCGGATCGGCGCGGCGAGCTGCCGCCAGCCCGGGGCCACGTGCCGCTCGTGGGCGTCTTCCCAGCCGGGCCCGGGAGCCGGGCCGGGGCCGAGCGGCGGCTCGGCGTCGCGCAGCGGCTCGGGAACCGTCGCCGCGAGGGCGTGCCAGGCCGCGGCGGCGGACCCGAAGTCGGCGCGGAGGGCCGCGGGCGCGGCGACGGCGCCAGGACGCCGCAGCCAGTCGAGCAGCGGTCCCTCGGCCGCCGTCCAGCGCGCGGCCTCGTCCGCGCGGGCGCGCAGCTCGGCCACTGCCGCCTCGGGTGGGCGGCCCTCGCGGAGCAGGAGGCCCACGGCCCGCTCCTGCCACAGCTCGAAGCCGTCCCAGCCCAGGAGCACGCCCGGCCGCAGGAGCGGCGGCCACGCCTCGCGGGCATCGAGGCCCTCCCACGCCTCGCTCGCCGGGAAGGCCGGGGGTTCGGCGACGATCGCGGGGGTGGCGTCCTCGCGGAACAGCAGCCCGGCCGCGGTCGGACAGTAGTGGGAGAGCGTGACGAAGACTCCGACCGGAGTGAGCAGCGCCACCCGGGGAAACTGCCGGCACGAGGGCGGCAGCGCCTCCGGGCCGGCCTGGCGGTGCACCGCGCACAGCCGCGTCCCGGGCTCGAGGAAGGCACAGCGTCCATCACGGTCGAGACCGAACACGACGGAAGCGGCGTCGGGCAGCTCGCGGCGCGAGCGGAAGAGCGGCACGCCCCGGCTCTCGACTCGGAGCGAGCCCGCGGCGAGAGCGGCCCGGATGCGCGCCTCGGCCGCGGGCGTCACGGGGATCTCCCAGCCCGAGGAGCAGCAGGCGCCCGTGCTGCGGCACCGGTAGTCGGCGTGGAAGCCGAGGGCGTGAACGCGCGACGTCAAGGGATGGGAGGAGGCTCGAGCAGGAACGACACGACCTCCTCGATCGAATCGAGGGCCGCCACCCGGCGCGCGAAGGGACGGCCGCCCGCCGCCGCCAGCCGCTTCAGGCATGGCACCACGGGCACGGTGTCCGTCCAGTACGCCCGCGGGAAGAACACCATCGGCTGGATCTCCGCCGCGTCGCGGGCGTAGTAGTTCTGGACGGCGTCGGTGAAGGCCTCCTGGCACGTGCCGGCCTTGCCGGGGGCGAACACGAGGCCCGCGTTCGCGATGGTGACGAGGCCCTCCTCGCGCACGCTGTTCTGGAACAGCTTGGCGATGTGGCTCGCGAACAGGTTGCTCGGCTCGTGGCCGTACGTCCAGGTGGGGATCGCGAGGCTCGTGCCGTACCCGGCGCCGGGGCCGCCGCCGTCCACACGGAAGCCCCACGCCTCCGCCGCGGCGGGCGCGAAGCATCGGATGACGGCCTGTGCCGCGGCGAGGTAGCCGGGAGGCACCGGCGGCCCGGCCGCGGGGTCGCCCCGCAGGAGCCAAAGCGCCTCGTCCACCGCGGGCTCGTCGTGGGTCGAGAGGAACGCGCCCAGGTTGCCCGCCTCCATGGCGCCCGGCCCGCCCCCGGTCACGACGAGGAAGCCGCGGCGCGCCAGGCGGTGCGTGAGCAGCGCGACGTCGCGGTAGGTTCCCGTGTCGCGCGCCGTCTGGTGGCTGCCCATCACGCCCACGATCCTGCACGGAGAGCGGAGCGCGCACGCGCTCCGGAAGTCCTCGAGGGCGTCGGTGAGGCTGTGGTCGTGCAGCCGCTGCGCCAGCTCGTCGACGATCGAGTGCCGCGCTCGCGTCGCCAGGAAGCTCCTGTAGATGCGCTGGTCCGCCGCCGTGGCCTCGAAGTCACGGCCGTCGTAGTCGCGCATCAGGTCCGCGCTCGTGTAGAGGCGCGGCCGGTAGGGGTCGAAGGGCAGCTCGCCGAGCCGCGGGAAGAGCACCGCCCCGCGACGGCGCAGGACGTCTTCGTCCGCCGGGGCCAGACGGCATCCCAGGAAGAAGGTGCGCGCCGTGACCTCGTGGCGCGCCCAGTCGACGCCGGCGCCCTCGAGGTCGAGCCCCTGAAGGACGCAGCGATCCAGGGAGGACAGGAGCATCAGCTGTTCGAGCGTCTCGACCTCCAGGTAGTCCATCCGAAGATGCTACGCCGGATGCTCGGCGCGCTCCGCGCCGCTCAGCGTGGGATGCGCCGCAGTTCCTCGAACCAGCCGAGGACGATGCTCAGCTCCGCCGCATCCTCCCCCTGGCCGCCGAGCATCACGAAACGCGAGCCGTCCGGGAACACGTCGTAGTCGGGGTGGCTCATGAGGCCGCTGGCCGCACCGAACACGTCGGCGAACAGCTCCCGTGGTGCGCTCACCCGCGGCGCGGCTCCGGCTTCCGGCGAGAATCGCACGCTCACCACCCGGCCTTCGCCGCCACGATAGACGAGCTCTCGCCCCCCGTCCGCCCAGGCCGCCCCGTCTCCCCCTCCGACGGAGACTTGCAGCCGACCGTCCAGCTCGGGAAAACGCCGCACGTAGATCTCGAAGCGACCCGACTCGTTGGAGGTGTAGGCCAGCCAGCGCCCGTCGGGCGAAAAGCGCGGGTTCCACTCGTCGAAGGGTTCGGCGAGGAGGGCCCTGGCTTCGCCGCCTCCGGCCGGGACCAGCCAGATGTCCCGCGCCGTGGCCGCGGCGTCCTGCGTCACCAGCAGGGCCTGCCCGTCAGGGGACCAGTCGTGGACATGGACGTGGGCGGGCGTGCTCCAAACCACCTGCTCCTCGCCGCTGCCGTCCGCCGAGCGCCGGCGCACCTGGCGCGGCCGGCCGGAGCGTTGCGCGGCCCAGGCGATCGAGGTCCCGTCCGGCGACCACACCGGCGTCTCGTCCTCCTGAGGGTCGAAGGTGAGGCGCGTCAGCGCACCACGCGCCAGCTCGTGGACCCAGATGTCGCTGCCGGAATCCGCCGCCTGCACGGCAATCCGCGAGGAATTCGGGGAGACGCGCGGATCGATGAACATGTGGTCGGGCGCGGGGATCCGGGTGGCCGCACCCTGGCGGTCCACGAGAAGCAGGGGGCGGGACAGCCTGGACGGCTTGCGGTACACGAGGGTTCCGTCCCGGGCGAGAGCGTAACGGCCCGCGCCCAGGTTGTCCGTGGAGATTCGCTCGGCCAGCGGCAGCGGTTCGCCTCGCAGGGACTGGGAGCGCGCATCGAAAGCTGCGACCATCAGCGAGCCGGACGCGATGTAGACGAGGTGTCCGGTCCTTGCGTAGACCGCCTCGGCGCCGCCTTCGACCAGCACGCGCCGTTCGCCCGTGTCGAGCCGTTGTACGGCCACGGCGGCGTCAGCTGCCTCGCCGCCAGAGGGGCCGGTGACGGTGAGCAGGACGGCCTGCCCGTCTGGCAGCGCGTGCGGCCACCGGACGCGCTCGCGCGCTGCCTGGGAAGCGGTCGGCACCGGCACGGCGGATCCGCCCCGGGATGGGATCCGCAGCAGCTCGCCAGGCCGCTGCGACTCGGGCTGCGTGCAGAGGATCGTCTCGTTGGCGAGCCAGGTGCACTGCCCGAGCCCCAGGCGTCGCTCGGTGAGCCGAACCACAGGGCCGCCCCGGGCGGGCACCTTCGCCAGGAGCCCGTCGGCGCCGATGAACGCGATCCATTCGCCGTCCGGGGAGAACGAGGGTCGCCGCCCCCGCGCTTCCAGGAGCGGGCGCGCCTCCTCGTCGTCCAGCGTTCGAACCTGCACGCCTCCTTTCGCGACGTAGGCCAGCCGGGCGCCGTCGGGCGAGATCGCGATTCCACCGTCCGCCTGCGGAGGCGGTACGAGCCGGAGCGATAGACGCGAGAGGCGCGGGGGAACGGAGCTCCCTCGGCGTCCGATGGCGAACCCCAGCGCGAGCGCCACGGCAGCGAGCGCGCCCGCGTAAGGAAGGAAACCCCGCCATCCCGCCACGGACCGCCTGGCTGGTTCGACGCCGTCCGCCACGTCCGGACCGCGCAGGGCTTCGTCCACCTCCAGCCGTGCGTCGGCCATGTCGCGCAGGCGCTGTCGCGGGTCCCGTGAGAGGCAGCGCCGCAGCAGCCGGCGCACCGGGACGGGTGTTTCATCGGGCAGCCAGCTCCAGTCCACCTCACCACGCAGCACCGCCGCCAGCACGTCCGACGGCGTGGGACCATCGAAGAGCGGCCTCCCCGTGAGCATCTCGAAGAGGATCACGCCGAAGGCCCAGACGTCCGTGCGCTTGTCGATCGCCTCGCCCCGCGCCTGCTCGGGAGACATGTAGGGCGCCGTGCCGACCAGGACGCCCGCCTCCGTCTTCCATCGCGTGCGCGTCGGCGAATCCGCCACATCGGCGTTCCGGGCGTCGCCCGGCATCGTGGCCTTGGCCAGGCCGAAGTCCAGCACCTTTACGTCGCCCTGGGGGGTGATCTTCACGTTGGCGGGCTTGAGGTCCCGGTGGACGATGCCGTGGTCGTGGGCGCATGCGAGAGCTTCGGCCGCCTGTCGGGCGAGGGTGAGCGCCTCGGTCACCGGGATGGAGCCCTGCGTCAGACGTTCGGCGAGGGTCGGCCCCGCGATCAGCTCCATCACCAGGGCGCGGACGGGACCGGATTCCTCGACACCGTGGCAGGTCGCAATGTGCGGATGGTTGAGGGAGGCCAGCACCCTGGCCTCCTCTTCGAAGCGGGCCATGCGCTCCCGATCCAGGACCAGCTCTTCAGGCACGACCTTCAATGCGACGTCCCGGTCGAGGCGCGTGTCGCGGGCGCGCCAGACTTCACCCATGCCGCCAGCGCCGAGCGGCTCGCGCAGCTCGTATGGGCCGAGCCGGACTCCGCTGGCCAGGCGCATGGCGCCGCTCAGTGTACGCCCCGAAGACCGGGCATGCCGGCTTCATGCTACGCTCGCGAGCTCGGCGATGGAGAAGAAGACCGCGCTGGACGTCGAGTCTGCCCTCGACGTCCTTGAAGCCGTGGTGGCGGACCGCGGACTGCTGGCCGAGCTGGATCCCGAGACGCGCCGGCGGCTGCTCGTCGCCGCGGGGCGCGCCTCTCGGCCCGAGACCCACCAGGAACGGCGACTGGCCCGGGCCTTCCGGCGCAGGAAGCGGGAGCGGATCGAGGCCGCGGACCGAGCGTCCCGGAAGCACGCCGGAATCCGCGCGGCGCGCGAGGCCGCGGTGTTCGTGGCTCCAGCGCGGACGCTGCCCGAGGCGCCCGGCGGGCCGGAGCGCGTGCTCGAAAGGCCGAAGTCATGCTACGTGTGCAAGGCCGAGTTCCGGCGCCTCCACCACTTCTACGACGCGCTCTGCCCGGAGTGCGCGGCGTTCAACTACGAGAAGCGCTTCCAGACGGCGCCCCTCCACGGCCGCGTCGCGCTGATCACCGGCGCACGTGTCAAGATCGGCTACCAGGCGGCGCTCAAGATGCTGCGAGCGGGGGCGCGCGTGATCGCCACCACGCGCTTCCCCCACGACGCGGCCGCGCGCTACGCCCGCGAGGCGGACTTCGGCGCGTGGCAGGATCGCCTTCACGTCTACGGCCTCGACCTCCGCCACTCCCCCAGCGTCGAGCTGTTCGCCCGTCACGTGGAGCGGGGCTTCGAGCGCCTCGACGTCCTCATCAACAACGCCTGCCAGACCGTCCGCCGGCCGCCGGGCTTCTACGCGCACCTCGTGGACCACGAGGAGCGCCCGCTCCGGGACCTCGGCCCCGAGCTCAGGCCGCTGCTCCAGCGGCACCACGACTTCGCGGCGGCCCTGGAGTCGCGGGGCGCGCTGCCGCATGCGGCCTCGGCGCCCGATCCGACCGGCCTCATGGCCTTCCACGGCGGCGGCTCGGGCCTGGGCCTGCGCGCCTCAGCGCGGCTGTCCCAGGTCCGCTACGCGTACGAGGACGCCGAGCGGCGGCCCGACCTCTTCCCCGAAGGCGCCCGCGACGCGGACCTCCAGCAGATCGACCTGCGGCGTCGGAACTCGTGGCGCCTGACGCTGGCCGAGGTCGAGACGCCGGAGCTCCTCGAGGTCCAGCTCGTGAACGCCGTGGCGCCCTTCATCCTCTGCGCGCGGCTCAGAGCCTTGATGACGCGGGACGGCGGCTTCGACCGCCACGTCGTGAACGTCTCGGCCATGGAGGGAGTCTTCTCCCGCGGCACCAAGACCGACCGCCATCCGCACACCAACATGGCCAAGGCCGCCTTGAACATGATGACGCTCACGTCGGCGCGCGACTACGTGCAGGACGGCATCCACATGAACGCCGTGGACACCGGCTGGGTCACTGACGAGGACCCCCTCGTGCACGCCTCGCGCAAGAAGGAGGAGCTGGACTTCCAGCCGCCCCTCGACATCGTCGACGGCGCCGCACGCATCTGCGATCCGTTCTTCTCGGGACTGCTGACCGGCGTCCACGTGTGGGGCAGGTTCCTGAAGGACTACAAGCCGTCCTCCTGGTAGGAAGGCGTAGGAGGCGCCTGGCGTTGTGGGGAGATCGGGCCACCCGTATACTCGCCGCGTCCCCGAACCGAAGCCCCATCCGCCGGGGGTCGCATCCGTGATGCCGTCAGAGCCGGGTCGGTCGTCCGGCGAGTGAGCTTCTCGTCCCGCCTCGCGGTCCCGTGGGACGCGCGGCGAGGAGGATCGCGATGCGCAGCCCGAGCAAGACGCGAGCACGGCTCCTGACGGCGGTCCTCGCCCTGGCCCTGCCGGGCTGCGGCGGCGGTGGCGGTGGCGGCAGCAGCTCGCCCACCGCGCCGAGCACACCCACCCGGAGGGCGATCGGCAACGTGAACTTCCAGGTCCTGGGAACGAACGAGGCCCGGCGCCTGGGCCTGATCGTCGACGCCTTCCTCCAGGAGATCTCGATCACCGGCACGGCCGCCAATCCCCTCGAGATGATCGCCGACTGGACCTTCGCCTCCAACGACATCGACATCGTGCTCTTCCGCGGAAGCTGCACCCCACAGGCTTTCATCGCGCAGTCGTGCACGGAGCTCGCGGCGACCACGAGCACGACGACGAAGCCGGAGCGTCTCGTCGTGAGCAACGTCGCTCCCGGGGGCTACACGATCGCGATCGTCAACTTCGGGCCGACCAACGAGTCCGGCGTGCTCCAGGTGTTCGCGACGCAGTAGGCCCGGCGCGAGGCGCGGCCCTCCGCGTGGCGTAAACTCGACGCTCGGATGGGCCTGATCCGACGTGCGCTCGGCTACCTGCGCCCTCACCGGGCGCGGATGGCGGCGGGCATCCTGCTCACGGTCGCGGGCGTGGGCGTCGAGCTGCTGAAGCCGATCCCGCTGGCCATCGTGCTGGACAGCGTCTTGCAGGGGCGGCGGCTGCCCGAAACGCTGGTGCCCTGGCTCGCCGGCGTGGCGGCGGGCCCACTGCTCGGCGGCGCGGCCGCGGCCATCGTGGTCCTGGCCCTGGTGGCGGGAACGCTGACGCTGGCCTCGAACTACCTCACCATCGACGTCGGCCAGCGCATGGTCAACGACCTGCGCGTGGACCTCTACTCCCACCTCCAGAAGCTGTCGCTCAAGTTCCACTACCGCCAGCAGGTGGGCGACCTGCTGTTCCGCGTGATGGCCGACACGTTCTCCGCGCAGTCCCTGGTGATGAACGGCTTCCTGCCCCTGATGACCTCGGCGCTCATGCTCGCCGGCATGTTCGTGGTGATGGCGCGCTTCGACCTGGGCCTCGCCGTCGTCGCGCTCCTCGTCGTGCCGCCCCTGTACCTCGCCATCACGCGCCTCACCTCCCGCATCCACGGCCACGCCGCCTCCTCCAAGGAGGCCGAGTCGGAGCTGTACTCGCGCGCCGAGACCGTGATCGGCGCCGTGAAGCTGGTGCAGGCCTACGGCCGCGAGGCGCGGGCGATCGAGGATTTCCGGCGCGGCAGCGAGCGGAGCCTGGCGCTGACCCTGCGCCTCTACAGCGCCGAGACCGTCTTCATCCTGATCGTGGACGCGATCCTCGCCGCCGGCACGGCGCTCCTCTTGTGGCTCGGAGCGCAGCGCGTGCTGGAGGGCACCCTCACCATCGGCGGCCTCACCATCTTCCTCGCCTACCTGAAGGACATGTACCGGCCGATCCAGTCCGTGGCCGGGAACCTGAAGGAGATCGCATCCTCCCGGGCCGGCCTCGAGCGTGTGTTCGCGGTCCTCGACGTCCAGCCTGACATCCAGGACGCCCCCGGCGCGCGCGAGCTGCCCGACGCGAGGGGCGAGATCGCCCTCGAGAACGTGTCCTTCGCCTACGAGGCCGGGAACCCGGTGCTGCGCGACGTGTCGCTGCGCGTCCGCGCGGGCGAGACGGTCGCCCTGGTGGGCGCGACCGGCGCCGGCAAGAGCACGCTCGCGAGCCTGATCCTGCGCTTCTTCGATCCGCAGCAGGGACGCGTCACCCTCGACGGCCACGACCTGCGCGAGCTGAAGCTCGCCGCGCTGCGCCGCCAGGTCACGCTCATGCTCCAGGAGCCGATCCTGTTCCAGACGAGCGTCGCCGAGAACATCGCCTTCGCGTCGGACGAGCCGCTCGAGCGCATCCAGGACGCGGCGCGACGCGCCGAGGCCGAGCCCTTCATCCTCGAGCTGCCGAAGGGCTACGACACCGTGATCGGCCAGGACGGCCTCACGCTCTCGGGAGGGCAGCGCCAGCGGCTGGCCCTGGCCCGGGCGATCCTGCGGCGGACGCCGGTCGTGATCCTCGACGAGCCCACGAGCAGCCTGGACGTGGCGACGGAGGCCGTGGTGTTCCGGAACGTCGAGGAGCTGCTGCGCGACCGCACCGCCATCATCATCGCCCATCGCCTTTCCACGGCCCGGCGCGCCGACCGCATCGTGGTGCTCGACAAGGGCCAGATCGTCGAAGCGGGACCTCACGACGCCCTCCTCGCCCGGGGCGGCCCCTACGCGCGCCTGTGGGCCGAGGCGACAGCCGAGGGGCGCGACACCGTGGAAGCGGCCTCGTGAGCCTCAAGCTCGTGGTGCTGGGCATGATGGGCCGCTGCCCGTTCGGTGGCCAGACCTGGCTCTACATCAACTGGCTGCGCGGGCTCCAGGGCCTGGGCCACGACGTGACGTACGTCGAGGACGACGCCACCTGGCCCTACGACCCGCGCGCCAACAGCATGGTGGACGACCCCGGCTACGCGGCCTCCTACCTCGAGCGCGTCACCCGCGTGATCGGCCTGCGCGGGAAGTGGGCGTACCGGCCTCTCTACCGCGGCACCGAGGAGTGCTACGGGATGCCCGCGGAGAAGCTCCGCCAGCTCTACAGGGACTGCGACGCGCTCCTCAACGTGTGCGGCGCGACCGTGCTCAACGACGACCATCGCGCGGCCCGCCTCAAGGTGTACGTCGAGACGGACCCGGTCACGAACCAGCTCGAGATCGCGAACGGCAAGGAGAAGACGCTCCAGGTGTTCCGCGACCACGACGCGATCGTCACCTACGGAGAAAACTACGGCGCGCCGGACTGCGGCGTGCCCACCGGCGGCTTCACCTACCTCAAGACGCGCCAGCCCGTCGACACGACGCTCTGGCGCTTCCACTTCGACCCCAAGGCGGCGAGCTACACGACGATCGGCAACTGGAAGCAGCAGGGCCAGGACATCGCGTGGGACGGCGAGACCTTCTACTGGAGCAAGCACCACGAGTTCCTGAAGTTCCTGGACCTGCCGCGCCTCAGGCCCGGGCTTTCCTTCCAGCTCTTCCTCAACGTCGACGACGCGGCCGACCGGCAGCGCCTGCTCGACCACGGCTGGGCGCTGGACAGCCCCCTGGAGAAGTCCCTCGACCCCTGGGACTACCAGGAGCTGTTCCGGCGCTCCCGGGCGGAGTGGACGGTGGCCAAGGACCAGAACGTGCGCCTCCGGAGCGGCTGGTTCAGCGAGCGCGACGCGTCCTACCTCTCGACGGGCAAGCCCGTGATCGCCCAGAGCACGGGCTTCGAGAAGTTCCTGCCGTGCGGCGAGGGCCTCTTCGCATTCCGCACCATGGACGAGATCCTCGCCGCCCTGGACACGATCGAGACCGACTATCCGAAGGCGTGCCGGGCGGCCCGCGCCGTCGCCGAGGAGCACCTCGAGGCCAGGGCCGTGTGCCGGAGGTTCCTCGCGGACCTCGGGCTGTGAAGTTCCTGATCGTCAACGCCGACGACTTCGGCTACGGCGCCGCGGTGAACCGCGGCATCGCCGAGGCCGTCGACCGCGGCGTGGTGAGCTCCGTGGGCCTGATGGTGAACACCCCGGGGACGGCCGAGGCCGTGTCGATGGCCAAGGCCCGGCCCGAGATCAGCGTCGGGCTCCACGTGAACTTCACGAACGAGGCTCAGCGCCTGGTCGAGTTCGACGATCCTCCGGTGTGCCGCGCGGCGCTGCGCGAGCAGTTCGACCGCTTCTGCGACCTCATGGGCCGGAAGCCGACCCACCTCGATTCGCACCAGCACATCCACCGCAGGCGGCCCTGCCATCCGAGCTTCCTCGAGCTGGCCCAGGAGCACGGGATCCACCTGCGCGACCAGGCCCCGGTCGTCTTCAAGGGCGGCTTCTACGGGCAGTGGGAGTACGGCGTGTCGGACCCCGCCAAGGTGAGCTTCGAGGCCCTCGAGAAGATCCTGCGGAACGAGCTCACGGGCGGCATCTACGAGCTCGCCTGCCACCCCGGCTACTTCGACCCCGAGGTGCACTACGTCTACCACGCGGACCGCGAGGCGGAGCTCCGGACCCTCGTGGACCCTCGGACCAAGGCGCTTCTCGCGGAGCTGGGCCTGCGCTCGTTGACCTACGATCAGCTCGCCGAGGCGCTCCGGGCCCTGGCCGATGGCGCCTAGCGAGCGCGGGCCGTTCTCGCGGGCCTTCGTCCCGGTCGCCTCGCTGCTCCCGTTCGCCATGCTCGCCAAGGCAGCGCACTTCGGCGGACCGGGCGGAAGCTACACGACGCTGCAGTTCCTGCGCGACGTCGTCGTCTCCTCCGCCAGCGACCTCGTCTTCACGCTCGGCGCGTTCCTGCTCGTTGCGCTCCTCCTCGCGGCGCTGCCCGGGGAAGGCGCCAGGCGAGCGCTGGCCTTCGCAGTCGTCGCGCTGGGCGCCGCCTGCGCCGTCTACTCGGTCGCGAGCGTCCAGATCTTCGACTACCTGCGCTCGCCCCTCACCTACCCGCTGCTCTACCTCGCGAGCGACATGCAGACCATGGGCTCCTCGATCGGGAGCTTCGTCACGCCGCTCGTGGGAGCGGCCCTCGTCCTCGCCCCCCTGCTCTACCTCGCCCTCGTGCGCGCGGGCCGGGGCTTCGTGCTGCGTCCGGGCGCCGTGGCCGCGCTGCTCCTTGGGTGCGCCGCCTGGGGAGCCGTGGCCTACCGCCAGACGGTCACGGGCCGGTGGCTCGATCGCAACGACCACCTGATCGTACGCAGCCCCCACTGGGAGATCGTGTCGTCGACCGTCGTCGAGCTGTTCCTGGGCGGCCGCTCCGAGCGCTTCGACGAGAGCTTCTCCGAGGCCGAGCTGCGCGACTTCCAAGGCACTCCCGAGGGCGCCTGGTCGCGCCCGGCGCAGACGGCCGCGCCGGCGCCGCCCAGGAACGTGCTGGTCGTCGTGATGGAGTCCACCGGCGCGAAGTACCTGAGCCTCTATGGAAGCCGTTACGACACGACGCCGGAGCTGAGGCAGGAGGCCCGGTTCGGCCTCGTCTACGACAACTTCTACTGCCACATGGGCCTCACCGCGAACTCGCTGGCCGCGCTTTCGCTCTCGATCTTCCCGTACATGACGTGGCGCGAGTACACGGTCGAGTACCCGACCTATCCCGGCACGACGCTGGCCCAGCTCCTGAAGCCGCACGGCTACCGCACGGCGTTCATCCACACGGGCTACCTCCAGTACACGAACCAGGACCGCTTCCTCGCGAACCGCGGCTTCGACCGGCTGCTCGACATCGAGGACCTGGGCGGCCAGGTCGTCTCCTCCTGGGGCGGCGACGACCGCCAGCTCGTGGACGCGGTCCTGAAGTGGATCGACGAGGATCCGGCGCGGCCGTTCCACGTCATGGCCTGGACCAACGAGAGCCACCATCCCTACGAGCCCGCGCCCCACTACAGGCCCGTCGGCTTCTTCGAGGACGGCAAGCTCCCCCCCGACGACTACGACCTCGGCCGCTACCTCAACACCGTGCGCTCGGTGGACCACGAGCTGGGCCGGCTCTTCCAGGGCCTGCGCGAGCGCGGCCGCGACCGGGACACGCTGGTCGTGGTCACCGGAGACCACGGGGAGGCCTTCGGCGATCCCCACGCCACCTGGGGTCACGGCGCCCGCATCTACGAGGAGAACGTGCGGGTGCCGCTGCTGCTCTGGAGCCCCGCGCTGTTCCCGAGCGGCCGCCGCGTGGCGACGATCGGGAGCCACGTGGACGTGATGCCGACGATCGCACACCTGCTGGACCTTCCCCCGGCGCCGACGTGGGAGGGCCGCAGCCTGTTCGAGAAGGACCGGCCGCCGCGCGCCTATTTCTACGCGGCCAACGACGACTATCTGCTGGGCGTCCGCGAGGGCAACTGGAAGTACATCTACAACGTGACGCGGGGCCGCGACGAGCTGTTCGACCTCGCGCGGGATCCCGACGAGCAGACCAACCTGGCCAGTCAGAACCCCGAGCTGTGCCGCCGCCTGCGCCGCCACCTCGCCGCGTGGCGCAGCTACGTCAAGGGCGAGCTGGAACGGCTGCGGCCCGCGGGCTAGCAGCCAGGAGGTCGCGTCCTTCGGCGGCGGCGAGCTTGAGACCCAGCCGGCCGGCCAGCGTCGGCGCGATGTCGCGCATGTCGATGCGGCCGAAGCCGTGGCCGGCCGGGACGCCGGGACCGGCGATGAAGAAGCACGCGTCCATCGCGGGGTTCTCCGGGAGGTAGCCGTGCTCGCCCTCTGGCAGCGCGGGCCCCATGACCGGGCCCTCGTAGCGGGTCCCGATCCTCCACTCGCGGGAGAGGCCCACGACGAACGCCGCTTCGGGAAAGCCGCCCTCGGCCGCGGCCTGGGCTCCGTCGAGGATGCGTTGGATCGGCGAGTCCGGCAGACCGCGAAGCCCTTCGAGCAGCTCGTGGACGACGGCGCGGGTCGCCGCGTCGCCGGGATCCTTGAGAACGATGGCCGTCGAGCCGCCGGAGCCCCATGCGTACGCCTTCCAATCGGTCACGCGGCCGCGGCCGTCGAGGAGGATGAGGCCCCTGGCCCGGAGCGCCTCGTTGAGGCGCAGCTCGCGGGTCGTCCGGACGTGCCCGTGATCGGAAACGACCGCGAAGAGGGCGCTTCCCCCGCCGCTGCGCTCGGCCGCGGCGCGCAAGCGTCCCACGAGGGCGTCGAGCTCCTCGAGGACCGCGAGCGCCTTCGGGCTCCCTGGCCACGAAAGGTGCTGCTCTTCGTCGAGGCCCGAGAGGTAGGCCAGGTGCAGCCGAGGCCGCCGCGTCTCGAGGATCCACTCGCTGAAGGCCACGCGGCGCCGGTCGGCCTCCACGTCGTAGGCGTATCCGGAGGGATAGGGACCGAGCGCCTTCTCCGCTTCCGCGAGGAGGCCCGGCGTGGAGAGGAGCCGGCTCAGCTTGCGGTCGTCCGGGGCGTCCGGAACGTCGGTGCGCCAGTACTGGACGATGTTCCAGCGGATGCGCGCTCCCGCCGTCACGGGCCAGTCGACGCTGGCCGTGGCGAGGCCCGCCTCGGCCGCCGCGTCCCAGAGCGTGGGCACGCGGATGTCCTCGGCGTACCAGTACCAGCCGTCCCGGTTGCGCTCGAGGGGATCGAACGGGCCGTTGTAGAAGATGCCGTGCCGCGCCGGAGAGACGCCCGTCACCATCGTGGTGTGGCTCGGGTAGGTCACGGTGGGCAGCACGCCCTTCGCACCCGAGCTCCATGCCCCGTCCTGCACGAGACGACGCAGGTGCGGGACCTTCAGCCCGTGGCGCTCGGCCTCGAGCACGTGGCCCGGGTGCAGGCCGTCGATGGACACGACCACGAGGGGCGGAGGCGGCGGCGGCCGGTTCGCAGGCCGGGCCGCAACAAGGCCCGCCCACACGAGCGCAAGGTGAATCGCGAGAAGCATCATGGCGCCGAGAGGCTAACATCTCAGCCCTCATGAAGCCCACGACGATCCTGCTGGCGTGCCTGGCCGGGCCTGCCCTCGCCTCGGAGCCGGCCCTCGTCCTCGACCTCGGCGACGACGTGAGCCTCGAGCTCGTCCTCGTCAGAGCGGGCAGCTACCGCCAAGGCTCTCCTGCCGGAGAGCCCGGACGGGGCGAGGACGAGGCCTCGCGCGACGTCACGCTCTCCGCCGATTTCTACATCGGCAAGCACGAGGTCACCGTCGGGCAGTGGAAGCGCTTCGCGGCGGAGACGGCCTACCGGACCGAAGCCGAGAAGGGCACTTCGGGCGGCCACGGCTGGGACGGCCGGGCGCTGGTGCAGTCGCCTCGCTTCACCTGGCGGGCGCCGGGCTTCCCGACCACGGACCGCCATCCGGTCACGATCGTCACCTACGACGATGCCCTCGCCTTCGCGGCCTGGCTCTCCCGGCGCTCCGGCCGCGCGTTAACGCTTCCGACCGAGGCGCAGTGGGAGTACGCGGCCCGCGCCGGCACCGCCACCCGCTTCTACGCCGGGGACAGGGATGCGCTCGCCGCCGACATCGGCTGGCTCAGGTCGAACGCCGGCGACGGCGCGCGCGAGGTCGGCCAGAAGGCGCCGAACGCCCTGGGGCTCTTCGACACCGCCGGCAACGTCTACGAGTGGTGCCTCGACTGGTACGGACCCTATCCGCCGGGACCCGTGACCGATCCCGTCGAGACGCGCTCGAATCTCTCGGACAAGCCGCGCCGCGTGCTGCGCGGCGGGTCGTGGCTCAAGGACGCGCGGGCGCTGCGCTCGGCCGCGCGCTATCGCAACGCGCCGGGCAGCAGAAACGCCGACAACGGCTTCCGCGTCGTGGCCGGCGCCGCTCCTCGTCCGGTCGCCGCGGCCCGGGCAGCGAGCCCGCCTCCCGCTGCGCCGCGAGGCGTATGGGGCCTCGACGGGCGCTGGCTCCTGCTCGTCCTGCTCGCGCTGGCAGTGTTCGTGGGCGCGCCGGTCCTGGTCTTGCTGTTGGGCGTCGCGCGGGCGCTGCGGCGCCGCAGGCGCACCCGGATCGCCGCGGACGGCTTCACGCTGTTCGTCCCGGACGCCCGCGTCGGTCAGCGTCTCCAGTACCGTTACGTCGCCGGCGGCCAGACCCACACGGGCGAGACCACGGTCGTGGGCGATCCCGAGCAGGGCGTGTTCGTCTACACCGGCGAGCGTCCTTCGGCCGTCGAGCTCTTGTCGACGGCAGTCGCGGCGAGCGCGGTCGCGGCCAAGCCGTCGAAGCCGACCACGCGCCCGGCCGAACGCGATCGCGACGAGCCGTTCCGGGGTTACCCCTCCGCATACTGAGCGCCCCGTGAACGCCCCGCCCCGGGTGGTCGTGTGGAGCGACCCGAACGAGCCCGCCTGGCGAAGCTCCCGGACGCGACGCGCTCTGGACCGGATGGGCATCGCGACCGCCGAGGCGCGCGGCCCCCGCCTCCTCGCCGAAGCGCTGCAGGCGACCGACGGGGGGGCGTGGCTGGTCAGGGCCGGGGCCTGGCCGATCGGAGCCCGTTGGGAGGCCCCACCACCCAGCGCGACCGCGCGCCCCTTGCTGGCGCTCGGCGCGGTGGACGGGGAGTCGCCGCCCGCGGCCACCTGGCGCGTGGCCCTCGACCTCGAGCGGGGCGACCTGCCCGCGGCCTTCAGCGTCTATCTCGAAGCGCCGCTCTTGACCGCGCTCCGCGGCGCTCTCGACGACGGCCTGGGACCAGGGCTGTTGCGCCTGCGCGACCGGCGACGTCCGCGCGTCGTTCGCGCGTCGGCCCTGGACGTGGGCTTCGACGAGCGTCTGCGCGTCGCCGAGGTCGTGACCAGCCTGCAGCAGGGAGGCGCCGAGCGCATCGCCGTCGATCTCGCCGGCGCCCTTCCCGCGCAGGGTCTGACGGCGCTGCTCGCGGTGATGGGCGCGCCGACACGCCAGGCCATCATCCCGCCCCGCGACACCGCCCTCCTGGAGTGGAATCGCGAGCAGCAGCGCGGCCGCGCGGCGCCGCGTCTCGCAGAGGCGCTCGTGGCGTCGGGGATCGACGTGGTTCACGCCCACTTGCTCGAGGCGGACGACGTGCGCGCCCTGGCTCGCACCGGCATACCCGTGGCCGTGACGCTCCACAACCAGCGGCCGGGGTGGCCTGCGGGCACGGCCTCGCTGCGTCCCGGTGATGCCAGCCTGCTGATCGCCTGCTCGCGCGCCGTCCAGCGGGACGTCGCGGCGGCCGGCCTGAGCCTGCCCAGCCGCACGGCCTGGAACGGCATCGCCTTCGACCGCTTCGCGCCCACGCAGGAGCGCGACGCCGCGGCGCGGGCCTGGCGCGCCCGTCTGGGATTCGGGCCGGACGACTTCGTGATGCTCGCCCTGGCGAACGCGCGGCCGCAGAAGAGGCTGGAGCGCCTGCCGGGGGTTCTGGGCGAGCTGCGCGCGGCCTTCGAAGGCCTGGGATCGTCGCGGGAGGCGCGGCTCGTCGTGGCCGGATCGCCCTCCGCCGGCAGCGCGGCGTCGACGCTGGCCCAGGCCGAGCTCGAGAGAGCCGTCGAGCGCTTCGGCCTCGGCGACCACGTAAGGACGCTGGGCTCGGTGTCCGACGCGGCGGGGCTGCTCCGGGCCGCCGACGTCCTGGTTTCCGCGAGCGCGCACGAGGGCTTGAGCCTGGCGTTGCTCGAGGCCCTGGCCTCCGAGCGGCCGGTCGTCGCGACCGCGGTGGGCGGAGCGCCCGAGGTCGCGGCGCGCACGGCGGGCGTCTCCCTGGTCGGGAGTGACGCCCCGGCCGCCGACTTCGTCCCGCCGCTGCTCGCGATCGCCCGTGGCGACGAACGCCCCGCGCTCGCGCCCGGCGCGGCGAGGCACTTCAGTCTCGGCCGGATGGCCGCGGACCATGCGCGCCTGCTTCGCTCGGTGGCGAGCGCGTCCGGGCGTCGCCGAGGCGACGGCCTGCTCCTTGTCGCGAACAACGTCTCGACGGGCGGCGCCCAGTCGAGCGCGATCCGCCTGCTGCTCGAGCTGCGGCGGCGCGGCAGGAAGGTACGCGCTGCCGTGATCCAGGAGCAGATCCGCTTCCCGACGCGTGGCCGACGCGCCCTCGAGGCCGCGGGGGTGCCGGTGCTGGCCGTGCCGCCGCCTGAGGAGCTGGAGCCCGCGGCCGCCGTGAGCCGCATCCTCGAGTCCATCGAGGCGGATGCACCGCAAGCCATCGCGCTCTGGAACGTGATCGCCGTGCACAAGCTCCTGCTCGCCGACACGCTCCTGGACGTGCCGGTCTTCGACGTGAGCCCCGGCGAGATGTACTTCGAGGCGCTGGAGCGATACTTCGCTCGACCGCGTCCCGGGCTCGCCTACGAGTCGCCGGCCGAGTATGGCGCTCGCCTGGCCGGCGTGATCGTGAAGTACCAGGCCGAGGCCGCGGGCGCGCGGGCGCTCGGCGCGCCGATCCACGTGATCCCCAACGGCATCGAGGTGCCGGCGGGCGGGTTGCGCGGCTCTTCGAACGGCCGGGTCGTGATCGGAACCCTGGCGAGGCTAAACCCCCGCAAGCGGGTGGACCGCCTGCTGCGCGCGCTGCGGCTCGCCGCCCCGCGGCTGCCGCCCCACGTGCTGCGGATCGGCGGCGCGGCCGAGCGCCAGTCCCAGGGCCACGTCCGGGAGCTCGAGCGGCTGGCCCTCGGGCTCGAAGTCGAGTTCCTGGGCGAGGTCGAGGCCGCGGCGTTCCTGGACGGGCTCGACGTCTTCGCCCTGGTGGCCGAGCCGGCGGGATGCCCCAACGCCTCGCTCGAGGCGATGGCCCGGGGAGTGGCGGTTGCGGCAACAGATGCCGGCGGGATGAGCGAGCAGATCGTCGACGGCGTCTCCGGCCGGCTGGTCGCGCGCGAGGACGATGCCGGCCTGGCAGAGGCCCTGGTCGAGTTGTGCCACGACACCGAAAAGCGCCGCAGACTGGGCCAGGCAGGTCGCGAACGGGTGGCGGAGCGCTTCTCGCTCCGCGCGATGACCGACAGCTACGAGGACGTGTTGCTCGGCGGGCATTGAGCTGGCCTGCGAGCGCGCCGCATCGCTGAACCACCTGGCCGGGGGACTGTTGCCGCCGCGACGTCTCCTCGGCCGAACTTTGGGGCGAGGTTCTCGCACCCGTTCTCCGTGACGCCGAGGGTGTCCTCGTGCCCGACACCTAACTCGCCCGGGATGTATCCCCGGAGCTCCCTATCCCCGACCCGCCGAAGGTGAGCCGGGACGGGCGATGCCCAGCGTCTTCATTCTTGACGCCAGCGTGGTCGGCTTGATCCCGAGACGTGCCGCGGCGCCGTCGCGGCCGTAGATTCTCCAGCCGGCGGCGACGAGCGCGCCGAGCAGGTTCTGTCGTTCTCGCTCTCGGAATTCACGAGCGGTCACGAATCCCTCTACGGCCTCCGCTCGTTCGTTCCGCGCCGACATGCCGGCTGCGCCAGCTGGAAGCGCCAGATCGAATTGCAGTGGCCCGCCGCCGCGCGACAGGATCACGGCCCTTTCGATCACGTTCTGAAGCTCGCGGATATTTCCGGGCCATGGATACCGGCGAAGCGCTTCGAGCTGCTGTCGTCCGATGCTCGCAGGCCGCATACGTATGCGCTTCGCCGATCGCCCGACGAAACAGGCCGCGAGCTCAGCGATGTCTTCGAGCCGCTCACGCAACGGCGGAACGTGGACCGGAAACACGCTGAGCCGGTAATACAGATCCTGCCGGAAACGACCCTGCGCGACCTCGTGGGGCAGGTCGCGATTGGTGGCGGCCACGATCCGCACGTCGATGCGCCTCGTCCGCTCTTCTCCGACGCGCTCGAACTGCCCCTCCTGGATGGCTCGAAGGAGCTTGCTCTGCAGCTCAAGCGGGATCTCGCCGATCTCGTCGAGGAACAGCGTCCCGCCGTCGGCGGCCTGAAAGCGTCCGGCGCGATCGCGCAGGGCGCCGGTGAACGCACCCTTCGCATGCCCGAAGAACTCGCTCTCGAACAGCTCGCGGGGGATCGATGCGCAGTTCACCGTGATCAGCGGTCGCTCGCGCCTTTGGCTCTGCTCGTGGATGCGGCGGGCGACGAGCTCCTTGCCGGTGCCCGATTCCCCGAGAACGAGCACGTTGGCATCCGTCGGTGCGACGACCTCGATCTGCTGCAAGACCCGCTGAATCGCCAGGCTGTTGCCGATGATGTCACTCGGGGCGAGCGTGCCCTTGATCTCCTCGCGCAGGTACGCGTTCTCGATCTCCAGCTTCGAACGCAAGCGCTCGATTTCCACGAAAGCGCGTGCATTGGCGATCGAGACGGCCGCGTGGCCAGCGAACACGCGCAGCCATTCGAACGCGTCGTCGTCGAGCGGCGCTCGTGAGAAGACGCCGAGCACTCCGAGCAGCTCGCCCCGGAATACGAGTGGGTGGCCCGCGAAGCTGCGGATCGTCTCGTGAAGGACCCAGTCTGCGTTCGGCTTCCAGTGTTGCTCCTGGGCGAGGTCGCGGATCAATACCGACGATCCCGTCGCGCCAACGTGGCCGACCTTCCGCGCGCCAAGCGGGATGCGTCGGAAGCTGCCGGACAGGCGCGACCAGTCTTCACCGCCGTCCTTGGATCGACCGGCGCTCGCGACGAGATGGAGACACCGGGTCTGATCGGGGCACTCGTCGCGCATGGGGCATGCCTGGCAGATGTCGCCACGATCCAGGAGCCAGACGCGCGCCAGCGCGACCCCCTCGTCGACCAGGCCCTGAACCAGGCGTTGGAGGAGGACGTCCGGAGACCGCTCCTCGGCGAGCGCCAGGGAAACCTTCTGCAACGACTCCAGGCGCACCGCCGCGACGTTAGACGAAATCTCGTGATGGTTCAACTGAAAAAATCGTTGAAACAACGATGTTTCGTTGGACGCTCGACTCATTAGGAAGTCCGACAAACGACTCAATATAAGCCAGTTACAGGACTGGAGCCGTGGTGGCACCCGCGTTGCCCCAAGCGTGGGACATGGCCGCGGGGATTTGCTCGAAGCCGAGCCAGGCGCCGAGCGATCCGACGCCGGGAGGAGGAGCCAAAGATGAATCGGGTGGTCGTCGTCACCGGCGCCGCATCGGGCATTGGTGCGGCAACCGTGAGCCACTTGCGCGAGCGCGGCGTCCGCGTCATCACGGCCGACTTGCGAGACGCTGACGTGATCGCCAACCTCGCGACCGCAGAGGGGCGCAGGGCGCTCATCGCGGGTGTCGCCAGCCGATGCAGTGGTGCGGCCGACGCGGTCATTGCCAACGCGGGGGGCGGGCCGGTCGAGACCAGCGTTCAACTGAACTACTTTGGAGCCGTCGCGACGCTCGACGGGCTTCGTCCGCTGCTCGCGCGGAGCGCCGCGCCCCGAGCGGTTGCCGTGTCGTCGATCGGGTCCCTGTTCGCCTCTCGCATGGATCTCGTCGATGCCTGTCTTGGCGGAAGCGAGGCGAAGGCCATAGGCGTCGCCCGGGACGTGGCCGACGAGGCGGAACGAGCCGGACGCGATGCCTCGCAGGTTCGCGAAACGGTCTACGGCAACGCGAAGCTGGCGCTCAATCGATGGTGTCGTAGCGCCGCGTCGAGCCCGGACTGGGCAGGGGCCGGCATCCCCCTCAACGTCGTGGCGCTCGGCCTCTACGACACGCCTGCCGCCGCCTTCATCCTCAACGACCCCGCGAGGAGCAGACCGTTGCAGGATCTCACGCCGTTGCGGGGGGCCTTCCCTGGCCGTCCGCAGGACGCGGCCGCCCTGCTTGCCTGGCTCGTCTCTGCCGAGAACACACAGCTCACGGGCCAGGTGATGTTCGCCGACGGCGGATTCGAGTGCCGCCTGCGAGGCGGCCCCGCACAGCCGGCACCATCAATGGTGAGCGGCGCGACGGTCCGCCAGGCCGCCGGTGCTCGCTGAGCGCGTTGCGAGGGTCGTGAGCCAGGACGTGGCGAGGAGAAAGGACGGAGACGATGACCACGCAGGTCGAAACGGCGACGCTTCCCCAGCCGAAGCCCCACCCCATTCTGGGGAACATCAAGGACCTCGATCCGAAGGCACCGGTCCTGAGCATGATCCGCCTGGCACGTACCTACGGGCCCATCTACCGCCTCAGCCTGCCTGGCGGCGACGTGATCTTCATCAGCTCGCAAGCGCTCGTCGACGAGCTGTCGGACGAGAAGCGCTTCGAGAAGGGGGAGAACCAGGCGCTCGAAAACCTCCGCGAGTTCGCCGGCGATGGCCTGGTCACCGCACACGGCGACGAGGCGAGCTGGGGCAAGGCCCACCGCATCCTGATGCCCGTCTTCAGTCCCGCCGCCATGCGCGACATGTTCGATGGCATGCACGACATCGCCGACCAGCTGTTGACGCGCTGGGAGCGGTTCGGTGGGGGTGCGGTGATCGACGTGGTGGACAACATGACGCGCCTCACGCTCGACACCATCGCGCTGTGCGCCATGAGCTATCGGTTCAACAGCTTCTACCAGAACGAATCGCATCCCTTCGTGGGCGCCCTGACGAGGGCGCTGGCCGAGGCGGTCGGCAGAACGGCGCGCCATCCACTCCAGAGCCGGCTCATGCTGCCCACCCGCCGCCGGTACGCCGAAGACATCCGGCTCATGCACCGGATCGCCGACGATCTGATCGCACAACGGAAGACCGGCGTGCCCGGCGTCGTGAAGAAGGACCTGCTCAGTCGCATGC
>DASSJI010000148.1:0-6070 GCA_035691285.1 Vicinamibacteria bacterium | reverse complement strand
CGCCAGCGAGCCCAGGAGCAGGATCGAGAGGCTGCGCATGCATGGCCTACCGCGTGAGCAACACGATGACCGGCCCCCAGGCGGTGAGGAGGATGTTGCCGATCGCATACGGGACCGTGTAACCGAGCACCGGGAGCTTGCTCCCGGCCTCGTCCTGGATCGCCCGGAGCGCCGCCGTGACCGTCCCCGCCCCGGCGCAGGCGCCGAGGAGGATGACGGGGTTCATCTTCAGCACGTGGCGGCCGAAGAGGACCGCGATCACGTGCGGGGTGAGGGCGACCACGAAGCCGAGGACCAGCAGGCTGGGTCCGGTCGTGCGCAGACCCGCCACGAAGCTCGGCCCGGCGGCCAGGCCGACGCAGCCGATGAAGACGGCGAGGCCGATGGTGTCGAAGACCCAGAGCGCGGGCTCGGGGATCCGGCCGAAGGTGGGACGCAACGAGCGCAGCCAGCCGAACACGAGGCCCATGACCAGCGCTCCGCCGCTGGCGGTGAGGCTCAGGGGCAGGTCGCCGACCTTCAGGGTGAGGGCGCCGAACAGACCGCCGACGAGGATGCCGAGGCCCACGAAGACGATGTCCGTCTCGCTCGAGGGCCGCTCGACGTAGCCCAGCGCAGCGCCGGCGCGCTCGACGTCCTCCTCGGCGCCGGCGAGGCGCAGCAGGTCGCCGCGGTTCACCACGGTCCCGGGCGCGAAGGGGATCTCCTCGCCCGCGCGCACCAGCCTGGACAGGACGACGCCGCGCCCGTAGTCCTTCGCCAGCTCGGCCAGCGTCCGGTCGGAGGCCTCGCGGCGCGTCACCACGACGTCCCGGGCGGCCATCGGGAAGTCGAGCAGCTCCGGGTCCTCCACTTCCTGACCGGGTGAAGCTCCGGGCGCCAACAGCACGCGGCGGCGAGCAGCGAAGACGGCCACGTCGTCGCGCTCGAGGACGAGGTCGGGAGTGGACCGCAGCAGTTCGGCGCCGCGGCGGATCCGCTGCACGAACGCGCGGGCCGGCGCGAAGCTCGCCTCGATCTCCCCCACGCGCCGGCCGACGAACCCCTCGCTCACGCGGTACGCGCGCTGCGTCCACTCGCGATAGGCCGAGCGGGTTGCGCCTTCGCTCCGGGACGCCACGGCGGCGCTCTCCTCGAGCTTGCGGCTCTCGGCCCGCAGGTCGACCTTGAGCAGGCGCGGGGCCAAGCTCGACAGGAACCAGACCACGAAGCCCGTGCCGACCAGGTAGCTGACCGCGTAGGCGACCGGGATGTTGTTCAGGAGCCGGGTCTTCTCGGCCTCGGACAGGTCGAGCCTGCTGATCGTGTTGCCCGCCGTTCCGATCACGGTGGACTCCGTGAAGGCGCCGGCCATCAGACCGGCGGCCGTCCCGCAGTCGTAGCCCATCGCCTTCGCCGCCACCACCGTGGTGACGAGGCTCGCGACGCACAGGACCACGGTGAGCAGGACCTGGGCCAGGGCGCTCCGCCCGAGGCCGCGGAAGAACTGCGGTCCTACCTTGTAGCCGGTGGCGAAGAGGAACAGGTTGAAGAAGACGATCTTGACGATGGGGTCCACCTCGACCCCGAGCTGGCCGACCAGCACGCCGGCGAGGAGCGTGCCCACCACGTTGCCCAGCCGGAACGTGCCGACGCGGAACCGGCCGATCACGAAGCCGATCGCCAGTGTCAGGAAGATCGCCAGCTCGGGGTTCTCGCGCAGCGACGTGACGAACCAGGACAACGCGGTGGGCTCCGTCGGCTCAGTACGCGTCGAACAGCCGCTGGATCTCCGCCAGCGGCCGGGGCTTCAGCAGAGCCAGCCGCAGCAGCACCCGAGCCTTCTGGGGGTTGAGATCGTCCGAGGCGATCAGCCCGAGCTTGTCGTCGTCCACCTCGACCTTGCGTCCGACCCGACCCGTGGCGACGCGGGTGCTGCGCACGCACACGACGCCCTTCTTCGCCTGGGCCGCGAGCGCGTCGAGAGCGACCTGGGTCATGTTGCCGTTGCCGACGCCCGCGATCACGACGCCCTTCGCCCCGGCCGCCACGGCCGCGTCGATCAGCTTGCCGTCCATGTTCTCGTGGGCCATCACGATGTCGACCCGCGGAAGCGCCGTCACGCCCTCGAGGGAGAACTCGCTCTCCACGGTGTGCTTGCCGACGGGCCCGCGGTAGAACTCGACGTCGCCGTAGGCCACCGTCCCCACGAGGCCGCGCAGCGGCGAGAGGAACGTCTGCACCGCGGTCGTGTTCGTCTTCGTCAGCGAGGAGGCGCCGTGGATCCAGTCGTTGAGGACCACCAGCACGCCGCGCCCGGCCGCGTCCTTGTTCGCGGCCACCGCCACGGCGTTGAAGAAGTTCAACGGCCCGTCGGCGGAGAGGGCGGTCGACGGCCGCATGGCCGCGGTCATCACCACCGGCTTCCTCGACTTGACGACGAGGTTCAGGAAGTACGCGGTCTCCTCGATCGTGTCCGTCCCGTGGGTGATGACGATGCCGTCCACGTCGGGCATCGCGACCAGCTCGTTGACCCGCTTCGCCAGCTTCAGCCAGACCTCGTCGTTCATGTCCTGCGAGCCGATGTTGGCGATCTGCTCGCCGCGCAGCGTGGCGAGCTTCCCGGCCTGCGGCACGGCGGCGAGGAGCTGCTCGACTCCGACCTGGCCCGAGGTGTAGGCGGCCTGCACGTCGCTCGCGGCGGCGCCGGCGATGGTCCCGCCGGTGGCGAGGACGACGACGTTCGGCGGCTTGTCGGCTGCGAGCGACGGGACGGCGAGCAGCGCGCCGAGCGCGGCGCTCGTCAGGAAACTTGAAAGCATGCGCCTCATGACACAACCTCCTTGAGATCCATCACCGGGTCACGAGCATCAGCCACGGCGTTCCGACCACGACGTACACCACGAAGTTGAACGCCGTGGTCAGGGCGCCCAGCCGGTACAGCTCGCCCTGCGACAAGTAGCCGCTTCCGGCGAACAGCAGGTTCGCGCTAGAGCCCTGGGGCGTGTTCGCCGAGAAGAAGTTCGTCGCGAAGAGCAGCAGGAAGGCCAGGGCCGCAACCGGCACGCCGAGCCGCACACCCACGTCCAGGAACACGCCGAAGAGGGCGAGCAGGTGGGCCGTCTGGCTGACGAACAGGTAGTGCAGCGCCACGTAGGCCCCGACGAGCACGAAGCCCGCCGCGGCCGACGAGAGCCCGCCCAGCCCGGCGGCCAGCCGCTCGCCCAGGTAGCCCATGAAGCCCAGCTCGTTGAGCTGGCCGCTGAGGGTGAACAGGACGGCGAACCAGATGAAGGTCGCGAGCACGTCGCCTTCCTTCGCGATGTCCGCGAGCGTCAGCACGCCGGTCGCCAGCAGCAGCCCGAGGCCGAGGAACGCCACGGCGGTCGAGTCGAGGTGGAGCGTCCCTGCCGCTCCCCAGAGCAGCACCATCCCGACGAACGTGCCCGCCACGATCCGCTCCTGACGTCCCAGGGGACCCATGGCCTGCAGCGCCCGGCGCGCCGCGAGGGGCGCCTCGGGCGTCGCCTTGACCTCCGGGGAGACGACCTTGTAGAGCAGCAGGGGAAGCAGGGCCATCGCGACGAGCGTCGGCACCGAGGACGCCACGAGCCACGAGCCGAAGCCGATCGTCAGCCCGTAACCCCGCGCGATCTCCGCGCCCAGCGGGTTCGCGGCCATCGCGGTGAACCACAGCGCCGAGGACACCGTCAGGCTCGCGATGCCCGAGAACATGAGGAAGCGGCCGAGCCGCTCCCTGCCGGCCGCGCCTGGCCGGGCTCCGGCCGCCTCGGCCACGGACAAGACCAGCGGGTAGAGGACGCCGGAGCGGGCGGTGTTGCTGGGGAAGGCCGGCGCGATGACGCCGTCCACCAGGAACACGCTGTAACCGAGGCCGAGCGTGGACCGGCCGAACAGGCTCACGACGAGGTGGCCGAGCCGCGCGCCAAGCCCGCACGTCACCACGGCCCGGGCCACGAGGAACGCGACGACGATCAGCAGGATCGTGCCGTTCGCGAAGCCCGCGTAGGCCCTGGCCGGAGCCACGGTCCCCGTGAGGACGGCCGCGGCGAGCGCCAGGACGGAGGCGGTGAGGATCGGGAAGGCGCCGACGACCACCGACGCGATCGCGGAGGCGAACAGCGCGAACAGGTGCCAGGCCTCGGAGACCAGGCCCTCGGGCACGGGCGAGAACCAGAGGCCGAGCGCGAGCAGGACGATCGCGAGGCGCGCGACGCGGGTCTTTCGAGCGCCGCCCGGCATGGTCATTCCGGAGCGCTCGCGCGGCGCACGCGCCCCGAGAGGCTGACGGCCCGGCTCTGCACCTGGCCGTCCTCGCTGGCGAGGATGTACTGCCACGTGAAGGAGTACTCGCCGGCGAAGCCGGCATACCGGCCCGTGCCGCCCGTGATCGTGCCGACGAAGCGCTTCCCGGACTGCAGCGGCTCGCCCTTGAGGCTGCTGAACAGGCGGTCGCCCGCGTCGTCGGTCCACACGCAGCGGCCCATGCTCGTCCCTTGCCCGTCGTCGAAGCCGATGACCTCGCCTCGGAACGCGTGAGGGAGACCCTCGCCCTTCGTGAGCACGACCGCGCCCGACATCTCCACGATCGCCGCGGTGCCGCCGCCTTCGACCGCGATCGTGTGGCGGCGGCCGGAGGCCGACCAGGCGCCCTCGATCGGCGCCCAGCCCTCGCCTGCGGACGGCGGCGCGGCGCGAGCTGGCGAGACGCACGCCAGCGCGAGGGTCAGACCCACCGCGCGGGCCGCGCTCCGTCCCGTGCTCATGCCGGCCGCCCCTGCCCCGTCATCGCCGCGGGGTCGAGCACCTCGGCGATCTGCGCCTCGGTCAGGATCTTCTTCTCGCGGATGAGCTCCAGGATCCCGCGGCCGGTCTTCATCGCCTCGGCGGCGAGCTCGGTGGCCTTGTCGTAGCCGATGACGGGGTTCAGCGCCGTGACCGTGCCGATGCTGTAGTCCACGTAGTGGCGCGCGATCTCGGCGTTGGCCGTGATGCCCTCGACGCAGTGGACCCGGAGCGTGCGGGCGGCGTTGATGAACAGCGTCTGCGCCTCGAACAGGCATGCGGCGATCACCGGCTCGAACACGTTGAGCTGGAGCTGTCCGCCCTCGGCGGCCATCGAGACGGTCAGGTCGCTGCCGATGACGCGGAAGCAGACCATGTTCACGACCTCCGGGATCACCGGGTTGACCTTCCCGGGCATGATCGAGGAGCCCGGCTGCTTGGCCGGCAGGTTGATCTCCCGGAGGCCGCAGCGGGGCCCCGACGAGAGCAGGCGCAGGTCGTTGCACACCTTGGAGAGCTTGATGGCCAGGCTCTTCATGCACGACGAGTAGAGGACGAACGCCTGGGTGTCCTGGGTCGCCTCGATCAGGTTCGAGGCGAGGTGGATCGGAAACCCCGTGATCTTCGCCAGGTGGTCCGTGCACTTCTGCGCGTACCCTGCCGGGGCGTTGAGGCCGGTGCCGATCGCGGTGGCGCCCATGTTCACCTCGCACAGGACGCGCTGGATCGCCTCGAGGGCCTTCACCTCTCCGGCCAGCGTCTCGGCGAAGGCTTCGAACTCCTGGCCCAGGGTCATCGGCACGGCGTCCTGGAGCTGGGTGCGGCCCATCTTGAGGACCTTCGCGAACTCCCGGCCCTTGGCTCGGAACGCCCGGATCAGGTCGTTGGCGGCGGCGACGAGCTCGACGTTGCCCAGCGCCAGGCCGACGTGCAGCGCGCTCGGATACGCGTCGTTCGTGGACTGCGAGCAGTTGACGTGGTCGTGGGGGCTGCAGTGGGCGTACTCGCCCTTTTGGCGCCCCATCAGCTCGAGGGCGCGGTTGGCGATCACCTCGTTGGCGTTCATGTTCGTCGAGGTGCCGGCGCCGCCCTGGAAGACATCGAGGCGGAACTCGTCGTGGAGCCTGCCCGCGATGATCTCCTCGCAGGCCTTCTCCACGCCGGCGAGGACGTCCTTGCCGAACTGGCCGCAGTCGAAATTCGCCCGAGCGGCGGCCAGCTTGACCATCGCGAAGGCCTTGATCAGGTTCGGATAGAGGCGCAGCTCCACGCCGGAGATGTGGAA
>DASSJI010000147.1:0-10038 GCA_035691285.1 Vicinamibacteria bacterium | reverse complement strand
CTCAGGTCGGCGCGGCGGGCCAGGAGGCGGTCGAGGCCCTGCGGCGCGCGTCCCGCGGTCGCGAGGGCGAAGGCCGCGTAGGCGCGGGCGTGGAGCGACGTCTCGTCCTTCGCCGCGGCTTCGAGGAAGGACGCGGCGCGCTCGATCGCGCTCCCGTCGACCTTGTGGCCGGCCTCGCGAGCGGTGACCAGCCCGTACAGGACGTACGCGGTCATGCGCACGTCGCCGGCGTCGCCCTTCCACCAGCCGAAGCCGCCGCGCTCGTTCTGGAAGCCGTAGATCCGGGTCAGCCCGGCCTGGACCATCGCCCGCAGCTCGCGGGTGTCGAAGACCGGATCGCGCCGCTTCCCGCGATCCCCCACGCGCAGCGCGGAGCGCCGGCGCGCGATCTCCTCGAGGCTCGCACCCGAATCGGCCAGCGCCTTCGACAGCACCACGGCCGGCAGGAAGCGGCTCATGGTCTGCTCCACGCAGCCGTACGGGTAGTCGAGCAGATAGGGCACGGCATCGAGGAGCGATGCGACCAGGCTGGGCGCCACGGTCAGCGTCAACCGCGCCGATCCCCGCGCCCGGTCGGCCGGAACGTCGAACAGCAGCTCACGGCTGTCTCCGGCCGTGAGCCGGCCGGCCTGGGTCTCGAGCTTGTCGGCGCCGTGGACGAGCGCATCGAACCTCAGCTCGGCCGCGTCCGACTCGACGGCCGTCAAGGCCGCGACCTTGATCCTGGCCTCGCCGCTCGCGAGCACCTCCACGGGCCACTCGACCCGCGCCTGGGTGCGCGGCTCGATCCGGACGCGCCGCTCGCCCGCAGCGCCCAGGCGCAGCACCTCGGACACGCTCAGGCGCACCGTCGCGTCCACGGCCTGCGGCAGGTCGTTCTGCACGAGCGCCGAGAGCAGCGCGCGGTCGCGCTCCACGAAGAAGCGCGGCGACTGGAGGCGGACCATCAGGTCCTTGCGCGCCACCACCGCCGACGTGGCCTCGCCGACGCGCGCCGACGCGTCGAGCCCGCGCGCCAGGACCTTCCATTCCGTCAGGGAGTCCGGGTACTCGACCGTGACCACCGCCCGGCCGTCGGCGCCGGTCTCGACCGCCGCGTTCCAGTACGCCGTGTCCGCGAACGCCGACCGCGTGCGCGGCTCGACCAGCGCCTCTTCCTCCTTCGCGAGCTTGCCTTCGAGTGCGTCGGCCGACCTCAACCTGGCGGGCGCGGCCGCGGGCAGGCCGCCCACGACGCCTCCAGCCACGCCGCCTTCGATGCCCTGTGCGGCTGGAGCTTCGGCGGCCACCGCCGCTTCCTCTCGAAAGTCCTGAAGCTCGTCCCCGGCCCAGTCGCGGCGCGACCCTCGAAGACCGCCCCACCAGCCCGGGGGATACCCGTGGCGCCGGTAGGCCACGTCCTTGGCGTCGCGGACGACGGAGGGCGGGAGGCGGAACGCGAAGGACGACACCTCGGTCACCTGCAGGCCGCGCCGAGCGCCGTAGAGGTAGGTGCGGATGTCCGGGGCGTAGGCGGCCTGGATCGCCTCCACCGAGCGGTCGGAGACCGCGAGGGAGAACGAGCCGGCGACCGGCTTCCCGTTGGCGTCCTTCACCTCGATCTCGAGGCCGCCCTTCTCCCCCGGCTTCACCGTCGCAGCCGCCGTCACCGTCACGCTCAGGAAGCGTTCGGCGGGCGGCACGAATAGCTCGCGCTGCACGGTGAAGACGCGGCCGTCGGCGACCTGCGTCGCGCGCAGGAACACGTTCGGCGTGTGGGCCCGCGTGAGAGGAAGCTCGACCACGCGCCCGCGGCCACCCAGCAGCACCGTCCGGTGCCGAAGGATCTCGCCGCCGGCCTCCTCCGTGAGGAGAACCGCGCCGGGGCGCGACGAGGCCACGAGCACGCGGGCCGTCTCGCCCTGGCGATACGTGGCCCGCTCCAGGGTCAGCTCGACGTCCGAGAGCCGGAAGAGGTCGGCCCGCGTGTCGTCGCTCGCCACGCGCAGCGTCGCGTCGGCGGTGACCTTCTCGCGGCGGTCGTCGAAGGCCGTCACCACCGCGCGGTACTCGCCGGCCTCGGCCGCCGTGAAACGCACCTCGCCGCGACCCTCCTTCGAGAGCCGCACCGCCTGCTCGAAGACGGCGTCCTCCTTCACCGTCTCGCGCAGCGAGGACCAGGCCTGCCGGAAGACGACGAGCGTGGCTTCCGTCTCGACGGGCTTGCCGTTCGCGTCGAGGGCGGCGATCTCGAAGCTCGCCCGCTCGCCGGGCCGGTAGAAGCCCCGGTCGCCGCGCAGGAAGAGGTCGAAGGACGCGCGCGTCGCGCGGACGGAGCCCGCGCCGCGCACCTCGCGCCGCGACAGGTCGACGACCTGGGCCTCGACCTCGTAGCGCCCGTCCTGGCCCTCCTGCGTCGGCCACGTGACCTGCGCGCGCCCCCCGGCGTCGGTGCGCGCCTCGCCTTCGGCGACCAGCTCCCGCGACGGCGTGGGCCAGGGCACAGGGAACCAGTAGCCGGCGCCGTAGAGCCATTCGTGCGGATCGCGGAAGGGAGGCCGGCGGACGACGGGCACGCGGAAGACGCGCCACGCGACGCTGGCATCGGCCACGGGCGAGCCGAAGTAGTAGCGCGCCACGATCGCCGCGCGGCCGGTCTCGCCGGCGCGCAGCGCGGCGCCCGGGTCCACGGTCACCTCGAAGTCCGGCTTTCGGTACTCCTCGACGCGGAAGCGGTCGCCCGCCGCCTGCACGCGGCCTTCGCCCTTGACCTGGATCTCGAAGGGGTACTCGCCGAGGGGCGGCTCTTCGCCCAGCGCGAGGCTGCCCGACACGACGCCGAAGCGGTCGGTGGTGTGGTCGCGGCGGTACACCTCCTTGCCCTTGGGGTCGCGCACGATCACGGTGGCCCGGGCCGAAGCGGCCGGCGCCTCGCCGGACTCGCTGGTGCGCACTGCGACCGCGCGGAAGTGCACCGTCTGGCCCGGCCGGTACACCGGACGGTCCGTAGTCACGTGCACGCGCGTGGCCAGCCCGCGGCCCCAGTAGCCGCGCCAGGTCTCGGGCGACGCCGCGATGCGTTCGCCCGAGATGGCCACGGCGTCCACCATCCGGCCGTCCGTGCCCTTCGTGATCTCGGTGACGAACGCGCCGTCCTCGCCCGTCGCGCCGCGGTGGACGGCGACCGGCGCGGCGTTCTGCCAGGGGGCGTAGTCCCGGACCACGATCTCGGCTCCGCCCGCGGGCGCGCCGCTCACGGCGTCGGCGACGTAGACGATCGCCCGGTCGGCGCCGGTCTTGAGGACCAGGGCCAGGTCCGTCACCAGGAGCAGCGTGGCGCAGCTCACCCCGTCGCCCCGGGCCTCGAGCCGGTACAGCCCGCGCCGCAGGGGCGGGATGCGCGTCGTGACCGCGCGCGGCTGATGCGAGCCGTCGTCCTCGGTCGCGACCTCCCAGGCGGCGTCGGCCTGGCCCAGGCCGATCGCCGCGGGAGCCTGGGTCTGGTCGAGCTGCTGCCTGTTCATCAGGCGGCTCGACTCGAGGAGCATCGCGCGCGCATCCAGCCGGTGCGCCGTGAGAGCGAGCCGCGCGACGTTGCGCACGCTCACCGAGAGATCCACGGCGCTGTCCGGCAGGACGGGGCCGGCGATGTTGATGGCGATGTCCTTGCGCCGCAGGTCCTGGAGCGACGCCTTCGCATCGGACACCCACGGGCTCTTCGGATACCGGGTCGGCAGGCTTTCGTAGACGGCCTCCGCCGCGCGCGGCTCGCCGCGCTCTTCGAGGACCTTCGCCGAGGCGAAGAGCGCCTCGTCGGCGAGCGCGTCGCCCGGAAAGCGCTCGCCCACCGAGGCCAGCTCCGACGCGGGATCGCCCCGGCGCCGCAGCGCCTCCTGCTCGTCGGCCGTGAGCGGACGGTCGGCCGTCTTCAGCGCCTCGAGGCCGACACGGGCGCGGTGCCTCATCAGGGCCCGCGCATAGAGCGCCCGGGCGCCCGAGCGCGAGTCCCTGGTCGCGACCGCCAGCTCCAGCGCGTCGGCGAAGAGGTCGTCGGCGCGCAGGAAGGAGGCCCATTCCTTGCGAGGCGCGAAGTAGCCCGGCACGCGTCCGAGGGCGCGGGTCGACCGGACGTCGGGCATCGGGCCGAAGCCATAGGCGGTCGAGAGCAGGTCGGCCAGGTCGAGATCGGCGGCGATCCGCTCGGCCTTCCACTCCGCGGCGGGCGCCTCGAGCTTCCCCTCGGCCATCGCGTACAACAGCTCGAGCGCCGACTCGAGATGGCGGCGCGCCGCCTCGCGGTCGTCCTGCTCGGTCCAGACCTGCTCGCCCTCGCGGTGCTCCGAGCCGCGGCGCAGGACGCCGCCGACCTTGAAGCCCCAGTGCGGCGCGTCGAGGTAGACGCCGGCGACGAGCCGGCGCGCCCGCGCGCCGTCGAGGCTCTCCCCGGCTCGGGCGACGAGCGACTCGCCCTCCCGCAGCGCCTCGTCCCATTCGCCCAGGGCGGCGAGGCAGCTCACGACCCGGCGCTCCCCGTGCGGCGACGCGGCGGCCTTCAGCTCCGCCCGATACAGCTCCAGCGCCTTGCGGAAGTCCTTGCGCCCGAACGCCGCATCGGCCGCCTCGCGATCCGCGGCGCCGACCGACCCCAGGGCCGAGGCGAGAAGCAGCAGGGCGGCGGCGAGTCGGGGCATGGGCTCTCCTTCGTGCCGTCTACGTGCGGGCGGGCCGCGCTATTCCCATTGGACTCTACCCCGCCCCGCCCGGTTCCCGGGTCCGCCGCTTCACAGGTTTTTACTTGACGGATCAAGTATCGGCCTCTAGCTTGGGAGCGTGACGCGCGCGAGCCAGGTCCAGCGTGAGATCCGGCAGCGGAGGCCCTTCAAGAGCCGCGCCCAGGAAGGGACCGTCGGCCTGCTGCTGACGGCCGATCGCGTGCGCCGCTTCCTGGCCCGCATCGTCGAGCCCCACGGGATCACCCTGCAGCAGTACAACGTGCTGCGCATCCTGCGCGGGGCGGCCGACGCCGGCCTGCCGACCCTCGACATCGCGGAGCGGATGATCGAGGAGGCCCCCGGCATCACCCGCCTTATCGAGCGCCTCGAGAAGAAGCGGCTCGTGAGGCGCAGGCGCTGCCCGACGGACCGCCGGCAGGTGCTGTGCTGGATCACGACCGAGGGCCGCGACCTGCTCGCGCGCCTCGACGGCTCGATGAGCGAGGGCGACGCGGCGGTGATGGGCAGCCTCGGCGATGCCGGGGTCGAGACGCTCATCCGCATGCTGGACGACGTCCGCACCCGCCTGATTTCCTCGCCTGGATTCCTGGCGACCAAAGGAGAGCATTGATGATGACGAACAGAGCGTTCCTGACGTCGGCGCTGGCCCTGGCCTTCGCCGTCCCCGCCGGAGCGGCCGACGCCTTTCTCGTGGACAAGGCGCACTCCGAGGTGACGTTCCAGGTGACCCACCTCGGTATCTCGAAGGTGCGGGGCAAGTTCCGCGAGTTCGACGGCCAGTTCCAGCTCGACGCCGCGAAGCCCGAGGCCTCGACGGTGCAGTTCACGATCAAGACCGCGAGCGTCGACACGGGCAACGAGAACCGCGACGCCGACCTCCGGAGCGGCGAAGGCTTCTTCGAGGTGGAGAAGCACCCGACGATCACGTTCAAGAGCACCCGGGTGCAGCCGAAGGGCAAGGACGCCTACGACGTGACCGGGGAGTTCACGATGCACGGCGTGACCAGGACGCTCACGCTCCCGGTCAGGGTCGCCGGCCCGATCACCGACCACCGGGGCGCCACGAAGTACGGTTTCGAGACCGAGACCACGCTCAACCGCAAGGACTACGGTCTCACCTGGCACAACGTGATGGACACGGGCGGCCTCGTGGTGAGCGACGAGGTCAAGGTCGCGATCCAGCTCGAGGTGAGCAAGCCGAAGGCGCAGTAAGGGCCTCCATCGGTTCGAATCGCGGCGCGCACGGGCTAAGATCCGGCGCATGCGCGCCGCGCTCCTTCTCCTTCTCCTCGCCCCGTCGGCAGGCGCCGAGCGGCTCCGCGTCCCCTACGAGCTGTTCCGCCTGCCCAACGGGCTCACCGTGATCGTCCACGAGGACCACTCTGCGCCGATCGCGAGCGTCAACACCTGGTACCACGTCGGCTCGGGCCGCGAGGTCCCGGGGCGAACGGGCTTCGCCCACCTCTTCGAGCACATCATGTTCGAGGGCTCGAAGAACGTCCCGGAGGGCGCCTACGACCGCTGGCTGGAGGCTCTCGGCGGGAACAACAACGGCTCGACGAACAACGACCGCACCAACTACTACGAGAGCGTCCCGGCCAACGCCGTCGAGATGCCGCTCTTCCTCGAGTCCGACCGCATGGGCTTCCTGCTCGACACGATGTCCGAGGCCCGCGTGGACGGCCAGCGCGACGTCGTCAAGAACGAGCGCCGCCAGGCCTACGAGAACCGCCCCTACGGCATGGCCGAGCTGCTGATCATCGACGCGCTCTTCCCTGAGGGGCATCCGTACTCGTGGCCGACGATCGGGTCCATGGAGGACCTGACGGCCGCGAAGCACGCCGACGTGGCCGACTTCTTCAGGAAGTGGTACGGGCCGGCCAACGCAAGCCTGGTCGTGGCCGGCGACGTCGACGCCAGGGAGATCCGTGCCCTCGCCGAGAAGTGGTTCGGGGACGTGCCGGGGAGCGAGCCGGTCGAGCCGCTCGTGGGCCGGCCCATCGTCCTGCGCGACGAGAAGCGTCTCGTGCACGAGGACCAGGTGCAACTCCCGCGCCTCTACCTGGTCTGGCCCGCGCCTCCCTATCTCTCGGGCGCGGACGCGGCGCTGTCGGCGCTTCGCGGGATCCTGGCCATGGGCAAGAACTCACGGCTCTACAAGCGGCTCGTGTACGAGATGCAGGTGGCCCAGGATGCCTCGGCGTTCGTGGACTCGGGCGCCCTGGCGGGCGCGCTGTGGATCGTGGTGACGGCGCGCCCGGGCCACACCCTCGAGGAGATGCGCGCCCTGGTCGACGAGGAGATCGCGCGGATCCAGTCCGAGCCCCCCGCCGAGCGCGAGCTCACGCGCTTCCTCAACCAGCGGGAGGCGCGCGTCTACGACGGCCTCGAGAGCGTGGCCGCCAAGGCCGACCAGCTCAACGAGTACCTCTTCTACACGGGGAATCCCGACTACTTCGAGGAAGACCTCGCGCGCTTCCGCGCACTGGCGCCGGACGACGTGCAGGCGGCGGCGCGGGCCTGGCTGGGTCCCGGCCGCGTGCTCCTCTCGGTCGTGCCCAAGGGCGCCCGCGCGCTGGCCGTGCCGGAGCCGCAGCGATGACGCGCCTCGCCGCGTTCCTGGCCCTCCTCGCAGGGCCTGCAGCTCTGGGCGTCGACCGCTCGAAGCCGCCTGCGGCCGGGCCTCCGCGCCCCCTGCGTCTGCCGTCGGTCCAGAAGCTGGCGCTCTCGAACGGCCTGCCGGTCCTGCTCGCCGAAGCCCACGAGGTGCCGGTCGTGCAGGTCACGCTGGTCCTGCGGGCCGGGGCCACGTCGGACCCTCGCGACCGGCCGGGGCTGGCGGCGTTCACGGCGGACATGCTCGACGAGGGCGCAGGGGGACGTGATGCCCTCTCGCTGGCCGACGCGGTCGACTTCCTCGGCGCGAGGCTCGAGACGGGCGCCGAGTGGGATGCCGCCTTCGCCAGCCTGCGCGTGCCCGTCGCTCGGCTCGAGGCTGCGCTCCCGCTCCTGGCCGACGTCGCGCTGCGCCCCGACTTCCCGCCGAAGGAGCTCGAACGGCTGCGGAAGGAGGCCCTGAACGACCTGCTCCAGGCGCGGGACGAGCCGGCCCGCGTCGGGTCGTGGGCCCTGGCGCTCGCGGTCTTCGGCGCGCAGCACCGCTACGGCGCCCCGCTGGGCGGCGACGCCCGCTCGCTCGCGGCCATCACGGCCGGAGGCCTTCGCCAGTTCCACGACCGAGCCTACAGGCCCGGGAACGCCGCCCTCGTGATCGCCGGCGACGTGACCTCGCAGGCCCTGCCGCTGCTCGAGGCCGCCTTCGGCGGCTGGGCCGAGGGCGGGCCGCAGGGCGCCGCGACGCTGGCGAGCCCTCCCCAGCCGAAGGGACGCACGCTGTGGCTGATCGACCGCCCCGGCTCGGCCCAGTCGGTGATCCGGATCGGCCGCGTCGCCCCCGGGCAGCCGGCCCCCGACCAGCACGCGCTGGAGGTCGCCAACACGCTGCTCGGCGGGTCGTTCACGTCGCGCCTCAACGACAACCTCCGCGAGCAGCACGGCTACGCCTACGGCGCGCGCTCGCTGTTCGACCAGCGGCGCGCCGCCGGGCTGTTCACCGCGGCGGCGGACGTGCAGACGCAGTCGACCGCCGAGGCGCTCGCCGAGTTCATGAAGGAGCTGCGCCGCATCCGCATGCCAGCGCCGCCGGACGAGGTGGAGCGCGCCCGCAGCTACCTGGCCCTTTCCTACGCCGCGGACTTCGAGACCACGTCGGACCTGGCCGGCAAGCTCGCCGAGCAATGGCTCTACGCCCTGCCCGACGACTTCTACGCCCAGTTCGTGCCGAGGGCCCTGGCCGTGAGCCCGAGCGACCTGCAGAAAGCCGCCGCGGCGCGCATCGATCCAGAGAACCTGGCCATCGTGATCGTCGGCGATCGCTCGAGGGTCGAGACGAAGCTGCGTGCCCTCGGCCTCGGGCCGCTGCGGATCATGACCGTGGACGACGTGATGGGAAAGGCGCCGAAGGCCGACTAGCCTCCGCGCCGGACCTCGCTCATCAGGGCGAGCAGGTTCCCCTCGCTGTCGCGGAACGAGGCGAGCCAGAGATCGTGGTCGGCGAGCGAGGCGATCTTCTTCGGATCCTCCTCGAACGCCACGCCGCGCGTCCGCAGCGCGTCGGCGCTCCTGCCGATGTCCGCCACTCGGTAGTAGAGGACCGAGCCGGGATGGTCGAACTCCGCCTTCTCCGGGACGGCCAGCATCAGCCGCAGGCCGCCGCAGTCGAAGAAGGCGAGCTGGGGCGGGGCCTCGAAGAGCCAGCGGAGGCCCAGGACGTCGCGATAGAACGCCACCGCACGCCGGAGGTCCTTCACACGCACCGAGATCTGCCCGACGCCGACGATCTCAAAGGGTGCCGCTTCGGCCATGGATTCGCGCCAATGCTACATCCTCCGCCGCCGCGATCGGCTGGGCTAAGATCGCCGCCGGTGACGGTCGAGGTCCATCCCACGGCCGTGGTCGCGCCGGGCGCGCGCCTCGGTTCCGGTGTGCGCCTGGGGCCGTACGCCGTGGTCGAGGACGAGACCAGCATCGGCGACCGGTGCGAGATCCGCGCCCACGCCACGGTGAAGCGCTACACGACGCTGGGCGCCGACAACGTCGTGCACGAAGGCGCGGTCCTCGGCGGCGAGCCGCAGGACGTCGCCTTCACAGGCGAGGCCTCGGAGCTTCGCATCGGCTCCGGCAACCGCATCCGCGAGGGCGTCACGATCCATCGCGGGACCAGGCCGGGCTCCGCGACGGTCGTGGGCTCCGAGTGCTTCCTCATGGCGTACGCCCACGTCGCCCACGACGACGTCCTCGGCGACCGCGTGATCCTGGCGAACAACGTCGCGCTGGCGGGCCACGTGACGATCGGCGAGCGCGCGTTCCTCTCGGCCGGGGCGGGGGTGCACCAGTTCTGCCGGATCGGACGGATCGCCATGATCGGCGGCCACTCGAAGGTCGTGCAGGACTGCCTGCCGTTCGTGATCACGGCCGGCGCCCCGGCCCGGGCGCGCGGCCTGAACCTCGTCGGCCTGCGCCGGGCCGGCTTCAAGGCCACGGACGTCCGCGCGCTGGAGGAAGGCTACCGGCTCCTGCTCAGGTCGAGCCTCCGGCTCGACGACGCCCTCGAGCGCCTGGCGGCGCTCCAGGACCCCCACGTGGACGAGCTGGCCGCGTTCGCCCGGGCCGCGAGACGCGGCTTCGCCCACCACCGCTCGCCCGGCGCCTCGGAGCGCGAGTGAGCCGGCCCCCCGGGGGCTGGCTCTGGGCCGCGACGATGCTG
>DASSJI010000146.1:0-46034 GCA_035691285.1 Vicinamibacteria bacterium | reverse complement strand
GGTTGCGATGCAGTCGATGGTGCCGTCCTCGAGCGCCTCGAGGAGGGCGCGCCGGTCCGCCTCGGAGCGCAGCGGCGGATTCATCTTCGTCGCGGTGTCGTACGGCCTATCGCGGACGATGGCGTCGGTCAGGAACAGGTGATGGGGCGTGGCCTCGGCGGTCACCCGGACGCCGCGGGCCTTGCCGCGACGGACCGCGTCGGCGGAGGCCGCGGCGCTCAAGTGCGCGATGTGCACGCGCCCGCCGGTCAGCTCCGCCAGGAGCACGTCGCGCTCCACCACCATCGCCTCGCCGGCCGCCGGCGCGCCCCGCAGGCCCAGCCAGGTCGCGACCGGGCCTTCGTTCATCGCGGCGCCCTGGGCCAGCGTCGGCTCCTCGCAGTGGTCGATCACGGGGAGGCCGAAGGCGAGGGCGTACTCCAGGGCGCGGCGCATGACCCGGGCGCTGGCCACTGGCCGGCCGTCGTCGGAGACCGCGACGCACCCGGCCTCGCGCAGGTCGCCGTACTCGGCGAGCTCCTCGCCCCGCGAGCCCTTGGTGATGGCGCCGATCGGGTACACGCGGCAGACGCCCTCGGCTGTCGCCTTGTCGACGATCGCGCGGGTGATGCCCGCCGCGTCGTTCACGGGATCGGTGTTGGGCATGGCGCAGACGGCGGTGAACCCGCCCGCGACGGCGGCGCGCGTCCCGGTGGCGATCGTCTCCTTGTCCTCGCGGCCCGGCTCGCGCAGGTGCGCGTGGATGTCGATGAAACCCGGGCATACCACGAGGCCCTTCGCCTCGAGGCGATCGGCGGACTTGAGCCGCAGCTTCTCGCCGAGCCGCGTCACACGCCCCGCCTCGATCAGGACGTCGAGCTCGGCGTCGAGGCCCTGGGCCGGATCCACGACGCGGCCGCCGGCGACGAGCAGGCTCCCGCTCACGCTGCCGCCTCGCTGGTCCCGCCGAGGAGCAGGTAGAGAACCGCCATCCGGATCGCGACGCCGTTCGTGACCTGGTCCAGGATCACGGAGTAGGGGCCGTCGGCCACCTCGGTCGCGATCTCCACGCCGCGGTTCATGGGGCCGGGGTGGAGGATCACCACGTCCCGCTTCGCGCGACGAACGCGCTCTTCGGTCAGCCCGAAGCGCTGGAAGTACTCCCGCGACGACGGGAAGTAGCCACCTGTCATGCGCTCGCGCTGCACGCGCAGCATCATGATCGCGTCGGCGCCCTCGCAGGCCGCGTCGATGCTGTGGGTGACGGGCGCGAGCGCCTCGATCCCCGGCGGAACCAGCGTCGGCGGGCCGCACAGCACCACCTCGGCTCCCAGCTTCGTGAGCAGCCACAGGTTGGAGCGCGCCACGCGGCTGTGGAGCAGGTCGCCCACGATCGAGACCCGCAGCCCCGCGAGGCGGCCCTTCCGCTGGCGCAGGGTGAGGGCGTCGAGGAGCGCCTGGGTCGGGTGCTCGTGAGCGCCGTCGCCGGCGTTGACGATCGCCGGGCGGCAGTGCTGCGCCAGGAAGTGCGCCGCACCCGAGGCCTGGTGCCGCAGGATGATCATGTCCGGCTTCATCGCCTCGAGGTTCCAGGCGGTGTCGAGCAGCGTCTCCCCCTTCTGCACCGAGGACGTCGCCGTCGCGATGGAGAGGCTGTCGGCGGACAGGACGCGCTCCGCCATCTCGAACGAGGATCGCGTCCGCGTCGACGCCTCGTAGAACAGGTTCACCACGGTCTTGCCCCGCAGCGTGGGCACCTTCTTGATGGGCCGGTCGAGGATCTCCCTCATGGAATCCGCGGTGTCGAGGATCTTCAGCGCGTCGGCCGGGGCGAGGGGTTCGATGCCCAGCAGGTGTCGGTGCGGGAACAGGCTCACCGCCGCGCTCCGCGCCGGGCGGCCGCCGGCTCGAGCAGCAGCACGCGATCCTCGCCGTCCTCTTCCTGGAGCAGCACCTGGACGTTCTCCTCCCGGGTGGTGGTGATGGTCTTGCCGACGTAGTCGGCCCGCACCGGCAGCTCGCGGTGGCCGCGGTCCACGAGCACCGCCAGCTCGATGCGGGCCGGCCTCCCGAAGTCGATCAGCTCGTCGAGGGCGGCCCGGACGGTGCGGCCCGTGAACAGCACGTCGTCGACGAGCACGACGGTCCACCCGTCGATGGAGAACGCGATGTCGGTGCCCTTCACGACCGGGTTGGGCGCCATGGTCGTGAGGTCGTCGCGGTACAGCGTGATGTCCAGCGCGCCGACGCGCGGGGCCCTTCCCTGGGCTGCGCCGATCAGCTTCGCGAGGCGCCTCGCGATGGGCACGCCCCGGGTGCGGACGCCCACGAGAGCCGTGCGCTCCAGCTCGGGGTGGCGCTCGAGGATCTCGTGGGAGATCCGGTCCAGGGTGCGCCCGAGGCGCGCGGCGTCCATGAGCTCCTGGCGTACGCGGAAGGCCGTGGCCACCTACTGCAGCCTCCCGCCGTCGGGCACGGGCCGCTCCGGGATCAGGAGCACGCGGCCGCCCTTGCCGTCGTCCACCGTCAGCACGCGGACCTCGGAGACGAGTCCGGCGACGGTTTCCGGAGGCACGTTCACCACCGCCGCCACCTGCAGGCCGACGATGTCGTCGGTCTCGTACAGGTCGGTCAACGCGGCGCAGCCCGAGCGCCGGCCCAGCTCGCCGAAGGAGATCGAGAGCGCGAAGCTCGGGGTCCGCGCGCCACGCAGGACGCGCGCGGAAACGATCGTCCCCACCCGCACGTCGAGCGCGAGGAGATCGTCCACGGTGGCCAAGGCGCGCGGATCGTACCCAAAAGCCGGCGCAAGAGACAAGGCGCGAGCGCCGGCCGGCTCACGGCGTTTCCTCGGGCAGCGGCGGCAGGTCCAGCTCCGGCGGTCCCGGCGCGGGCGCGGGAGCGACTCCCGCGTAGCTCGGAATGAAGGAGACCGGATGCTGGCGGAGGAACTCCTCGTCGAGGATCTCGGTCCAGACCCGGCCTTCCATGTCGCGAGCCACGGGCAGGCCCATCAGGTAGAGGAGCGTCGGCGCCAGGTCGAGCACCGACCCACGCTCCAGCAGCGCGCCGCGCCGTATCCCATCCCCGACCGCGAGGACGACGCCGTCCGGGGCCGCGTCGTGAACGCCGCTGGGCTCGGCGCCGCCCCACGGGGTCGTGAACAGGCGCCGCCACCAGGACCTCGGCTCCATGCCGTAGCCCGACACGACGAACAGCACCTCTCCCTTTCGCAGGGAGCGCTCGATCTCGGCGATCCACTGTCCCAGGAACGCCGCGTAGCGCTCCACCACGTGGCCGAAGCGGCGGGACTCCTCGGGCCGGACGTCCCCGAAGCGTTCCGGCACCGCATAGCGCGTGAAGGCGTGGCCCACGACGTCGAGGCCGTAGAAATAGTTGGCGAAGAAGGGCGGATCGTAGGCGGCGCGCAGCACGGCGCCGGCGCGCTGGTAGGTGAGGTCCGGCGCGATTGCGCGACCCACGAGGTCCCGGCGCCACGACCCGTCCTGCCCGGGCACCGAGAGGTCGACGAAGCCGGAGACGAGCGCCGGGTCCACGTCCTCGGGCGCGACGGCGCGGTCGCGGACCTGGTCCAGCAGGTCGGGGGGGAACAGGCTCTCCGCGGCGCGCGGCCCGCGGCTCAGACGGTGGAACTGGTTCGAGACCATGAAGCCCGGCACGTGCTGCGGCGGGTGCGTTCCCCAGAAGCGCACGACGCCGGCGCGGATGCCGAAGGCGTTCAGCGCGTCCCACAAGGCGGGGGCGCGGCGCGAGGCGGCCGTGACGGGCAGCGTCGTGACCAGGGAGGCGCGCTCGAGCGCGCGCACCGCGATCCCTTGCGGGAGGAGTTCGTAGGCGGTCGAGGATCCCCTCAGGCGGTAGCTCGCGAAGCTCTTCACGCCGTGGTCCCTCGGCAGGCGTCCCGTGAAGATACTGGTCCAGACGGGCGGCCCGATGGTCGGACGCAGCGTCGCGAGGGGCCCGTGGGCTCCGCGCCGCGCCAGGCCCGCGAGCGCCGCGAAGCGGCCCTCGCGGATCCCGGCCTCGACCTGGGCCGGGGAAAGGCCGTCCACGCCCAGGAGGACGACGCGTCGCAGGGGCGTCACCGGCTCGACACGGACGGGGACGATGCGCGAGGGCAGCGCGGGCCCCGGACGCAGCGCCAGAGGCCCGATGACCGACGCCGCGGCGGCGAGCACGACGATGGGCGCCGCACGGCTCCGCCCCCGATCGGGGAACAGCAGCGCGTCGATCCCGGCCCCGAGCAGGACCAGGGCGGCCAGGCTCGCCATGACGGCGGCGGCCGTGAGGGCGTGTACGAAGGGCACGGGGATCGAGTGACGGTAGCCCAGCAAGTTCAGCCAGAAGAGCGCGGCAGCCGAGGTCGCCTGCGCCAGGGCGAACGTGGTGAAGAACGGCATGCCGGGCACGGGTGGCCGCGCCACGCTCGGCCCGAGCCAGGCGAGCGGCAGGCCCAGCGCCAGGAAGCCGAGGGTCGCCGCTGCGGCGTAGGGCAGCCACATCGTCAGGAGGAGCGCTGGCGCTTCGGTGCGGAGCCGCGCCTCGGGTGCGAGGTAGAGGACGAGCAGGACAATGTCGGCTGCGAGCAGGGCGCCCGCGATGGCGGCGCTCGCGAGTAGCCGTCGCATCGCGCCTAACGGTATCATCCGCTCCGGTGCCGCAGAACCTCGACGTGGCCCTCGTCGAGAGGGTCCCCCTCGACGGCCCGTACACGACACTCACCTTCCGGCACCCCGTCGTCGCCCGCGACGCGCGGCCGGGCCAGTTCGTGATGATCAAGGCGGGCCTGTCCGCCGACCCGCCGCTGCGGCGGCCCTTCTCCATCCTCGCGACCGACGCGGCAGCGGGAACGTTCAGCATCTTCCTCAAGGCGGTCGGCTCGGAGAGCCGGGCCCTCGCCGCGATGGAGACCGGCGAGCTCGCCCAGTGCCTGGGGCCGCTCGGCCGGCCCTTCGCGCCGCCGCCCCTGGGAACCGAGGCGCTGATGGTTGCCGGCGGCTATGGCATCGCGCCCTTCCTGATGCTCTCCAGGGACCTCATGGGCGCCGGAGGTGCGGGGCGAGTCTTCTACGGCGGCCGGACGGCATCCGACCTGCACCTGCGTCAACCCTTCGACGCGCTCGGCGTGCCCCTCGTGCCGGCGACGGAGGATCGAAGCCTCGGCCATCCAGGGCGCGTCACCGAGCCGCTCGAGCGGTACCTGGACTCGGCGCGCGGCCCCGCGCAGCTCTACGCATGCGGGCCCGACGCGATGCTCCACGCGGTCGCGCGCATCGCGGAGGCGCGGGGCCTGCCCTGCCAGGTCAGCCTCGACCCCTGGATGGGCTGCGGCGTCGGCACCTGCCTGGGCTGCGTCGTCTGGACTCAGAGGGCCGAAGAGCCTCGCGCCCGCTACCGCTGCGCGTGCACCGAGGGACCCGTGTTCGACGCGAGCATCGTCGTTTGGCCCGGGGAGACGGGCTCGTCCGCCCGCCGCGGCGCCCGGAAAGGCGTGGAGCGCACTTGAACCCCGCGGCGGCGGCCGCCCAGAGCCTGGCCGTCGAGATCGCCGGCGTCCGCTTGAAGAACCCGCTGATCGCAGCCTCGGGCACGTTCGGCTACGGCGTCGAATACGAAGGCATCCTCGACCTCTCCCTGCTGGGCGGCCTCGTGTCGAAGGGCCTGTTCCTCGAGCCGCGCGACGGCTGCCCGACGCCGCGCATCGTCGAGACGCCCGCGGGCCTCCTCAACGCCATCGGCCTGCAAGGGGTCGGGGTGCGGGCGTTCGTCCGCGACGTGCTGCCGCGGCTCGGTAGGTACGACACGGCGCTGTTCGTGAACGTCTGCGGCGACACGGTCGAGGAGTACGGCGAGGTGGCGCGCATCCTCGACGGCGCGCCGCGCGTCGCAGGCCTCGAGATCAACATCTCGTGCCCGAACGTCGAGAAGGGCGGGATGCTCTTCGGCGGCGACCCGAGGATGACGGCTGACGTGGTCCGCGCCGTCCGCCGCGCCACGCGGCTGCCCGTGATCCCGAAGCTCTCCCCCAACGTCGCCGACATCGCCCTGTTCGCCCGGGTGTGCGAGGAGAACGGCGCCGACGCCGTGTCGTGCATCAACACGCTGCTCGGCCTCGCCATCGACGTGGAGAGGAGGCGTCCGAAGCTGGCGTTCGGGACCGGCGGGCTCTCCGGTCCCGCGATCCGGCCGATCGCCGTCCGCATGACCTGGCAGGCCGCTCGAGCGGTGCGGATCCCCGTGCTCGGGATCGGCGGCATCTCGACGGCCACCGACGCGCTGGAGTTCCTGATCGCCGGTGCGCGGGCGGTGCAGATCGGCACCGCCAACTTCGTCGACCCGGGCGTGTACGAGCGCATCCTGGCCGGGCTGCGCGACTATCTGACCCGCCACGGGCTCACCGACGTCGGCCAGGTCGTGGGAACTCTCGAGTACCCTGGCGGGCGCGGATGACGCCGCGCGAGCGGCTCGTCGTCGCCCTGGACGTCGCGTCGGCGGTGGAGGGCGAGGCCCTCGCCTCGCGGCTGGCCGGCGCGGTCGGCATGTTCAAGGTCGGGAGCCAGTTGTTCACCGCCGCGGGCCCCGCCCTGGTGCGGTCCCTCGTCGAGCGGGGCGAGCGCGTCTTCCTCGACCTCAAGTACCACGACATCCCGAACACGGTGTCGGGTGCGGTGGCAGCGGCGGGCGTTCTCGGGGTCTCGCTCGTCACGATCCACGCGCTGGGAGGCGCCGAGATGCTGCGGGCGGCCGTCCAGGCGCGGCCTCGCGGCATCCGTCTGCTGGCGATCACCGTCTTGACGAGCCACGACGAGGCCAGCCTCCTGCGGCTGGGGATCCCGGGTCCGCTCCCTGACCAGGTTCGGCGGCTGGCGCTCGTGGCTCGTGAGGCAGGCCTGGACGGCGTGGTCGCCTCGCCCCACGAGGTCGCCCTCGTCCGGTCGGCCTGCGGCCCGGACTTCCTGGTCGTGACGCCGGGCATCCGGCCCGACGGCGCCGGCCTGGGCGATCAGGCGCGGGCCGCCACTCCGCGGCAGGCACTGGCGTCGGGCGCCGATTACCTGGTGGTGGGCCGACCGATCACGGGACAGCGGGATCCTCGCGCCGCGGCCCACGCCATCGTCGCCGAGATGGAAGGCGTCGCCCGCTCCCTTTGACGGGGCCCGAACGACGGGCTATCCTCACCGTCGTGAAATTGAAATTCAGTTTCATCTTGGTCGGCGCGCTCGCGACCGCCGCTTGCGGCGGGGCGTCCCCCCCCCTTGCGCCACCGGACGGCGGCGACGCGCAGAGAATGGTCGCTCTCCTGGACTACGTCGGCGGCGACTACGGGCGGGCCGTCCGTGACGGGCAGATCGTGAGCCCCTTCGAATACGAGGAGCAGCTCCGCTTCGTGGCCGACGCGCGGGGCCTCGCAGGCGGCCTCGCCCCGGACGCCGGCCCGGAGGATTCGCTGTACCGGCACCTCGCGGGCCTCGACGCCCTCGTGCGCGCAAGGGCGGCGCCCGCCCAGGTGCTGCGCGCGAGCCACCTCGCGCGGGACGCGGCCGTTCAGCGCTTCGGGCTGCGCGTCGCGCCCCGCTCGCGACCCCGCCTCGAGCGGGCGCGCTCGTTGTACGAGCAGAACTGCGCCGTGTGCCACGGGCTCAGCGGCGATGGAGACACCGAGCGGGCGCGCGCCCTCGACCCGGCGCCGGCGCGGTTCCGCGACCCGGAGCGGCTCGCGCCGGTCTCGCCCTACCGGGTGTACAACGCCCTCACTTTCGGTGTGCCGGGCACGGGGATGCCCGCCTTCGACACGCTCTCTTCCGCCGAGCGCTGGGACCTGGCGTTCTTCGTGTTCCGCCTCGGCCACGCGGGCGCCGCTTCGAGCGAGACCCGCATGCCGCTCGCCGAGCTCGCGAGCCTCTCGGATCGGGAGCTCCTCGCGGCCCTCGAGGCGCGCGGCGAGCCGTCTCCCGCGGCGGCTCTCGCCCACCTCCGCCACGAGGCCCCGTTCGAGATGCCACAGGCGGCGGCTCCGGTGCAGGACGCGCAGCGGCTCGTCGCCGGCGCCGTCGCGGCGTTCAAGGCGGGGCGGCACGGCGAAGCCACGCGCCTCGCCATCGACGCCTACCTCCAGGGCTTCGAGCCACTCGAGCCCGAGCTCCAGGCCCGTGATCCGCAGCGGGTGGCACGCGTCGAGGCGGCCTTCGGCGCGCTGCGCTCCGCGATGGCAGGCCACGACGCCGTAGCGGTCACGGCCCGGGGAGAGGAGCTGAAGGCGCTCCTGTTCGCGATCGCCGAGGGTGAAGGGAAGCGCAGCCTGCCCCTGGTCGCCGCCCTCGTCATCTACTTTCGGGAGGGCATCGAGGCTGCGCTCCTGGTCGGGGCGCTGCTGGCGACGCTGCGCCGCATGGGGCGGGCCGAGGCGACCCGCTTCGTACACGCGGGCTGGCTGCTCGCGCTGCCGGCCGGGCTCGCGACGTGGTGGCTTTTCGACCGGGCGCTGACCCTCGGCGTCGCGAAGCGCGAGCTGGTCGAGGCGGCGGTGGGCCTGCTGGCGGCGGCGGTCCTGTTCGCCGTCAGCTTCTGGCTGATCTCGCGCGCCGAGTCCCGGCGCTGGCTGGCCTACCTGCGTGCGAGCGTGGCGACGAGCCTGTCCCGGCGCAGCCTCCTGATGCTGGCAGGCGTGTCCTTCCTGGCCGTGTATCGCGAGGCCGCGGAAACCGTGCTTTTCACCCAGGCCTTGCTCCTCGGCCACGCCGCAGACGCGGGGCAGGTGGCCGTGGGGGCGGTCGCAGGCGCGGCTCTGGCGGCGGCCGCCGCGTTCGCGATGAACCGTACCGTGCTGCGCCTGCCGATCGGCCCCGTCTTCGCGGTGTCGGGCGGGCTCCTGACGCTGCTCGCCGTCTCCTTCGCCGGCGCCAGCATCCACGGCCTCGTCCAGGCGGGCTACCTCTCGCCTCGGCCGGTGACCTTCCCCGAGCTGCCCTGGATGGGCATTCATCCCGATCTCACGGGTCTGGCCGTGCAGTTCACGATCGCTGCGGCCGTCACGATCGCCGGGCTGCAGGCGTTCAGACGCCGGGGCGACGACACCGCCGCGTGAGCCGGCTCATCCTGCTGTCCAAGCCCGGCTGCCACCTGTGCGAGGTGATGAAGGCCACGGCGGTTCCGCTACTCGAGGAGCTGGGGCTCGAGCTCGTTGTGCGGGACGTAAGAGACGACCCGGCGGACCGGCGCCGCTACGCCACGGAGATCCCCGTGCTCCTCTGGGACGGAGTCGTGGTCGCACAGGGCCGCGCCACCGGAGCCGCGCTCCGTGCCCGGCTGGTGGAACTCGCTAGGAGCCCTCTGCGTAACGGCGTCTGACGACGCCACGGAGACACGGAGGACACGGAGATCAGGTGGGATCCGTGGGATGGGCCTGGGAAGACCGGCCTTGCTGTACAAGAGCACCTTCACCATCATCCGCGCGTGGTACGGTGGGTAGCCCCGCTCTTCCTCGTACGCGTCCTCGATCGCCCCAAGATCGAGGTCGTCCACCACGTCCCCCACAAACCGAGCCAGATGCTTCTCCGGCACCCAGTCCGAGAGCGCCGGCGGCATCAGCAACAGCTGATCCGGCTCGTACGGTCGGAAGGTCTTGGACATGCGTCATCATCCAAGTCCGGCCACACCTCAGGAAGAAGAATCGTGATTACTCGGACAGGCTCCTAGCGCCCCCCCGGCGGAGCTTGCGGAGCAGCCGCCGGCGGCGGTGCTCGAAGGCGCGCGCGACGCCCCCGGGCGCGCCGCGGCTCTCGACGAGGCGAAGGGCGGCCTCGGCCGACTCGAGCGCCGCGTCGAGGTCGCCGCTGCGGTGCTCGTGGTGCACGGCCAGCTCGCGGTGGGCGAGCAGGTCGCCGTGCCCGGCGGCCTGTCGCCACAGCGCGAGGGCGCGCCCGTGCTCGCCCGCCCGCTTCGCCCGCGAGGCGAGCCGCACGAGGGCCGCGACCCGCACCGCGCCGCGGTCGTTCGCCACGGCGCGAAGGTAGGCTGCCTCGGAGCGCTCGTAGAGGCGAGCCCGTTCCAGGACCCGGGCCAGGCTGAAGACGTCACGCGGGTCCTCGGCCTCCCCGCCCTCGACCCAGCGGCAGGCGCGCAGCGCGAGGGCGGCCAGCGACACGATGTCGGTCCGGTTGTGGTTGAACACGCGGGCGAGGGCGCGGCCGTCGCGGCGGCGCACCCAGTCGAAGTAGATGCCGGGGATCGCATCGCCGGGGATGTCGTCGCGGCGGCGCAGGCCGAGGAGCGCCACCTCGAGCGATTGCAGCGCGCACGAGTCGAGGCGCGCCTTCCAGAGCCGTCGGGCCGGAAGGAGCAGGTCGAGATGGGGCGCGTCCTCGAGGGGGAAGCGGGCCCGATCGAGCCTGTAGCGGGTCTCGAGCAGGGGGACGTCGAACATGCGCCCGTTGAACGTGACGAGGGCCTCGAAGCGCCGGAGGTCCTCGGCGAGGCTCAGGAGCAGCGCCGGCTCCTCGTGGTAGTCGCGCATGAAGTACTGGCGCACGACGAAGCGGTCGCCCGCCACGAACCCGAGGCCGACCAGGAACGCCGCCGTGCCCGTCCCCCCCGCGAGGCCGGTGGTCTCGGTGTCGAGGAAGGCGGCTTGCGAGAGGTCGAAGGCGTCGAACGACGGCTCGCCGGTCAGGACGCCCACGCTTCCCGGCACGAGGGATCGGAAGCGCGAGAGCGAGACGTCTCCGTGGAAGGTGTCGAGGTGCACGTCGGTCTCGACCAGGAAGCACTCGCCTCGCGCGCTCGTCAGGCGCTGGCCCTGAACCAGCTCCTCGAGGCCGGCGGCAGCCCGCCGTGGCCCTCGGCCTCGCGCCGCAACAGCGACGAGACGCTCGAGGCGCACCTTGAGCGGGACCTCTTCCGGTCGGGCTTCCGGGAGGGCCGGCGGCAAGGGCGGGCGGCGCAGCTGCCGGAGGCGGTCTCCCAGGTCGGTCATCGAGCCGCCTCGAGGGGCAGCCTTTCGCCGTCGCGCGCCACCCGGAAGCCTCGCCCTTCGATCTCGGCGACGGCGCCCGGGTCGAACAGGAGGGGGTTCGTGTGGTTGAGATGCACGAAGGCGACGCGACGGGCAACGTTCGCGAGCCGCGCCATGGTCTCGCTGACCAGCGGGTGCGGTATCTCGCTCCGGGACCGGCCCGGCTGCTCGTCCTCGCGCAGGAAGGTCGCATCGAGCAGGGCATGGTCCACCTCGGCCACCTCGTCCTCCAGCCTGCGCTCCCACGTCTCCCACCTGTCGATGTCGGGAACGTAGAGGAGCGCGGCGGACGGCCCGCGAACGACGTAGCCCATGGTGTCGCTGAACTCGTCGCGATGCGGGACCCGGAGGGGCGTCACCCGCAGCGCCGGCGTGAGGGCGACCTCGACGCCCGGCTCGATCTCGCGCAGCTCGATGTTGCCCAGCGCAACGAGCTGGCTCCACGGACCGTTCTCGCGAAGGAAGCGGGCCATCCGCGGCGTGGCCAGGACCGGCACGCCCCGGGCGCCGAGCGCCTCCCGGCCGAGGTACATGAGGCCCGCGTAGTGGCCCACGTGGGCGTGGGTCAGCAGGATGCCGTCCACGGGCCGCTGCCGCTCGACGGCGGCACGGCCTTCGTTCAGCGATTCGATCTGCGACGCGAGGTCGGGAGTCGCGTCGATGATGAAGCGGCGCCCCGAGCGCTCGTCGACGAGCCCGAGGCTCGCGACGCGACGCCTCAGCGAGTGATCGCGCCGCGCCGAGACGCACGGCTCTCGCGCGCAGCCGATGTGCGGCACGCCGCCGTCCTGCGCGACCCCGAGCACGACGGCACGCACCGGCGCCTCCGCCGCGAGAACGGGAGACGGAGCGACGGAGAGCGCGGCGATCACGAGGACCACGGGAGCGTCGGGCCAACGCATCGAAGCTTCCCTACTCCACTCCCCGTCTTCCGTCGCCGCGCGACCCGTCCTCCCGCATGGCGCGCAGGATCGCGAGCGCGACCTCCTTTCCGCGATCGCCGACCTCTCCCGCGGGGCCGACGCACGACGGGCAGCCGTCCGCGCACCGGCAGGCGGCGATGAGCGCCTCGCACTCGGCCAGGAGCCGTCCGTGCAGGCGGTAGAGCGGCTCCGACAGGCCGATGCCCCCGGGATAGCGGTCGTAGACGAAGATGTGCGGCTCATAGTCGTCGGGCAAGGCCGCCTGGCTGCCGCCTGCCAGGCCGAGCCGCCTGAGCCCTCGCTCCGTGCGCGCCTCGCCCTGCCCGTTGTCGCCCAGCGCCACCCCGAGGTCGCGACGGTCGCTCATGACGAACAGCGCGGCGAGCTGGCCGAGCGCGTGGCTCAAGGCGACCACCCCGTCGCGCCGCTCCTCGCCGCCGAAGGGCAGCGCCGCCATCACGTCCCGGGGCACCGTGAGCCAGTAGGCGGTCGTGTGCATCTCGTTCTCGGGCATGCGCAGCTCGCCGGAGCCGACGTTCTCGTTGGTCCAGAACTTGATCTTCTTGAAGCCCACGACCTGCGAGGTGACGTGGACCTCGCCGTGGCTGCGCCTGGACCCCCCGGCGGCCTCCTCGGCGAAGCGTTCGAGGATGCGGACCTTCGCGCAAGTGATGGCATCGGTGTAGTAGTCCACGTCAGCCTCCCGGACGTGCACCCGCCGCTCCTCGTGGTCGTACTTCTCAACGAAATAGCTGCGCCCCTCGAGGAGGTACACCGCCTTCTCGTGGACCATGGACGGGGCCGAGTCGTAGTCCACCTCCGCGATGACACGCGGGGCGCCGGTCACGTCCTGGACCACGAAGTTGTCCGAGGCGACGCTGCGGAGCGAGACCGCGTCGGCCGGGTAGCTCTCGCTCGTCCAGTGCCAGCGCTCCCCCGCCCGATGGAGCACCCTTTCCTCCTCGAGGAACCTCAGCACCTCGACGAGGTCCTCCTTCCCGAAGCGCTCGTCGGCCGTGAAGGGGAGCTCGAACGCGGCGCACTTCACGTGGCTGACAAGGATCTGCAGGTTGTCGGCGTTGATGCGGCCTTCCTCGATCGGCGCGCCGAAGAAGTAGTCCGGGTTCTTCGCCATGAACTGGTTGACCGGGCTCGAGTTGCAGACGAGCACCGCCGCGGAAGTGCCCTGGCGGCGCCCCGCGCGCCCCGCCTGCTGCCAGGCGGAGGCGACGCTGCCGGGGTAGCCTACGAGCACCGCCACGTCGAGGCTCCCGATGTCGATGCCGAGCTCCAGGGCGTTCGTCGAGACGACGCCCAGGACCGCGCCCTCGCGCAGGCCGCGCTCGATCTCGCGCCGCTTGAGCGGAAGGTAGCCGCCGCGATATCCGCGGATGACGCCCTCCGCTCCGGGCTTCGTCTCGAGGGCCTGCTTGAGGTAGGTCACGAGCACCTCCGTCGCCAGTCGCGACGGCGTGAACACGATCGTCTGCATGCCCCTGCCGAGGAACGAGAGCGAGACGTCCCGGGCGGCGTTGAGCGAGGACTTGCGGATGCCGAGCTGCCGGTTTACGACCGGCGGGTTGTAGATCGCGAAGTACTTCTCGCCGCGCGGTGCCCCGTTCTCGGCGATCAGCGTCATCTCCCGGGCGGTGAGCGCCTCGGCCAGCTCCCTGGGATTGCCGATCGTCGCCGAGGAGCACAGGAACTGGGGCCGCGAGCCGTAGAACGCGCACAGACGCGCCAGGCGCCGGAACACGTTGGCGACGTGGGAGCCGTAGACGCCGCGCAGGGAGTGCAGCTCGTCCACGACGACGTAGCGCAGGTTCTCGAGGAGCTTCACCCACTTCGTGTGGTGCGGCAGGATGCCCTTGTGGAGCATGTCGGGGTTCGTGACCACCACGTGGGCCCGCGCGCGGATGGCCTTGCGCGCGTCCTGGGGCGTGTCTCCGTCGTAGGTGAAGGTGGCGATGTCGGCCCCCAGCGCCTCGATCGCCGCGTGCAGCTCGGCTAGTTGGTCCTGCGAGAGGGCCTTCGTCGGGAACAGGTAGAGGGCGCGGGCGTCGGGGTCCTTGAGGATCGCATCGAGGACCGGCAGGTTGTAGCAGAGCGTCTTGCCCGAGGCCGTCGGCGTGACCACGACCGTGTCCTTGCCGGCGAGGGCCGTGTCGTAGGCCTCGCGCTGATGGGTGTACAGGCGCTCGACACCCCTACGCCGCAGCGCCTCCACGAGGCGCGGATCCAGCGCCTCGGGAAAGTCCGCGTGGCGAGCCGGTACGGCCGGGAAGTGGCGGAGGGCCACGAGGACCGGCTCCGAGGCGACCGTGCGCTGGAGCTCGAGCGACTTGACCGTCGCGAGCAGGTCCTCGGGACGACGGGCGGCGAGTGTGAGCGTGGACAAGCGCCCTCCTTCCGGGACGTTGGAACGCTGGGAGGATGCCCCGAAGCAGGGCCTGGAGAGGTCCGAACCCTTCTCCCGGCATGATATGATCGCGCGTCCAAGCGTCAGCCCCGCCCCAGGGAGGCCGATGGAACCGCAGCAGCCGCAGCGACTCGGCAAGTACGAGATCATCGCGAAGATCGGGCAGGGCGCGATGGGCGACGTCTACAAGGCCCACGACCCCATCCTCAACCGGGACGTCGCAATCAAGACGATGTCGGCGTCGATCGGCTCCGACGAGGAGCTGCGCAAGCGCTTCCACCGCGAGGCCCAGGCGGCGGCGCGGCTCAACCATCCCGGCATCGTCTCCGTGTACGACTTCGGCGAGGAGGGCGGGAAGATCTACATGGCGATGGAGCTGCTCGAGGGCAAGGACCTTCGCGCCCTCGTCGGCAAGGTCCCGATGAGCCTCGACCGCAAGCTCGACATCATCCTCCAGGTCTGCGACGCCATGTCGTTCGCCCACGCGAAGGAGGTCGTGCACCGGGACCTGAAGCCGGGCAACATCCACATCCAGCCCAACGGCCAGATCAAGATCATGGACTTCGGGCTGGCCCGCCTCGCCTCCTCCGAGATGACCCGCACGGGAATGGTGATGGGCACCCCGAACTACATGTCGCCCGAGCAGGTGCGCGGCGAGCGGGCCGATTCGCGCTCGGACGTGTTCTCGCTGGGCGCGGTCTTCTACGAGATCCTCGCGAACCGGAAGCCCTTCGAGGCCGACTCGCTGCACGCGGTCCTGTTCCAGGTCATGCAGGGCGAGCCCGAGCCGCTCGAGAACCTCGTTCCCGACCTTCCCCAGGAGGTCGTCGACATCATCCGCGCGGCCATGTCGAAGGACCCGGTCCAGCGCTACACGAACGCCGGCGAGATGGCCGACGCACTGAGGCAGGTGACGGGCCAGATCTCGCAGCCCGCCACGCTGATGGGCGACGCCACCGTCATCTCGAGCGAGCCGTCGGCGGGACCGGCGTCGCGACCGCCTGGTTCCAGGCCCCCCTCCACGGTGGGTTCGGTGGCGCTGCGGAACCGGCCAGCCAGCCACGCGCCGCGGTCCACCGTGATGCCGCGGCAGCCGCGCACCCTGGCCGGCCAGGCCCGCACCCATGTCCCACAAGGTGCGAGCGCCGCCGACGCCACGGCGCTGGCGCCGCCCCCCGTCGCTCCGACCGACCGCACGCCATCCAGCCCTCCCGTGCCACGACGCCAGGCCGCGAGCCCGATGCCCATCGTCATCGGCGGCGCCCTCGTCCTGGCCCTCGGCGTGGGCGGAGCGGTCGTTCTCCTGCGCAAGCCGACGCCGGAGCCCGTGCCGACCCCCGACTCGACGGCCGTACAGGCGCTCTCCCAGGAGCTGATCGCGAACAAGGTACAGCTCGCGCAGAAGAGCCTGGACGACAAGAACTGGGACGTCGCGCTCTCCGAGGCGCAGGCGGTCCTCAAGGAGGACGCCTCGAACTCGGCGGCACAGCAGGTCGCGAGCAAGGCTCAGGCGATGATCGCCCAAGTCCAGGAAACGGTGGGCCGCGGACGTGCCGCCCTCAACTCCGGCAACATGGAGGGCGTGGCCACGGCCCTCGAGCAGCTCCTTGCGCTCGATCCGGACAACCCTGCGGCGGCGGAGTTCACGCTCCGCCTGAACAAGGGCTTCCGCTCCCAGGCCGAGAGCGCCAAGGGCGCGATGGCCCAGTCCGAGCAGGGCGCGGTCAAGGCGCGCGCGTCGAACCAGCCCGATTTCAAGATCGCCGCGGAGCTGGGCGGCGCGGGCGAGGATCTCTTCAAGCGGGGCCAGTACGCGGAGGCGGCCCGGAAGTACCTCGAGGCGCGCGACGCGTACGGTCGGGCGCAGCGAGCGGCCGAACGCCCGACGCCGCCACCGGCCACGCAGCCACGCCCCACGCTGCCCCCGGCGACGCAGTCTGCAGCCACGCTGCCCCCGGCGACGCAGCCTCCGGCCACGTTGCCCCCGACGACGCAGCCCGCGGCCACGCTGGCGCCCGCCACCCCGCCGCCGATCACGCAGCCGCCGACGACCCAGCCGCCGCTGGCCGGCGAAGAGGCCGCGGTGCGCAGGGTCGTCGCGGACTACAAGCGGGCGATCGTGACCAAGGATGTCGGCCTGCTGAAGTCGCTCAAGCCGGACCTGTCGGGCAGGGAGGAGCAGGGCCTCAAGATGTCGACGTCCAAGGAGGTCGACATGGACATCGCCACCGTGCGCATGGAGGGCAACAAGGCCACAGTGATGGTGCTCCGCAAGGATCGCACGACTGACGGCAGGGACGTCCAGCTCCAGCAGACCCTGATGCTCGAGAAGACTTCAGGGGGTTGGATCATCAAGCGCATCGCGGCCCAGCAGATCGGTCAATAGGACAGGGCCGCCTCCAGGTCGTCGAAGGCACGCATGTCTGTCGTGCCCAGGGCGCCGAGTTCGGCCCAGCCCTCGGGCGATCTGCCGGGCCTCCTCTTCTTCGCTAGCCCCGACCCAGCCGTTTCAGGAGCTGGATCTGCCCGGCGTGGTACAGATCGTGGGCTGCGATGCCGCGGATCACGGCCAGGTTCGTTCTGCGCGAGCCGGGGGTGATCAGTGACAGCGCCGACGGCGAAAGCTTCTCCACCGCTGCACGCAGCTTGCGGTGCTCGGCGACGAGCAGGGCCACGTCCGCGCGCCAGGCGGCTTCGGTCGAACCCTCTGGACCGGGCCGCCGGAACCAGTTGCTCCCGCCCAGCGCGAACGAGCCGCGCTTCTCGCCCGTGAGACGCCGGCGCGCGGCGTACTTCCAGTACGCCGCGTGCACGGCCACCTCCCAGACATTGTGACGGCCGGGCGACGGCCGCCGCGCCGCGAGGTGCGCGGTCACGCCGCGCAGGGAGCCGCGCAGGTTGGGTCCGTGCCACGCGCTCTTGTCGAAGGCCTCGTCCAGCAGACCGAGGAGGATTTCGATGGCGTCCATCGACGCATCCTAACGCGCCCGCCGTCTTGCGGCTGCCCCGCGACCTCGCCATACTCCCGCCCATGCGCCGAACAAAGATCGTGGCGACCGTCGGCCCCGCCTCGCGCGATCCCGCGGTCCTCGAGCGGCTGATCCAGGCCGGAGTCAACGTGGTCCGGCTCAACTTCTCGCACGGCGAGCACGCCCGGCACCTCCAGGTGATGCAGGCCGTGCGCGAGATCGCCTCGGGCCTGGGACGCTCGGTGGCGCTGCTCCAGGACCTCTCGGGACCCAAGATCCGCACCGGCCGCGTCGCGGGCGACTTGGTCGAGCTTCCCGACGGCGCGCGCCTCGTCATCACGACCGACGAGACGATCGTGGGGACGCCGGCGAGGATCTCGACGACCTACGACCCGCTCCCCCGCGACGTCCGGAAGGGCGACCGGATCCTGCTCGACGACGGCAACCTCGAGCTGAGCGTGGACGCCGTCGCCGGCGAGGAGGTCAGCGCCACGGTCGTCCACGGCGGCCCGCTGAAGTCCAACAAGGGCATGAACCTGCCCGGCGTGAAGCTGTCGACGCCCGCCCTCACCGAGAAGGACCGGAAGGACCTCGCCTTCGGCCTCGAGAACGGCGTGGACTACGTCGCCCTCTCCTTCGTACGGCAGGCGGCCGACGTGGAGCAAGTCAAGGAGCTGATCCACGCCCAGGGCGCCTCGACGCCCGTCATCGCGAAGATCGAGAAGCGTGAGGCGGTCGACGACCTCCCGTCGATCCTCGACGCCACCGACGGCGTCATGGTGGCTCGCGGCGATCTGGGCGTCGAGCTGTCGACGGAGGAGGTGCCGACGCTCCAGAAGCGCATCATCGAGATGGCCAACGGCGCGGGCAAGGTGGTGATCACGGCGACCCAGATGCTCGAGAGCATGATCGAGAACCCGCGCCCGACGCGGGCCGAGGCCTCCGACGTGGCGAACGCCATCCTCGACGGCACGGACGGCATCATGCTCTCGGCCGAGACCGCCTCCGGCCGATTCCCCGTCGAGTCGGTCGAGACGATGGCCCGCATCGCCCGCTACACCGAGCAGCACTACGGCCTGCGCGGCCCGGCTCGCGTGGCCGGCGGGACGGCCTCGATGGTCGCGCGCAGCCTGGCCCGGGTCGCCTCCACCGTCGCCGAGGAGCTGGACTGCAAGCTGATCGTCGCGTTCACCGAGTCCGGAACGACCGCACGCCTCGTGTCCTCGTACCGGCCCCGCGCGCCGATCGCCGCGATCACGTACAACGAAGATACGTACCGCCGGCTCGCCCTCTGGTGGGGCGTCGTGCCCGTCAAGTCGGACTTCGCCGCCACCACCGACGAGATGATCGTCCGGGGCGAGGAGCTGTTGAAGCGCTCGGGCCTCGCTGCGTCGGGTGACACGATCCTGATGCTGGCTGGGCAGAGCCACACGACGGGCGCGACCAACATGCTGCGGGTCCACACCCTGTCGTGAGCCGGCGCGCTGCTCTCGCGCTCCTTGCCCTCGCCGCCGCCGCCTGCGGCCGGAACCCGAAGCCGCAGCCTCCGACGGCGCCGGCGGCGCTCACCGTCGGGTCCTCCGCGGAGGGCATCGCCTCCTGGTACGGCCCGGGTTTCGCCGGGCGTCGCACGTCGAGCGGCGAGCGCTTCGACCCGGACCAGCTCACGGCGGCGCACGGGAGCTGGGCCTTCGGCACGCGGGTCAAGGTGACGCTGCTCTCGAGCGGCCGGAGCGTCGTGGTGCGCATCAACGACCGCCTTCCCCGCCGCGACCGGATCATCGACCTCTCGAAGGAGGCCGCCCGCCGCATCGGCCTCATCGGTCCGGGGACCGGCCGCGTGCGGCTCGAGGTCGTGGAGGTGCCCGATGGCCCTGGCATCTAGGTCGCCGGCGGCCCTGCTGATCGCGGTGCTCGGCGGCTATCGTTGTGTCCCCTCGATTGGAGGCGACATGTCCAAGCCCGTGAACGTCGTTCGCGCATGCGCATTCCTCGTCTTCGCAGCCGGCGCGGCCGCCCAGCAGTCGCCGGCTCCCGATCCCGGGGTCCTGGCGATCGAGCATGTCACGGTGATCCCGATGGACTCCGAGCGCGTGCTGTCCGACCACACGGTGGTCGTCGAGGCCCGGCGGATCCGGGCTGTCGGGCCCAGCCCCTTGGTCCAGGTCCCGGAGGGCGCCGTTCGCATCGTCGGGCGCGGCCGCTTCCTGCTGCCAGGCCTCGCCGAGATGCACGCGCATTTCCCCTCTCCACAGGCGCTGCAACAGTACGGCGAGGAGCTGGGCGACCGGCTGCTGTTCCTCAACGTCGCGAACGGCGTCACGACCGTGCGCGGCATGATCGGAGGGCCGCGGGACCTGCGCGTGCGCGAGGAGGTCGCGCGGGGCGCGCGGCTCGGCCCCCAGGTCTTCACCGCGGGGCCGTCGATCAACGGAAACAGCGTGCCCGACGAGCCGTCCGCCTGGCGGGTCGTCACCGAGCAGCGCGCGGCCGGCTACGACCTGCTCAAGATCCACCCCGGCGTCCCCCTCGCGGCGTTCGACGAGGTCGTGCGCGTCGCGCGGGCCGAGGGGATCCGCTTGGCTGGACACGTGCCCGCGGCGGTCGGACTCGAGCGCGCCCTCCTCTCCGGCATGACGAGCGTCGAGCACCTCGACGGCTACGTGGAGGCGTTGCAGGTCGGAGCTGCGCCGCCGCCGGACACGGGCTTCTTCGGCGCGGCCATCGTCGACACCGTGGATCAGGCGAGGATCCCGGCCCTTGCGGCGTCGACACGCGCGGCCGGCGTCTGGAACACGCCCACCCAGGTGCTCATCGACAACCTGTTCGGGGGCGCTTCACTGGAGGAGCTCGCCGAGCGGCCCGAGATGAAGTACGTGCCCTCCGAGATGCTTCGGCAGTGGCTGGCCACGGCCCGGCAGTTCAGGGGCCCCGACTTCGACGCCGCGCGGGGCCGTCGCTTCGTCGAGCTCCGGCGCCGGCTGCTGCGCGCCCTGCGCGATGCCGGGGCCGGGCTCCTGCTCGGCGCCGACGCGCCGCAGGTCTTCAACGTCCCCGGCTTCGCGACGGTCCGGGAGCTCGAAGCGCTCGTCGCCGCGGGCCTCACTCCCTTCGAAGCCCTGAGCGCAGGCACGCGCGCTCCCGCGATCGCCCTGGGCGCACCGGATTCCTTCGGCACGGTCACGGTCGGAAAGCGCGCCGACCTGCTGCTCCTCGAGGCCGACCCCCTCGCGGACATCCGGAACCTCTGGAAGAGGGCCGGCGTCGTGGTCGCGGGGCGTTGGCTGCCTGCCGCCGACCTCGAGGCGCAGCTCGCGAGGTACGCAGCGACTCCCTAGGCGCCGGACTACAGCCGCGGCTCGAGCAGCGCCGCCACCTGCGCCGGCAGGAGCGGCCGCAGCCGCTCCCAGGAAGACCGGATGTCGTCGAGGGTGTCCACGTCCGGGAGCGGTTCGAGCATCACCACGCGCAGGCCGTGCGTCCGAGCCCGGTCGAGGGTGGCCTCCAGCACCAGCGGCGTGCTCCAGTCGATGGCCTCGAAGAGCGGCGGACACGGCCGGGCGAGGGCCATCAGGTAGTAGCCGCCGTCGTGACAGGGACCGAGCACGACGTCTCCCTCGTCGAGAGCCGAGAATGCGCAGCGGACCTTCTCACGCGAGACCCAGGGCACGTCGCTGCCGATGATCGCGACGCGCGAGGCGCCCTTGCGGAACGCGTGGTCGAAAGCCGCGCGCATCCGCTGGCCCAGGTCACGCCCTTCCTGCGGCAACGCGCTCTCCCCGGGCAGCCAGGCGGCGACGTCGCCGGCGGCATCCTCGGGAGCGTAGAAGAAGAGCCGCCCGTACTCGCCCGGCCGCGGGCGCGTCGAGGCGATCTCGGCGTCGGCCAGGGCGCGGTAGACCGCCGCCGCGCCCTCGTCCCCGAGGTCCGCGGCCAGACGGGTCTTGACCTCGCCCGGCCGCGGCCTCTTCACGAACACGAGCAGGATTCGTGCCTCCACCCTCCCCCTGCGCGCCAGGACCCAGGCCTGGATGGCCAGGGGCACGCCGTATTCCAGGGCTCGCGCCGGCCAGGGGACCTGCCAGGGTCCGCCCGCGAGCCAGCCCGGGTAGACGAGGTACGCGAGGCCGACGCTTCCCGTGAACGCGAGGGCCGCCGGAGCCTCCACGAGCACGAGCAGCGGGAGGAGCCACAGGGCGTACCAGGGAAGCACGCTGGGCATGATCAGGAGCAAGGCGCAGGCCATGAGGAGGGACGCGGCGGGCGGGTCGAGCCGCCGCCGCGCCACGAGCACGGCCAAGACGAGCAGCATCGCCGCGGCGAGCGCTGCGGCGACCGGCGCCGGAGCGACGGCCTCGAGGATCCCGAACAGCGTCTCGTTGAAGCGCCAGTGCTCGCCGTAGCCGCGCAGCGTGCGGAGCAGGCCTCGACCCGCACCTGCGTACGGCAGCGTCGCGGCCGCGACCAGTGCCACGCCCAGCGCAGCGTGGAGGGGCGTGAAGCGGCGCGCCCAGGGCAGGGCCATCGCCCCCGGCACGAGCTTGGCCAGGAACGCGAGGGTCGTCGCGAGGGCCGACGCAGCGCCCCGGCCACGATCGAGGGCCAGGAGGCCCGCGGTCAGGAACAGCAGGCCGAGCGGCTCGTTGTGCCCGCTGCCTGCGATCTCGACGAGGGCGAGCGGGCTCCACGCCGCGACGAGCAGCCGCTCACGCGGCAGCCCGCGACGCCCGAGCAACTGCGAGAGCAGCAGCCAGGTCAGAGCCTCACAGGCGACCAGGAAGCCCTTCATCGCCGCGATGGAGTCGTGGACGCCGGTCACCGCGCGGGCGGTGAGCTGCCACACCGGCGGGTAGATCGCCGTATAGCCCTTGTGGTTGACGCGCTCCCACACATCGTCGCGCAGCGAGACCCAGCGCTCCGACTCCGGGCGGTCGAGCCAGCGGTACGGGTTCCCGCCGTGAGCCTGGATTCGCCCCTCCCACACGTAACGGTAGACGTCGTCGGACAGGAGCGGCGGCGCGCCGACCAGCGCGAGCCGCCAGGCGAGGGCGGCTCCGAGCGCGAAGAGCAACCCCCGGCGCGACAGCCCCCGCGCGGTCCGCAGCGCGACGAGGTAGGCCGCGAAGGCCACGCCGTAGAGGACGAGGTGCTCCCCCACGGCGCGCGTCATGTCGCCGCGGACCGCCCAGCGGGCGGCGCACAGCGTGAGGACCGCCGCGCTCGCGACCAGCGCGGCGCGCGCCCTCATGCGGTCCGGGTCACGGCGTGGTAGAGGATGCGGCCGACGATCTTGGCGCCGGCGCGCAGCGATCCCAGCAGCGTCCCGCTGATCTTGCTCCGCCCCACCCTGGGCCGGTAGTCCACCGGCACCTCGACGACGCGCAGGCCGTGGCGCTGGGCCTTCGCCTGCATCTCGACGGTCCAGCCGAAGTCGCGGTCGCGCATGTCGAGACGGCGCAGCGCAGCCGCCGTGATCGCGCGAAAGGGACCCAGGTCGCTGGCGCGGGTGCCGAGCAGGGCGTTCATCAACAGCACGCAAGCGCGGGTGCCGAGGACCGCGTGCCAGGGGTGGGCGCCCCGGGCCCGCCGTCCGCGCTGCCGCGAGCCGATCACCAGGTCCGCGTCCCCGGCGAGGATCGGCGCCAGCACCACCTCGAGCTGCTCAGGGTAGTCGCTCCGGTCCGCGTCGAGGAAGGCGATGACGTCCGCGTCGCCGGCCGCGGCGATGCCCGCGAGGCAGGCCTGACCATACCCGCGTCGCGGCTCGCGCACGACCCGGGCGCCGTGGGCGCGCGCCACGTCCGCGGTGCGGTCGTCCGAGCCGTTGTCCACCACGATCGTCTCGCGGGCGAGGCGGGGCAGCTCCTCGAGGACGAGGCCGATCGCCTGCTCCTCGTTCAGCGCCGGGATCACGACAGCCACGCGCACGGCGCGCATGTTACCGCGTGCTAAGATCGCGCCGCTTCCATGAAGCGCTCTCTCGCGGCCCTGGCCCTGGCCTCTTCGGCCGCGCCGCTCCTCGCTCAAGAGCCCGCGCCCGTCTACCAGTCGTCGTCCTCGAGCTTCTCGTTCCACGTCGACGCGCTGCTGCGCCAGGAGTGGACCCGGGACATCTTCGTCCCGGCCGTTCCGGCCCCGGAGCTCACCGACGAGGACCGCACCCGCTTCCAGGTCCGGCCGCGCATCGAGTTCGGCCGCGAACGCTTCGCGCTGGGCGTCGGAGGCGACTTCAACTACTCGAGCGACGAGAACGTCGAGCCGCCGCCCGCGCTCCTGCGGGACAACTACGACTCGCGGGACGCGCGCCTCGACCTCGCCTTCGCGCGCGTCGATCCCGTGCGCTGGCTGCGCCTCGAGGGCGGCCGCTTCGAGATGCCCGTGCGGCTCACCGAGATGATCTGGGACCGCGACCTCAGGCCCCAGGGCGCAGCCCTGACGCTGGCTCACCGCGACGAAGGCGGCATCGACCGCTACAGCCTGACCGCCCTCGGGGCCAAGGGCAGCCACGTGTTCGAGGATGACGACGTGGAGATGCTGATCGTGTCGGGCCAGGCGACCTTCTCGGGCCAGGCCGGCTCGAGCCTGCAGCTCATCGGCTCGTTCGTGGCGTGGGACGACGTGGACGGGCTCGAGACCATGATCCGGCGCCAGAACACGCGCGTGGCCGGCCAGATCGTCGAGGACTACCGCGTCGTGGATCTCCAGCTCCGCATCCGCCCCGCCTTCGATCCGCCGGTGCAGGTGGTCGCCGACTACGGCTGGAACACCGCGGTGGACGAGGCGAACAAGGGCCTGTGGCTCGCGGCCGTGATCGGCTCCCTGAAGACCTCCCGCGCCCGCGCCGAGTACGCCTACGCCAAGGTGGACAAGGACGCGACCCTCGCAGCCTACGCCACCGACGACTTCTTCTGGGCGACCGGCTGGGAGGGCCACCGTGGCGAGCTCGCGTTCAAGGCCTCGGGGAGCAGCTCCCTCCACATGGTCGGCCAGCTCCAGCGCTTCAAGGACAGCCCGCGCCCCGAGGAGCGGGACCACTGGGTGAAGCGACTGCGCCTCGAGCTGCGCTTCGATCGCTGACGCCGCCCGGCCTTAGCGCGGTTCGGCCGCGTCGATGCCCGCCGCAACCGCCTCCTCCAGCCGGCGCGCCGAGGGCGGATCGATCCCCAGGAGCCGCTCGAGCTCCCCGAGCCAGCGCCGCTCGTCGCCGCTCACGTCCTCGTCGGCGCGCAGGACGGCGAAGGCGAGAGAGTACAGCTCCGCAGCGGCGGCGGGCTCCTTCACGGTGCCGACGACCTCGGCCAGGTTCGGGTAGCGATGCAGCTCGGCGCGCACCAGAGCCTCGGCTTCAGCTGCGGCCGCGTGCCGGGCGATGAGCGCGCCCTCCTCGGGCTTCAGGTCGCCGTCGGCGCGCGCCGCCGCGATCAGCAGGCGCACCAGGCGGACGACCGCGGGCGCGAAGCCGTCCTCTTCCGATGCCGGCGGGGGCGCGGGAAGGGGAGGCGGGTTCGAGGCGGCCTCGCCGGATCCCACTCTCGGCGTCGGTGGAGGCGCCGGCGTTGGCGCGGGAGCTCGGGTGGGAACGGGCGGGCCCGCCGAGGGCGCTTCGCCCTGCTGCCAGGCTTCGTACAGGCCCCAGGCCGCGGCCGCCGCGGTCAACACGTTGCTGGCGCTGAGCAGGTCGCCGCGACCCAGTCGGCGCAGGGTCCGCGCGCTGCTCTTGGGTCGCGAGAGGAGCACCCCGCGCAGGACCGCGCCGATGACGTCCTCCGGCCTCACTGAGCCGGGGGACGCGAGGGCTTCTGCAGCGCGTCGAGCAGCTCGGGCGGGATCCGGACCGTGACGGTCACCTGGGCGCCGGCCTGCGTCACGTTGAAGGCGGAGGCTAGGCCCGCGAGCTCTGGCTTCTGGGCGGCTTGCATCGCGAGGAGCCCAATCAGGCCCCGGAGCATGTCGGCGAGGCTCTTGGCCCCCGCCTCGTCCGCGGTGTCGCCGGTCGCGTCGAGGGCGAGCTGCGGCTCGACGTCGCCCGAGACGACGACCTGCTTCAGGGCCGGCAGCGTGAGGCTCCCGCCCGACGCCCCCGCTCCCGAGCCCGGAACGCCCTTCGGCAGGCCCTGGAGCACGCTCTGGTCCCCGACCATCCAGAACGTCGCGCCCGGCTTGACCCGCTGGAGCAGCGCCACGAGGGACGCGTTGGACGCGAGGCCCGTCTTTCCGCCGCTCCGATTGTCGAGCGTCGCGCGCACGATGCGGTCCTGGCCCAGGACGAGGGCGCCGCGGCCGAGGAAGGCGAACGAGCGCGCCGAGTCGCCCTCCCCGTAGGAGTAGAGCGCCACGCCCTCGTGACGGCCCAGCCTGATGCCCGGGCGGCGCTCGGCCGCCTCCTTGACCTTCACCTCGTCGAACGTCCCGAGGATGACGGCCGCCCCGCTCGGCGTCTGCGCCCCCGCGCCCTGGGCACCGGTGAGGACGATCGCGCTCACGTCCTGCTCGGGATCGAGGCCCGTCTTCTCATGGAGCTCCTTGAAGGCTTCGAGCCGGGATTGGGCCGAAGCGCCGCCCTGCCGCTGGTAGAACGAGCTGGCCACGAGCTTCTTCACGTCCAGGCCGACGACGAACGAGGCGTCGCCGGGAAGGGCGAGGGCCTCGGGGGGGACGGGCCCGACGGCGGCCTGGGCCGGCTGCAGCAGCAGGGCCCCCACCGCGGCCACCGCCACCGCCGCGACGAACCCCAGGGACGAAAAGACGAACCCGCCGCGTGTCATCGCAGCCTCCGTGTGCAGTCTACCCTCACTGCTCGAGCACGTACTCGCGCCGCGCGAAGATCGCCACGGCGAGGGCGACGCAGGCGGCGGTGGCCACGGCGAGGACCGCGAGGCTCGTGGCCGGCGGCAGCACGGCCGGCGTGAAGAGCTGCGCCAGGAGCCCCTCCTCCGGCGGGCGATGTCCGACCAGCGAGCGCAGCCACGCCGTGAGCGTGAAGCGCGGGAGGTAGCCAGGCAGGTTGGCGAGCATTTCCCACACGAACAGGAAGAGCAGGCCGGGGATCACCGGCCGCCGGAGCACGACGCCCATGAGGGCGAACAGTCCGCCGTAAGCGAGAAGGCCCAGCGCCACGGCCCCGAGGTCGCGCGGCAGGTCCGCGAGGCCCGAGCGAAGCCCCTCCAGGCCGCGGGCCGTCGCCAGGAGCAGGAAGCTCACGGCCAGCGCGGGAAGGGCGAGGCTGAGCGTGGTGGCCGCGTAGGCCGCGTACTTCCCCAGCAGGATCGAGGCCCGACCGACGGGCCGCGTCAAGAGGTACGTGATCGTCCGGTCCTCGACCTCGTCGGCGATCAGCGACGTGGCGTAGAAGAGCGCGGCCAGCGGCACGGCGTTGCGGACGTAGTAGAGCGCCACGATGCTGCCGTAGAGGTCCAGGGGCGAGACCGACGCGGGCAGCTGGGCCGCCAGCGTGACGCGGTAGAGCAGGGCGAAGAGCGCCGGCAGGCCGAGCAGCAGAGCCATGAGCGCGTTGCGCCGGGTCCAGGCCATGCCCTCGAGCGACAGGGAGAAGATCGCGCGCACGCCGGCGAGGAGCGGCAGGGGGCGGCTCGTGTCGCGGCTCACCGCGCCACCAGGTAGCGGAACACCGACTCGAGGTTCTCGTCGGGCGAGTACAGCTCGCGGACCGAAGCCTCCACCGCGACGTCCTGGAGGGCAGCGTAGAGCTCATCGGGCCGAGCGCTCTGGATCGTGACCCACTCGCCCTCGGCCCCGAAGGACACCGAGACCACCCCGGGCGTGGCGACGACAGCCCGCGCCACGAGGCGCGGATCGGCCGCTCGCACGGCCACCGTGTGCGGGTGCTCGTCGAGCAGGTCGCGGATCTCGCGCACGTCGCCCTCGGCCAGGATGCGGCCGTTGTGGATCAGCAGCACCCGCCGCGTCATGGCCTCCACCTCGTGGAGGATGTGGCTGGAGACGACGATCGTCCGACCCTCTCGGCCCAGCCGCTTGACGAGGTCCACGACGCGCCTTCGGCTGACCGGGTCCATCCCGGAAACCGGCTCGTCCAGGAGCAGCACCTCGGGGTCGTGGGCGAGCGCCTGTGCCAGCTTGACCCGCTGCCGCATGCCCTTGCTGTAGCCGGCGATCTTCCGGTCCTTCGCAGACACGAGGTCGACCTGCTCCAGCGCCGCGACGGCGCGGCGCCCGCATTCGATCTCGTCGTAGCCGGTCAGGCGCAGCAGCGCGACCAGGAACTGCAGGCCGGTGAGGCCTTCCCAGAAGGAATCCGCCTCGGGACAGAGGCCGATGCGATGGAACACCTCCGGCGAGCCCCAGGCGGGCTTCCCGAGCAGCCGCACCTCGCCCTGGCTCGGCGCGAGCTGCCCGGCCACGAGCTTGAGGAGCGTCGACTTCCCCGCGCCGTTCGGGCCCAAGAGCCCGGTCACGCCCGGCCCGATCGCCGCGCTGACGTCGTTCAGCGCGATCACGGGGCCGTACCAGCGCGACGCCCGGACCAGCTCGATCGCGGCGCTCACCGCACGATCTCCACGGCCCGCACGCGAGCGCGCAGCACGAGGAGCGAAGCCGCCATCACCAGCGCGAGGACCGCGGCGGCGTGGAGCGGGTCCGCCCGGGCCGGCATGCCGAACAGGCGCGCCGCGATCGTCTCGAAGTTCGCCCAGGGCGACAGAGGCGTCGCCCACTCGGCGCCGACCACGTGGACGAGGATCTGGCGCGCGACCTGGAGACCGGCGAGGAGCCCGAAGAACGAGAGGCCCGCAAGGCGCGCGTTGCGCGACAGCGCCGAGACCGCGAGCGCCAGCAGGGCGACGGCCAGCGAGAGGACCGTCCCCTGCAGGACGATGGCCGGCGCGACCCAGACGAGGTCCCGCTTCAGGTACAGGTCGGGGGCGAGGCCCAGGCCGACGGCGTAGAGGAGCAGCGCGGGCAGGAGCGTCACGCCGAGGTTCAGCGCCAGGAGCACGCCGAGCTTGCCGAGGATGTAGTCGCGCCGCGTCAGGGGGCGGGAGAGGTAGACGAGGATCGCGCCGGTGCGCAAGTCGTTGGCGACGAGGCCCGCCCCACCGAACGTCGACACCAGCAGCGTCCAGAACACCTGCTGGTTCAGGAAGTCGCCGAAGAGGCGCCCGTCGATGGGCACGACGCGAGCGGCGTCGGGAAACCGCGTCACGACGAAGATCTGGATCACGCGGCCCACGAACTGCAGCCACGCCCCGCCCAGGAGCAGCAGGAATCCGCGCTTCGCGAGGATCAGCGCCAGCGCCTCCCGCGTGATGGGCCAGAAGCGCACGGCCCGCAGCGGCCCGCGCCCCTGGTGGCGCCTGTACGCCTGCTCGTAGACGGGCACGCCTAGTCCTGGACCTCGTGGCCGAGCGCGCGCAGGAAGACGTCCTCGAGGCTCTCGGCGCCCGGGCGGAGAGCGCGCACCTGCACGCCCGCGTCCTTGGCCAGGCGGAACACCAGCTCGGCCCCCCGTCCCTCGGGCAGGAAGAGGCGGAAGCCGTCCTCGCCCTCGCGCCAGTCGCCGCCGGCGTCCTTGAGGTCGGTGAGGAACGCCAGGGGCTCGCCCTTCAGGCGCACGTCGAAGGCCGAGCGCCGGGGTCCGGTCAGCTCGGCGACCGTGCCCCGGGTCGCCACGCGCCCCTGGTTGAGGACGATCACGCCGCCGCAGACGCGCTCGACGTCGTGGAGCAGGTGCGAGCACAGGATCAGGCTCATGCCGCGGCGCGCGGCGAGGTCCTGGATCAGGACGAGCATCTCCTCGCGCCCTCCGGGATCGAGGCCGTTCGTCGGCTCGTCGAGCAGCAGCAGGTCCGGGTCGTGGACGAGGGCCTGGGCCAGCTTGACCCGCTGCTTCATGCCGGTGGAGTAGGTGTCCACGGTGCGGTAGCGCGCCTCGCCGAGGCCGACGTAGTAGAGCACTTCGTGCGCGCGGCTGATGGCCTCGTCCCGGGGCAGTCCGCTGAGCTCCCCGGCGAAGGCGACGAAGCCCGATGCCGTCATGCCCGGAAGGTGGCAATCCTGCTCGGGCATGTAGCCGATGCGCCGACGCACGTCGAGCGGCTCGCGGCCGGGATCCATGCCGAAGGCCACGATCGTCCCGGCGTCCGGCTTCAGGAAGCCGAGCAGGGTCTTGAGGAGGGTGGTCTTGCCGGCGCCGTTCGGACCCAGGAGGCCGGTGGCGCCGGCCGTGACGGCGCCGGAGACGCCGCCCAAGGCCTGGACGGCTCCATAGGACACGACCAGGTCGCGGAACTCGACGAGCGGCCGCCCCACATCGTCCATCAGCGGAGGGGAGGCTACTACGGTTTTCCTGCGGCGGCGGGTCAGCGACGACGCGCGCGCAGCACCCCGAGGGAGCCCCGCGCAGCGCTCGCGTCGAGCGGCAGGTAGCAGCGCCCGCGCGCGAAGACGAGACGAGCGAAGGGCGGCACGCGCGGGAGATCGGTGGGATCGATCTCGATGCGCACGAATGCCATGCCCGGCGCGTAGTCCACACTGGCCTTCTCGCCGAGGGCGAGGAGCAACGCCGCTAGGATGACGGCCGGGCCCTCCTGCTCGCCGGCCAGCGCGAGAAGCACGTCGACCCCGTCGCGGTACTGGCCGTCGCCATCGGGCGGCTGGGGCACGTCGACCAGATGGCCGACGAACGTGAAGGCGGCCGCCACGCGTCCCATGCGGTCCCGCGCGCCGTAGCCCTGGGCCACGCGCCGTGCGAACTCGACGACGTCCGGGTTCCGCGCGAGGGAGATCGATAGGGAATGGATGGCCCGTCGGGGCGCCTCGGACGACCGAGGTGCGGGCTTCAGGCCAGGGCCATCCAGTTGCACGAGTCGGGGGGACCCTAGCCCGATATCTGGTGCTGTGTCAAGGAAAAAGCACTATGGAATGGGGCACCAAGGCGATTCTCATCCTGTGCGCAATGTCACGACTCCTGGAACCATGACCGGCCCTCCAGCGTCCTTAACCCGAGTGTGGGGCGGCGCGAACCAGGTGATCCTGTGCCGGAGCTCGATCGACTTCCCGAAGAAGAACGCGAACTCGATGCGGCGCGGTCGCCGGAGGCGCCCCTGCCGGCCCGGCGGCGGCGCGAGACGGTGATGAACGGCTGGATCCGCCTGTTCGCGGCCGAGTGGGCGTCGCGCCGGCCGGAGGCTCAGAAGGTCCAGGACCTCTCGGGAGCCTCCGAGCGCAAGTAGCCGGCCAGGAAGCCCAAGGCGTGCTCGCACGCCGCCAGCCGGGCGGGCGGCGAGCCGTCCTCCATCCCCGCCAGCAGATCGTGCGGCGCGGAGAGCCGATCGAGGCTGCGCTCGAGATCGCCGTCGAACTCGAAGCCAGCGCGCTCGAGTGCGGCGCGGCAGGCCGCCTCCACAGCCATGCGGCAGGCGGTGTCCACGAGCGCCGTCGGCCGCCCCTCGTGTACGAGCAGGCGCGCGATCCCCAGCGCGTTGCGACAGTGCTCCCACATCCGGTCGCGGTGTGCCGCCTGCATCGGGAGCGCCGCCGCGACGAGCGGCAGGCCTGCGGCGTCGGTCGAACGGTACAAGGTCAAGAGCAGCCGCTCGTCGTGCCGCAGTTCGCGCAGCGGTAGCAGGAGCCGTTGCGCATCATGATGCTGCCGCACACGTGACAGGAGGGAGCGTCGGCCTGGTTCCGGAACGCGACGGGCGCCGAAGGCGGCGCGGTCGGCCTCTCGCCTGCGACCCCATCGGCCTCGCCGCCGCCCGCGGCGGCCTTCTGAACGCCCACGGCCTGCGCGTCCTCGGGCGAGAGGAACTTCGCGGCCAGCCACCTGAAGATGTAGTCCGTGATGCTCTTGGCGAACGGGATCTCCGGGGTCTTCGTGAAGCCAGAGGGCTCGAAGCGCACGTGGGAGAACTTCTCCACGAGCGCCTCCAGGGGCACGCCGTACTGCAGCGCCATGGAGATCGAGGTCGCGAAGGCGTCCATCAGGCCCGAGATCGTCGAGCCCTCCTTCGCCATCACCAGGAAGATCTCGCCGGGCTTGCCGTCCTCGTACATGCCGACCGTGATGTAGCCTTCGTGGCCGGCGATCGAGAACTTGTGGGTGATCGCGCGCCGCTCGTCGGGAAGCTTGCGCCGGGCCGGTCGCGGCTCCAAGGCCTCGAAGCCCCTGGCCTCGCCGGGCTGCTCCCGGCTGGTCGAGAGCGGCTGGCTGCGCTTGCAGCCGTCCCGGTACACCGCCACCGCCTTCAGCCCCAGCCGCCAGGACTCGACGTACGCGTTCGCGATGTCCTCGGGCGTCGCGTCCGTCGGCATGTTCACGGTCTTCGAGATCGCGCCGGAGAGGAAGGGCTGCACGGCCGCCATCATCTTGATGTGGCCCATGTAGTGGATGGAGCGCTGGCCGTTCGCCGGCGGGAAGGCGCAGTCGAAGATCGGGAGGTGCTCGTCCTTCAGGTGCGGCGCGCCCTCGATCATCTCCTGCTGGTCGACGTAGCGGAGGATGTCCTCCACCTGGCCCGCGCTGTAGCCGAGCCTCTTGAGCACGCCGGGCACCGACTGGTTGACGATCTTGATCATGCCGCCGCCGACGAGCTTCTTGTACTTGACGAGGGCGATGTCGGGCTCGATGCCGGTCGTGTCGCAGTCCATCATGAACCCGATCGTGCCCGTCGGCGCGAGGACCGTGACCTGGCTGTTGCGGTAGCCGTGCTGGACTCCGAGGGTGTAGGCGTCGTCCCAGGTCCGGAACACCTCCTGCATCATGTCCCGCGGCACCAGGGTCGGGTCGATCATGTGGGCGTGCTGCCGGTGCTTGTCGATCACACGCAGCATCGGCTCGGCGTTCTTCGCGTGCCCCGCGAACGCGCCCATCGCCGAGGCGACGCGCGCGCTCTGGGCGTAGGCCTCGCCGTGCATGAGCGCCGTCACCGCCGCGGCGTAGGCGCGGCCCGCGTCGGAGTCGTAGGGCAGCCCGCGGCTCATCAGCAGCACGCCCAGGTTGGCGTAGCCCAGGCCGAGGGGCCGGTACTCGCGGCTGTTGCGGTCTATGGCCGGCGTCGGGTAGCTCGCGTTGTCGACCAGGATCTCCTGGGCCGTGATCATCGTGCGGCAGGCGGCCTTGAAGCCCTCGGCATCGAACTCGCCGTCGTCGCGCACGAACTTCATCAGGTTCAGCGAGGCGAGGTTGCAGGCGGTGTCATCGAGGAACATGTACTCCGAGCACGGGTTCGAGGCGTTGATCCGCGCGCTGTTCGGGCAGGTGTGCCAGTCGTTGATGGTCGTGTCGAACTGCATGCCGGGATCGCCGCACTGCCACGCCGCCTCGGCCATCATCTTCATCAGGTCGCGGGCGCGGAAGGTCTCGCAGGGCTGGCCCGAGAGCACGTACCTCGTCTGCCAGTCGCGGTCCTCCACCACCGCGCGCATGAAGTCGTCGGTCACGCGCACCGAGTGGTTGGCGTTCTGGAAGAACACCGAGTCGTAGGCCCCGCCCTTGACGTTGAAGGCGCCCTCGTAGCCCGCGTCGATGAGGGCCCAGGCCTTGCGCTCCTCGTCGGCCTTGCAGTTGATGAACTCGACCACGTCGGGGTGGTCCGTGTTGAGGATCACCATCTTGGCCGCGCGCCGCGTCTTGCCTCCGCTCTTGATCACGCCGGCGAAGGCGTCGTAGCCGCGCATGAACGAGACCGGGCCCGACGCGGTGCCGCCGCCCGCCAGGGGCTCCCGCGAGGAGCGGATGCTCGACAGGTTGGAGCCCGTGCCGGAGCCGAACTTGAACAACATGCCCTCGGTCTTGGCGAGACCCAGGATCGACTCCATGGTGTCGTTCACCGAGTTGATGAAACAGGCCGACGCCTGCGGGTGCGCCTCGATCCCGACGTTGAACCAGACCGGGCTGTTGAAGGCGGCCTTCTGGGTCACGAGCAGGTGGGTCAGCTCGTCGCAGAACGCAGCCAGATCCTGCGGGGTCGCGAAGTAGCCCTGCGCGTCGGCCCAGTCGCGGATCGAGTCGACGACCCGGGAGATCAGGCGCTTCACGCTGCTCTCGCGCAGCGGCGACCCGAGCTGGCCGCGGAAGTACTTCGACGCGACGATGTTCGTCGCCGTCTGGCTCCACGTGGTCGGGATCTCGATGGCGTGCTGCTCGAAGACCGCGTTGCCGCGCTCGTCGTTGATCACGGCGGAGCGCAGCTCCCAGGCCAGCTCGTCGTACGGGTGGCGGCCCTCCCTCGTGAAGTGCCTCCGGAAGCTCAAGCCTGTTCGCTTCTCGGCCGCCGCGTTGCTGCGGGGCTCGTTCCGGGGGTTCTCCACGGGATGGGTCGACATTGATGTTTCCTCCTCTACTTCCGTGCTGTCGGCTCGCGGCTCGCCCCTCCGGAGGCCTGTCTTCGGGCTCGCCGGCGGTTCATTTGGTGGCGCTAAGTCGTGCCGGCGATTATAAGCACCGGTCCGAGGCTGTCAAGAGAAAATCGCAACATGTAGTGGTGTAGATCACTGTGGCACCAATATCTTGACCATCAAACACTTAGGGAGTGACCAACCACGAAGACATGCGGGCCTCGTCACCCGATCGTCACGCAACCGCCGACTTCCCGCCACTCCGCCGTCCAGTCGACTTAGCTCGCTTTGGAAACGAGATGTCTCTAGTATCCTCAAGTTCTCTGGCGATTGGACTCGCTAACTGTCCATAAATATTGAATAAATGTTGATCGGACGCCGATGTCTGCCGCTCCATCATTGTAGCGTTTGACAGGTCAGTGAGGGGACCACGATACTGTGCTCCCCCGCGTGACCCAAGCGCTCGAGGACACACGCCATCGCATCATCCTGACAGCGGCGCGCGTCTTCTGCGAGCGCGGCTACGCCGGGGCCGGCATCGGCGACGTCGCGAAGGCCTGCGGCCTCACCAAGGCGGGCCTCTACCACCACATCCGCAGCAAGGAAGAGCTGCTCCTCGAGATCCAGAGCTACGGCATGGACGTCTTCGAGGCCGAGGTCCTGCGCCCGGCTTCGGAGATCTCCGATCCGCTGCGCAGGCTGGAGAGCTGTCTGGAGCGGAACGTCCTCCTGCTCACGAAGCGTCCCAGCCAGGAGATCGCCGTCATCCTCCACGAACACAACACGCTGAAGGGCGAGGCTCGGGCCCGCATCAACGCCCGCAAGAAGCGCTACGTGCGCTTCCTCGAGCAGGCCTTCGCCGAGGCGATGCAAAGGCGCCAGATCCGCCGCGTGAACCCCCGGGTCGCCGCCTTCTCGTTCCTCGGGATGGTGCTGTGGATCTACAAGTGGTTCCGGCCGGACGGCGCGATCCCCGCCGAGCGGCTCGCCCGGGAGATGCGAACGCTGTTCTTCGGCGGGCTGGCGCTGCGGCCGGCGCGGAGCCCGCGACGGTCTTGACCGCGCCGCGGCCGGCGCTCGCCCTCCTCGCCGGGCTGGTCGCAGGCTGCCGCCCTGCCGACGGCGCGGCCGGCCGCTCCCCGGACCCCGCGGCGAGCGCCGCCGCGCGTCCGAACATCGCGCTGCTCGTGCTCGACGCAGTGCGCGCGGACCGCCTGGGGTTCCATGGCTACACGCGAGAGACGATGCCGTACCTCGCCGGACGGGCCGCCGAGGGTCTCGTCTTCGAGCGCGCCTACGCGCCCTCGTCGTGGACGCCGACGTCGATGGCGTCGATCTTCACCGGCCTCTGGGCCCACCAGCACGGCGTCCGCACCGGCTTCGCGGTGACGCGCAGCGCGGTCAGGCGCGGCCAGCCCCTGACCCTGAACCGGATCCCGCACGGGCTGGAGACGATCCCCGAGATGCTCAGGCGGGCAGGCTACCGGACCTTCGGCGCGTCGGACAACATGAACGTCGGCGAGGCGATGGGCTTCGTCCGGGGCTTCGACGAGTTCTCGGCCAAGGAGCAGGGCGGGCTGCGTCACGGCAAGGCCGTGGCCGAGTGGCGCGAGTCGCTGCTTCGCGGCTCGCCCTACTTCCTCTACCTCCACTACATGGCGGCACACGCGCCCTACCGGAGGCGCGCCCCGTGGTACGACCCGGCCACGCCCGGCCACCTGCGGAGCGCAGCAGCCTACGACAGCAACCTCTCGTTCCTCGACGAGCGCCTGCGCGAGCTCCACGGGCTGCTCGCCTGGGACCGTGGCACCCTCGTGGTCGTCACCGCCGACCACGGGGAGGAGTTCCGCGACCACGGAGGCTCGGGGCACAGGAACACGCTCTACGAGGAGCTGCTGCGGGTCCCGCTGATCGTCTGGCATCCGGGCCCAGTCCAGGCCCGACGCGTCGCGACGCCCGTCTCCACCGTCGACCTGATGCCGACCCTGCGCGAGGCGGCCGGGCTGCCGGCCAGCGGCCGGGACCAGGGCCTGAGCCTGCTCGAGACCGCTCGCCGCGGCGGCGACCCGTCCCGCGCGGTCTTCGCGATGCGCTGGGACGAAGTCGGTGCGGAACGCTCGGAGAAGAAGGCCGTGGTGACCCAGCGCCACAAGCTGATCCTCAGCCTCCCCGAGGACCGCGCCGAGCTCTACGACCTCCTCGAGGATCCCGGTGAGAAGCGGGACCTCGCCGGCGACCAGGCGCCCCTCGTCGCCGCGCTGAGGCGAAGGCTCGCGGAGCTGGAGGCGCGGACCGCGGTCTCCGAGCGCGAGTACGCGCCCGCCGTGGCCATGACCAGGGAGCGGGCCGAGGAGCTCAAGGCGCTCGGCTACGTCCAATGAGGACAGGCGCGCTCGGAGCCGCGGCCCTCCTCCTGTCCGCGGCGTGCACGCGGGCACCCGAGCGAGGCGACCAGCCAAGGGCCTCGGCGTCGCGAGCGGAGCCTCAGCCCGACATCGTCTTCTTCCTGCTCGACACGCTGCGGGCGGACCACGTTCCGGCCTACGGCTACCCGAAGCGCACCATGCCGTTCCTGAGCCGCCTCGCCGAGCGCGGCGTGGTGTTCGAGCGCGCCTGGGCGCCGTCGAGCTGGACGCCGACTTCGATGGCCTCGATCTTCACGGGACTCTGGGCGAACCAGCACGGCGTGCTCACGGGCTTTCGCGCGACGCAGCGGGCGCTGCGCGAAGGAGACACGATCGAGCTGAACCGCGTGCCGGCAGCCGCCGAGCTGCTGCCCGAGGTCCTGAAGCGGGCCGGCTATCGCACGTACGGCGCCGCGGACAACATCAACATGGGACCCGCCATGGGCTTGACGCGCGGCTTCGACCGCTTCTTCGGACGGCCCGACGGCGGGGTGAGGGGGCGCGTCCGCGGGTGGAAGCAGGAGCTCCGTCCGGGCGGCGGCCCGTTCTTCCTCTACCTGCACTACATGGACGCGCATGGGCCTTTCAAGACGAGCCCGAGGTCGGGCCAGACCGAGATCGACGCGACGATCGAGGCCTATGACGCCGCTCTCGGCTCCCTCGACGAGAAGATCCGCTACACCTTCGGCACCCTGGGGCTCGAGAAGCGGGAGAACCTGGTCGTCCTGCTCCTCGCCGACCACGGCGAGGAGTTCCTCGAGCACGGCGGCACGGGGCACGGCATCAAGCTGTACGAGGAGCTGCTGCGCGTGCCCCTGATCCTCTATGCGCCGGGACGCTTGGAGCCGCGCCGCGTCGCGCAGCCGGTGTCGACGATCGACGTGCTGCCCACTTTGCGCGAACTGGCCGGCGTGCCCCGCGGCCAGCAGGACGCAGGGGTCAGCCTGCTGGCCACGCTGCGCGGCGAGGTGAAGGAGACGCGGAGCTTCTTCCCCATGCGCTTCTGGAAGCCGTCGAACGTGCGCCTCGCGCGCAAGGCCGTGGTGCACGGCCGCCACAAATACATCGTGGAACAGCCGGTGAACACCGAGGAGCTCTACGACCTCGAGGCCGACCCGGGCGAGCGACGGAACCTGGCCGCCTCGGAGCCGGCGCTGGTCGCGGAGCTCCGGGAGCGGCTGCGGAGCTTCGAGCGCTCGGCGCCCAGCTACCCGCGCGAGTTCGCCTCGAAGGTCCCGATCACGCGCGACCAGGCCGAGGAGCTGAAGGCGCTCGGCTACGTGCAGTAGCCGCTACGCGGTCTTGCGAGGCGGGTTGAAGAAGGGCAGCTTCGCGGCGCGGGCGCGGGCCTGCTTGCGCTCGTGGTTGACGGTGAGCTCCACCTGCATCTCGCTCCCCGGGGCGGCGCAGTCGCTCTGGACAGTCGCCAGGGCGATCAGCTTCTTCAGCGTCGGAGACCAGGTCGTGCTCGTCGTGCGGCCCACCTGGAGACCGTCGCGATACACGGGCACCGAGACCCGCGAGGCGATCATGGGGAGCTGGGGCGGAAGGCCGACGGCGTCGTGGAGCCGCTCCACGTCGGTCCAGTCCACGTCGAGGCCCACGAGCTGGCGGCTCGAGCCGCGCTTCGACTCCTGGCGCAGCGCCGCCTGCCCGACGAAGGGCGCCTTGTCCAGATGGACGAGCTTGCCCAGGCCGATCTCGAAGGGCGTGTAGCGCTGCGAAGGGATCACGGCTCGCTTGGCGCTGGTGTAGTCCACGTCCAGCATGATCAGGCCCGCCTCGATGCGGGCCACGTCGAGGGCGTAGATCCCCGTGGGGGTGATGTCGAAGGGACGGCCCGCGGCCATCAGCGCGTCCCAGACCTCGAGGGCCCTGGAGGCGTCGACCCAGATCTCGTAGCCGAGGTCGCCGGTGTAGCCCGTGCGCGAGACGTCGACGGGGACTCCGGCCAGCTTGAAGCTGCCCACGCGGAAGTACTTCAGGGCGGAGACGTCGCCCTCCGCGCACGAGACGAGGATGTCGCGGCTCGTGGGCCCCTGCAGGGCCAGGGCGGCCGTCCTGTCCGAGATGTCCTCGATCGAGACGTCGAGGCCGATGGCGTTCTCCCGGAACCAGCGCAGGTTCGGCTCCGCCGCGGTCCACCGGAACACGCGCTCCTCCAGGCGCGACACGGTGCCGTCGTCGATGACCTTGCCCTCGCCGTCGCACCAGCTCGTGTACGCCACCTGGCCGATCGCGATGCGGGTGGCGTCGCGCGTCAGGACCCTGTCCACCAGGCGGACGGCGTCCCTTCCGGTCACCCGGTACTTGAAGAGCGGGGAGATGTCGATGAGGGCGGCGGCGTTGCGGATCGCGTTGTACTCGCGCTCGTGGGTGACCTCGTAGCTCGAGACCGCGAAGAAGCCCGCCCAGTCCCGCCACATGCGGCTCTCGCACAGGGCCTCGACCCGCGGGAAGAACGGGGTTCCGATCGGCATGGCGTCCGATCATAGCCCACGCGCGTCGAGGGGCGCCATGTGACCGCGGCTCGCGGTCAGGCCAGGCCCGCGGCGCGCCGGATCTCCCGGGCCAGGGCCTCCCCCGTGAGAGCGCCCTTCTGCAGCACCTGGCGCACGTGGCCCTGCAGGCGCAGGCGCTCCTCGGCGGAAATCTCCCGCGCCGTCAGCACGACCACCGGCACGCCGGCCCAGGCCGGGCTCGCGCCCAGGGACTCGACGAAGGTAAAGCCGTCCATCTCGGGCATCATCAGGTCGAGCAGGATCAGGTCGGGGAGGGACTGCTCCAGCGCCCGCAGGCCCTCGCGTCCGTTCCGGGCCTCGATCACCTTCCAGCCGTCCTGCTCCAGCGTACGCCGCAGCACCTCGCGCGAGGACGGGTCGTCCTCGACCACCAGGGCCAGGGAGGGGCTGCGCGGCCCGCGATAGCGGCGCACCAGGGCCGCGAGTCGCTCGCGGTCCACCGGCTTCGGCAGGAAGTCCGCGGCGCCGAGCACGCGGCCCATTTCCAGCCCGGCCGCCATCGACACGACCACGACCGGGACCTGTGCCACCTCGGGGTCGGTCTTGAGCGCCCGCAGCACCGACCAGCCGTCGGTGCCGGGCATCAGCACGTCGAGGGTGATCACGTCGGGCTTGTACTCGCGCGCCGCCCGCATCCCCGCCTCGCCGGAGGCGGCGGTCACGACGCGGAAGCCCTCCTTGGCGAGGCTGCGCGCCAGGAGGTCGCAGGCATTGGCGTCGTCGTCGATGACGAGGGCGCTTCCAACACGGGCCTCGCCCACCGGCTCCGGCTTGCGGCGCACCACCGCCGGCAGCCGCACCGTGAAGAGCGATCCCTGGCGCGGCGCGCTCTCCACGGAGATCTCGCCGCCCATCATGCGGCAGAAGCGGCGGCTGATGGCCAGCCCGAGGCCCGTTCCCCCGTAGCGGCGCGAGGTGGTCGCGTCGGCCTGGACGAAGTCCTCGAAGACGCGGGCCTGCTGCTCGGACGTCATGCCGATGCCCGTGTCGCGGATGCGGAACACGATGAAGTCGCGCTCCCCGAGGGTCTCGCGCGCGACCTCGAGGCTCACGGTGCCGCCCTCGGTGAACTTCGCGGCGTTGCCGAGCAGGTTGAAGAGGACCTGGCGCACGCGGGTCATGTCGGCCCGCATCTCGCCCGCCGTCTCGGCGCCGCGGACGACGAAGACGTTGCGGTTGCGGACCACGAGCGGCTCGATCGTCGACTGGACGTCGGCCACGAGGGCGCGCACCTCGAAATCCTCGAGGACCAGCTCCATCTTGCCCGACTCGATCTTCGACAGGTCGAGGACGTCGTTGATGAGCGAGAGCAGGTGCCGGCCGGCCGCGTGCACCTTGCGCAGGTCGGGCACGAGCTGGGCGAAGCCGCGCTCCCTCGCGTCGTCCTGCAGGATCTCGCTGTAGCCCAGGATGGCGTTCAGGGGCGTGCGCAGCTCGTGGCTCATGTTCGCCAGGAAGGCGCTCTTGGCCCGGTTCGCCTCCTCGGCCGCCTCCTTGGCAATGCGCAGCTCGGCGTCGCGGGCCTGGATCTCGGCGAGCATGTCGTTGAAGCCGTCGATCAGGCGGGAGACCTCGTCGCCGGCGCCCCGGCGCGCCGCCCGGAGGGCGAAGTCCTTCGTCGTGGTCACGCGCGTCTCCAGGTCGGCCAGCTCGAGGATCGGACGCGCGACCTTCTCGGCGAGGGCCTTCGCGAGCAGGAAGGCCACCGCGGACGAGACCAGCAGCACCACGAGCACGCTGCCGGCGTACTGGCGGAGGCGCTCCCGCTCCTCCTCCAGGTCGGATTCCAGCACGACCGCGCCGATCGTCTGACCCTCCCAGGTCACCGGCCGGCTCAGGCGCAGGCGGTCCTCGGCGAAGGCGAAGCCGCCGCCGGGAACCTCCGCGCACTCGCCGCGGCGCACGTCGCGGCGCGCATAGCGCGCGAAGATCCGCCCCTCGGCGTCGAGGAGGCAGGCCTCGGTGATCCGGGGATCGACGCGCAGCGCCTCGAGGACGTCCGTGCCGGACTCGCGCACGCCGAAGTTCAGCGCCGCGCCGCCGAGCTGCGCGACGCCGTCGGCGACCAGGGTGAGGTCGCGAACCAGCTTCTTGCGGAAGGCGAAGGCGTCGTTGGCCACGAACGCCACGCACGCCACGAGCAGCGCCGCGCCGCTCGTGGCCATGGTGGCCACGGTCAGCTTCCGCCGGAGCGACAGGTCCCGGAAGAGAACCAGGGGCGACACGCCGCTCACTTCACCGGCACGGAGATGCGCAGCAGGCTCGCGTCGAACTCGCTGCCCTCCGCCCGCGCCGAGGCCTGGTTGACGAGGATCTGGGGCCGGTCGTCGCTGAGCCCGAGGCCGACCGAGAGCCCGCGCCGGACGTAGTCGGGAACGCCGGTGGTCGTGGTCACGCCGCGCTTCTGGCTGATCACCTTGATGCCGTCGAGGTTCCGCGCGCTGCCCGGCGCCACGTAGAAGACGCTGATGCCCCAGCGCTCGACGGTGCGCTCCAGCGCCTCCGGGGTCGTGTACTCGACGAGGCGGAAGCGGATCGGGAGCCGCTTGACCGTCTTGTCCTGGAAGCGGAACAGGACGTCGCTCACCTCGTTGGCCGCCGCCACCGACGTGACGTCGGTCGGCGCGTAGACGACCCCCACCATGAGCTGGGCGCCGGCCTTCGACTCGAGGTGGCGGTCGTAGGTCAGGATCTTCAGGATCAGCGGGATCTGCAGGTCGGCCCTCAGGGGCATCGGCTCCGCGGCAAACAGCGCGGCCGGGCGCAGCGCGAGCACCAGCGCGAGCGCGCGGACGGCGTTGCGGAAGCCGAGGCCCCTGTTCCTCATCCGGGAGCTAGAAGAGGTAGGTGGCCTGAAGCAGCACGGAACGGCCCGGCCGTGGATAGTCGCCCGGCACGCCGCCCAGGACGGCCGGCTCGCCGTAGCCCTGGTCGAGCAGGTTGCGGCCCGAGAGGGTCAAGGACAGGCTGCGGTACACGTCGGGCGCCCGCAGCGTGAGGCCCAGGAGCCCGTGGCCCGCGAGAGGCGCACGCGCGTCGCCGGGCTCGCGGTCGCGGCTGGTCCGGAAGGACCAGACGGGGGTCGCGCTCAGCTTGCCGCCCTTGAAGAAGACGGTCCCGCCCACGCTCCCGAGAGCTCCTGGGACGTAGGGCGCGTCCTGCCCGGTGCGGCGATCCTCGGCGTGCTGGACCGCGAGGCTCACGAACACCGAGTCCGACTTGCCCAGGCTGCGACGCAGCTCGAGCTCGAGCCCCCGCAGGTTCGTTCCGGGGCCGTTGCGTATCGCACGGGAGCGCGCCGGATCGAAGACTCCGATGGGCTCGATCGCGTCGCGCAGGTAGCTCAGGTAGCCGGACACCGACGCTCGCAGCGCCCGGCGCTTGACGGCGACGGCCGCCTCGAGGGTGTCGATGCGCACCGGGTCGAGGTCCGGCTCCGCCACGATGAGCGGCACGCTCAGCTCGCGTTCGGCCAGCGTCGGAGCGCGGAACGACCGGCCGTACAGCAGCTTCAAGCGCACGTCGTTCGGGAGCGTGAAGACGGCGCCCAGCCGCGGGCTCAGGCTCGAGACGTCTCCGACCTGGTCGAAGCGCAGGCCGGCCGTCACGGCGGCGCGCTCCCCGGCCCGCCACTGGTCGCGGACGAAGAGCGCGAACAGCGTGCGGTCGTCGTCGCCGCCGGCGCCGGGAAGCGCCTCGAAGCCCTCGAGGCCGAGCCCGGTCTCGAAGTCGTAGTTCGAGATGACCTCCACGTCCTGGGCCGATTCCCGTCCCAGGCTCAAGCCGGCGAACAGGCGGTGGTCGCCAAGCTCCCGCTCCCACTCGCCCTCGATGCCGAAACGGCGGCTGTAGGCGTTCTGCTCCACGAACACGCCCCGATCGAACTCGCCGCTCTGGGACGGGACCCTGAAATGGGGCGGCAGCGGCTGGAGGAACTGCTGGTAGCGGTTGTCGGCGAAGGTCAGCTTCGTCCTGAACACGCCGGAGTCGGCCGTCCTGCGCTCGTGGGCGACGTCGACCAGGATCTGCCGGTAGGAGAGGTCGTTGTCTCCCAGCGCGTCGCTGAGCCCGATGAAGCCGTCGGCACGGGTGTTGCCGACGCGAAGGTTCATCGTGAAGTCACGCCACTCGATGCGGTAGTTGGTCTCGATGGACTGGAGGCCGTCGCTGGTCCTGCCCGGTGCCAGCGACGCCTTTCCGCTCTGCGAGTCGGCGGGCACCGCGAGGCGAGGGCCGTTCGTGTCCTCGAACTGCAGGAAGCCGAACGTCCGGAACTCCCCCGCGCGGCTCCCGAGGCGGATGCCGTAGCGCTGGGTCCCGAAGGAGCCGGCCTCGACGCTCCCCTCGATCCCCGAGAACTCCTCGGGGCCGTAGGTGACGATGTCGACCACGCCCGCGACGGCTCCGGAGCCGAACACCGCCGAGCCCGCCCCCCGCAGCACCTCGATGCGGCGAACGTTCGCGACGGGCAGGGATGGGCTCAGCAAGGTGGCGCCGCCGAGGAACGGGTCGTCGATGCGGTGGCCGTTGATCAAGATCAGGACGTCCTCCGAGCCGCCGCCGGTGGCGCCCGAGAAGACGCCGCGCATCACGACGCGCGGCCGGCCCAGGCCGTCCGTCGTCACGTCCACGGACGGGATCAGCTCCAGCGCCTGGCCCAGGGTGCGAACCCCCCGCTGGCGCATGTCCTCGTCGGTGAGGACGGACACGACGCCCGGCGCCGCCTCGGCCGTCTCGTCGCCGACGCCGGCGACGTGAAGGAGGACGTCGGCGCTCTCCAGGAGCTCGGCGATGTCCAGCTCCTCGAAATCCTGGAAGAACCCCATCCTCAACAGCTCGCGAGAGCTCGCCACCTTGCCTTCGGCTGCGAGGGCGTCGGGGGGTATGGCGAGCAGGAGGGAAAGAACGACCCACTGCCTCATGACGGGACTCCTTAGCGCGGTCGTCCGAAGGAAGAAGGAGGCGGTGATTCTACAGGCCCGGGCGCGGGCCTTCAACGTCGCGGGGCGTCACTCGGGCTCCTGGCCGAGGTGCGTCCGAACGCGCCACAGGTCCGGGAAGGCGCGCTTGGGAAGAGTGGACTTGAGGTAGCCCACGCCGTCGCTGCCGCCCGTCCCGCGCTTGGCCCCGATCATGCGCTCGACCATCTGCACGTGGTGGGCTCGCCACAAAGAGAGGCTCTCGTCGATGTCGAGCAGGACCTCCGCGAGGCCGAGCAGGTCGGGGTGGTCCTCCCGCTCGTAGACGCGCACGAGCGCCTGCAGCCTGGCGTCGCCCGCCGCGAGGGGACCGAGGCGGCGGTCGAGCAGGGCCTCGAAGGCGTCGGGCAGGGTTCGCCCGGTGAGGCGGGCCTCGAGCCTCTGCCTCTCCTCGGGCTCGGACCGGAGGTGCTCCAGGAGCGCCGGGTCCTTCAAGCCGAGCACGAACTCCAGCTCGCGGAACTGCACCGACTGGAAGCCCGAGGCGGGGTTCAGGTTGTAGCGGAAGCCCAGGAAGTCCTGGGGCCGCATGGTCTCGAGGACCCTCACCTGGGCGATCAGGACGCGCTGGATCTCGACCACGCGCCGCAGCAGGCGCACGGCCTCGCCGACCCGGTCCCGGTCCAGGTGGGCGACGGCGCTGTCGATCTCGTGGAGCACTTGCTTGAACCAGAGCTCGTAGGCCTGGTGGACGACGATGAACAGCGTCTCGTCGTGGTGCTCGGGCGTCGTGAGGCAACGCTGCAGCGACAAGAGCTCCGTCACCTTCAGGTAGCGTCCGTAGGTCAGCGGCTGGTCGGCCATGGCGAGGATGGTATCGCAGCGGCGGAAGCCGCAGGCTTACGCAGCACGATCACGTCCTGCGGGAAGCAGACGCTGTCGCCCCCGACGCCGCCCGGCGGACCGGGCCCGGCAAGAGCGCGTGCTAGACTCGCCCGCTTCGACGGGGAGGTGCGAGACGTGACGAAGGGACGGAGGCCCGCCCGCCCGCAGCTGGGGCTGTTCGAGGAGGCGCGGCCGGCTGCCGAGAAGGCCGGCCCGCCGCGGCCGCAACCGCCGGAGGCACCGTCACCAGCGGCCGCGAACCCGCCGGCCCAGAAACGGGTCACGGCCGAGTCCCTCGCCCAGAAGCAGCGCGAGATCTCGGTCTCGGAGTTCTTCGCGAAGAACCGCCACCTGCTCGGCTTCGACAACCCCTCGAAGGCCCTCCTCACGACGATCAAGGAAGCCGTCGACAACTCCCTCGACGCCTGCGAGGAGGCCGCCATCCTGCCGGAGCTCCACGTCGAGGTGCACGACCTCGCCATGGAGACGATGAAGCGGGACGCGGAGCTGACGAAGGGCGAAGGCCGCTTTCTCGTGGTCGTCCAGGACAACGGCCCCGGCATCGTCAAGGCCCAGGTGCCGAAGATCTTCGGGAAGCTGCTCTACGGCTCGAAGTTCCATCGCCTCAAGCAGGCCCGGGGGCAGCAAGGCATCGGCATCTCGGCCGCGGCCATGTACGGGCAGATCACCACCGGCAAGCCGATCCGTGTCACGAGCCGCGTCGGGAGGAGGAAGGACGCCCACGTCTTCGAGATCCAGCTCGACACGCGCAAGAACGAACCGGTCGTGACCCACGACGAGACCCTCGCCGAATGGCATCAGGAGCACGGCACCCGCGTGGAGCTCGAGATCGTCGCGAACTGGCAGCAGGGCCAGCGCTTCGTGAACCGCTACGTCGAGCACACGGCCCTCGCGAACCCGCACGCCGCGATCCACTACACGCGCCCCGTCGCGGCCGGACAGCGCGGCGGCGCGGACAAGCCCGGCAACGAGACGCTGACCTTCCCGCGCGCTGCGAGCGAGCTCCCCAAGGAGGCCCTCGAGATCAAGCCCCACCCGCACGGCGTCGAGCTGGGCACGCTGATGCTCATGGCGCGTGAGTCGAAGAGCCGCGACGTGCGCGGGTTCCTGCAGACCTCCTTCAGCCGCGTCTCGGCCCAGGCCGCCGGCGAGATCCTCGCGAAGGTGGCGTGGGGGAAGAAGCTCGTGCGGCCGCGCCTGCTCGGACAGGGCCGCGCGCTGGCCGAGGAGCTGCACAAGGCGATCTCCGAGACCCGGCTCATGAACCCGCCCACGAACTGCCTGAGCCCGATCGGCGACGCGCTCATGCGCAAGGGCCTGGTGAGCTTCCTGAACGTCATCGAGAGCGAGGGCGAGAGCGGCGACGAGAACTCCCAGCTCGACCTCGACTCGGCCGGAATGAAGCACGGCAGGAAAGGCAAGGGGAAGGCGGAGCCGGCCTCGGAGCAGCCTTCCGTCCCCGACGCGCCTCCCGAGGAAGGCGTCGAGAAGATCAAGGGCCACAACTACTTCATCGCCACCGTCACGCGTCCGCCCAAGGTGTATCGCGGCAACCCGTTCCAGGTGGAGGTCGGGCTCGCCTACGGCGGGAGCTGGCCCCCGGACAAGACGATCGAGCTGTTCCGCTTCGCCAACCGCGTGCCGCT
>DASSJI010000145.1:0-2844 GCA_035691285.1 Vicinamibacteria bacterium | reverse complement strand
ACCTCGGCCTGCTCATGCGCAAGGCCTTCGGAATCGGGACGCCGAGAGGCCTGCAGGGCCGCCTCCGGGCCCTCTTGGCACAACTCGCCCAGCTCTGGCATCGCCTCATGAGGCACCACCGCCCCCTCTCCTCAATGAGTGGCGTTTACAGCCCTTCGCCGTCCCTCGTATCCACATCCACCGCCGGCGGGACACCGACGGCTTTCACCACGGACTGCTAGGTCGTGTGCGTGACCTTCGAGAGCCCCGGCGGCGCGTCCGGCTGCATGCCGCGCACGAGGCTGAGGCCCAGGGCCCAGAGCTGGCCGGGGACCGCTGCGACGAGGGGCGAGAGCCATTCGGGAACGCCCGCGGGCAAAGGCAGCGCCACGTTCGCGGCCTGCTGCAGGTCCGGGCGGTCCGTGATCGCGACGAGGGGCGCGCCTCGCTCCCGGGCGAGCCGGACGAGGCCTTCGAGGTCCTCGAAGGTCCGCGGCCCCGGCGCGACGACGAGGACCGGGATCCTGCGCTCGAGCAGCGCCTTGGGCCCGTGGTGGAAGTCCGCAGACGAGTAGCCGTCGGCCATGATCCCGCTGGTCTCCTTCACCTTGAGCGTGATCTCGAGAGCCGTGGCGAAGTTGTAGCCGCGCGCGAGGACGACCAGGCGCTCCTGGTCCCGAAAGGCCTCCGCCAGGGCCACCCGGCCCGCGTTCCGCTCGACGGCCTCGGACACGAGCTCCGGGATCCTGCGCAGCTCCCGCCAGCGCTCCTCCTCGCCGCGCAGGGCGGCGCTCAGCATGGCCAGGGCCAGTACCTGCGTCGTGTAGGTCTTGGTCGCCGCGACCGCCCGTTCGGGCCCGGCGAGGAGCGGCAGCACGTGGTCGGCGGAGGCGGCGAGGGGAGAGGCGGGCTCGTTGGTGATGGCCACGGTGACCGCGCCCTGGCGCCGGCCCTCGCGCACGACCGCGACGATGTCGGGCGACTGGCCCGACTGGCTGACGCCGATCACGAGGGCGTCGCTCATCGACGGCGTCGCGTCGTACTGCGTGAAGAGCGAGGGTGTGGCGAGGGCGGCTACCAGCCCGTTCTCGATGCCCAGGAGATACTGGCCGTAGCGCGCCGCGTTGTCCGATGAGCCGCGGGCGGCCAGCACCGCGAAGCGCGGCGCCCGGGCGCGGATCTCGGCGGCGATACGCCCGACCCCCTCCTCGCCCTCGCGCAGCAGCCGGGCCAGCGCCTCGGGCTGCTCGCGGATCTCGGTCTCGAACAGCGTCGCCACGTTCGCCGGCGGGTTCCCTCAGCTCAGACGGACCGACACCAGCTTCGACACGCCCGGTTCCTCCATCGTCACCCCGTAGAGCTGGTCGGCGATCTCCATGGTCTTGCGGCTGTGGGTGATGAGGACGAACTGGGTCTGCTCCTTCAAGGTCTCCAGCATGCGCACGAAGCGGCCGATGTTGGCGTCGTCGAGGGGCGCGTCCACCTCGTCGAGGATGCAGAACGGCGACGGCTTGTACTGGAAGATCGCGAAGAGCAGGGCGATCGCCGTCAGCGCCTTCTCGCCGCCCGACAGCAGCAGCACGTTCTGCAGGCGCTTGCCCGGGGGCTGGGCCATGACGTCGATGCCGCTCTCGAGGAGGTCGTCCTCGTCGAGGAGCGACAGCCCCGAGGCGCCGCCGCCGAAGAGCTGCTTGAAGATCTCGCCGAAGTGCTGGTTGATGACCTGGAACGCCTCCTGGAAGCGCTCCTTCGACGTCTTGTCGATGCCCTTGATGGCGCGCTCCATCTCGGCGATGGAGTCGACGAGGTCCTGGCGCTGGGCGGTCAGGAACGTCAGGCGCTCGTCCAGCTCCTGGGCCTGCTCCACGGCGAGGACGTTCACGGGGCCCATGCGGTCGAGCCTCTCGCGCAGCTCCCGGGCCTGCGCCTCGAGCGCGTCGAGGTCTCGCACGCGGTCTTCTTCGCTCAGGGACGCCGCGGCGTCCGCCGCGGCGAGGCCCGCGGCCTGCACGCACTCGCGGCCGAGATGGTCCAGGTCGGAGCCCAGGCGCGCCCGCCTGACCTCGAGCTCGGAAAGGGCCTCGCGCAGGGTCTCCCGGTCGCGACGGCGCTCCTTGAGGGCCGCCTCGCGCGCCTCCAGCTCGACGCGGATCTCGTGCACCGCGTCCTCGACGCGCGCCGCGTCGGCGACGGCGCGGTCGCGATCCGCCAGGGCCGCGGCCAGCAGCCGCTCGGTCTCGACCAGCTCCCCCTGCAGCTCCTCCCGGCGTCGCCGCAGCTCCTCGGCTCGCTGCCGCGCGCCTTGGATCCGGCCGTGCAGCTCCTCACGGTCGTGCTCCAGGCGGCGCGTCTCTGCGCCCGCAGCGGCGACCCGCTCGCGCAGCGCGGCCACCCGGCTGCGCGTCTCGGACGAGCAGGCCTGGGCGGCCTCCGCCCGGGCCCGCGCCTCGCCGGCCTCGGCGCCCAGCGCGGCCAGGCGCTCGGTGCCGGCGACCCGCTCGGCCTCGGCCGCGACCAGGGCCTGCTCGATCTCGGCCAGCCGCACCGCCGCGGCGCCGCGCTCGCTCTCGGCCTGCTGGCGTTCCGTGGCCAGCACCGACGCCTTGCGCTCCAGGCGCAGGCCCTCCTCGGCGGCCGTCCCGAGGTCGTGCCGGATCGCCACCAGGTCCTTCTCGGCCGCGTGGATGCGCTCCTGGAGCCCGCGGACCTCGGCGGCGGCGGTGTCGCCGCGCTGGCGCTCCTCGGCCTCCTCGGCGCGGAGGCCCTTGAGCTGCGCCTCGATCTGCGTGAGGCGCTCCTCGACCTCGCGGACCTCGCGCCGCGGCGCGAGCAGGCCCTTCACGGCGCGGCCGCCATCCACCATGG
>DASSJI010000144.1:0-9630 GCA_035691285.1 Vicinamibacteria bacterium | reverse complement strand
ACGGCGATCGCCGGCGCGCGCCGGACCGTCATCGGCCGCTGCGGGCACATGCCCCAGGAGGAGCGGCCCGACGCGGTCCTGGCGCTCCTCCGCGACTTCCTGGCCGCGCGCTAGCGTCCGGGAGGACACGGGCTGGCCTTGGGCTCCCTCGGCCCGTCTCCCCGCTCCAGGCGCCGCAGCGCCGCCGCGGCGTCGTCCCGATCCCGGTAGGCGGCGATCAGCTCGTAGAGAGCGCCGTTCACGCCGGCGAGCCACTCGCGCGGGACAGGCCCCTCGCGCAGCGAGTGACGGACGCGTTCTCCCTCCCGGATCCGGTAGATGAAGTAGCGGTCCGGGCCCTTCGACTGCAGCTTCTTGCCCAGCGCCTTCGCCGCGCCGAGGAAGTCCACCGACGGGGAGGTCGCGGGCCGGCCCGCCTGGGTCGCCGGGGGGACACCGCCCGCGGCCCCGCAAGGAGATCCCTCGAAGTAGCGATCGAGCAAAGACTGGGGCGTCGCGGCCTCCACCTCGACCGTCGTCTCGAAGCGCGGCAGGCCCTTCTCGTCCAGGACCCGCTCCGCGTGCCTCTCGAGGTCGAGCCGGAGTCGCGCCGGAGGCGATGCGGACGGCGCAGGAGTCGGCGACGGGGTCGGTGACGGCTGCGGTGCCTGGGCTGCTGCGAAGGCACACAGGACAGGGGCCAGCAGAACGACCGCGAACGTCCTCGGCCGGGGCGGCAAGTCGGTCCCGGCTCCAGTATCGCCGCGACCGGCCCGAGCGCGATTCGCTAGGGCGTCCGGAACTCGTCGCGGGGGAACAAGTCGCGGTCGAGCTCGACGCGCGCCTTCGGCTCCCAGGGCGCGGCCGTCAGGAGGCGGGCCCACACCTCGTGGTACAGCGACTCTCCCAGGTAGGCGAAGGCCTCGGGGGCGAGCAGCCGGGATCGCCAGGCGGGCGGGTCGATCGCGATCGGCTCGTTGCTGCCGACGAGGAGCACGCCGTCGCTCAGGGACACCACGTGGGGAAAGGCCGCGCGGAAGGTCGCGTGCACGCGGGCCGTGGGTGCCCAGGTGCACATGAGGCCGCCCGGATTCAACCGCCGCGCGCAGGCGCGGAAGAACTCCAGCGAGTACACGTTGCCGCTCCCTGCGTTCGGGGGTTCGAGCGGATCGGCCTCGATGACGTCCCAGCGCTCTACGCTCCGCTCGAGGGCGTTCCGGCCGTCCTCGAAGCGGAACTCGAAACGCCGGTCGCGCAGGAAGCGCCGCAGGCGCGGCGGCGGGTCGCTCGCGGCGAGGCGGTGCAGCAGCTCGAGCTGGGGCGCGCACAGCTCGTAGACCCGGACCAGCTCCGTGCCCGGGCGAAGACCGGCGGCCCACGCCGTATCTCCCGAGCCCAGGCCGATCACCGCGATCCGGCGTGGGTCCGGATGCATCGCCGCGGGGACCGCGCCGAGGTGGCTGTGGATGCCGCCGAAGGGGAGCGTGCTGATCGCGCGCCCGTTCACCGACATGCGCCAGGTGTCGGCATCCTCCGGCTCCGGCGTGAGCGCCACGACGCCCGCGGCGTCCTCGCCGAAGTGAGCGGGCGCCGCGGTGAGGCCGTGAAGGCGCAGCCACAGGCGCTCCGAGCCCGGCAGGACGAAGGCGAGGACCGCGAGAGCGACCGCCGCCGCCCCGAAGGACGAGCGGACGCCGTCGCGACGGATGCCGAGGAGCGCGAAGCCCACGCCGACGGCGAGCAGGGCGCGCAGCGTTCCCGGCGTCCCGAGGCTTCCGAGGCCGACGAGGCCGGCCAGCAGGCTGCCCGCCACGCAGCCCGCGATGTTCGCCGCCTGCAGCACGCCGACCTTGAAGCCGCTGGTCCGCGGGTCGTCGTGGACCGCCCTCTGGAGCACCGCGAAGGCAAGGCCCATCAGGAACGTCGGCGGCCCATAGAGCGCAACCGGGAGGAGGACGTAGAGACGGCCCACGGCGCCGGGGTCCCACATCGAGCCCAGGCGGAAGCCCTGGCGCTCGCGCCAGTATTCCAGGAACCATTGGAGGACGGGCGTCGTCGGAGGAAGGGCGACGAGCGCGACCACCACGAGACCCGAGTAGGCGAGGAGCGCGCACTGGCAGAGCAGGAAGGCCCGCAGGGGATCCCTGAGCGTGCGCACGAGGCGCACGCCGAGCAGGCTGCCACTGGCGAGGCCGGCCAGGTACACGGCGAGTACGGTGCCGAAGGTGAAGGCCGTCGACTTCACGGCCACGTCCACGAGACGAAACCAGAGGACCTCGAGGGACAGCGCGCAGAAGCCGCTCGTCCCGTAGAGGGCGATCCACAGGGCGAAGGGCTGCGGGCTCGCGGTGGGCGCGCTCCCCGGCTCGGCCGGCGGCTCGGGCTTCACGCGGCCGGCGAGGGCGAGGGCCCCCAGGCCCGTTGCGGCGTTCAGCGCGACGCCGGCGGAGACGGCGCCGGCGACGCCCAGGTGGCGGAGCAGGAGCCAGGGCGCGAGCAGCGCTCCCAGGGCGGCACCGACGACGTTGACCCCGTACAGGATCCCGACGATCCGCCCCGCCGAGGCGACGTCGCGCACCATGGCCCGCACCAGGAACGGAAGCGACATGCCCATGAGGGTCGTGGGCAGGAGCAGCGCGAGCAGGTGCGCGGCCGCCGAGCGCGGCAGCGAGGTGTGGATCCACGCGCCCTTGACGTACAGGACGTCGTAGTAGAGCCACGGCGAGAGGGCCGCGAACGCGGCAATGCCCAGCTCGAGCAGGGCGAAAATGCGGAGCGCCGACAGCGGTGAGAAGCGCGCCGAGAGCACGCCGCCCCAGTGGCTGCCCAGGCCGAGACCGGCCATGAACGCCGCCACGATGATCGCCACCGAGTAGATGCCCACGCCGCTGTGCAGCACCAGGATGCGCTGCCAGGCCACCTGGTAGACGAGGGCCGCCGCGCCGCTGAGGACGAAGAGCGCGCCGACCGCTACGAGCTCGGCCCGCGACGAGCGGTGGCCGCTCACGCGGCCGGAAGGAACCGATGCAGGGCCGACTCGACGAGGAAGCGTGGCGCCGCTCCCAGCAGGCGCCGCTTGAGGCCGAAGTAGCCCTGGTCGCCGAGGACCAGGTCGGCCAGCACCTTCCGGATGGCGGGGCTGCGGGCGGCGTAACGAACCATGCGGCGCGAGAAGCCGGGGCCGAAGAAGCGAGCGCGCAGGCGTGCCGCCAGGAGCAGCTCTCGGCCGAAGTCCTCGAGCGCACGCTCGGGGTAGCGCCGGGCGGTTCCGTCTTCGCGCAGCGATGCGGCCAGCAGCCGCGCGGAGCGCAGCGCGTAGTAGATCCCTTCTCCGGTGATCGGGTCGGCGAGCGCCGCGGCGTCCCCGACCAGTGCGAAGCGGTCGTCTGCGATCTCGAGGATCGACCGCGGGTCCGTGGAGGGCGAGGGGATCGTGTGCGCGTACTTGCCGGCCTCGTCGTCGAGCAGCGCGGGGAAGTGGCGTGCCACCTCGTGCTCGAGGCGCTCCAGCAGGACCCGCGTCGGAACCGAGGCGAGCGGCGCGCAGATGCCCACGCCGACGTGGTCGGGCCGCGGGAAGAGCCAGAGGTAGCCTTCGAGGCCCGGCGTGAAGCGCACCAGCATCGCCGCGGTGCCGCGAGCGAACCAGCCCGCGGCCATCATCAGGCGCTGCGGTGGCAGCGGGCCGAGGAAGCGGCGGCGGACCAGGCTCGATGCCCCGTCGGCGCCGACCACCAGATCGACCGCGTGCTCCGCGCCGTCGGTCGTGCGCAGCCGGCCGGGCTCGACTGCGACGACCCTCTGGGCACGATGGCGTGCGCCGGCCTCGAGGGCGCGCCGGAGCAGCCAGGCGTCCAGGTCCATGCGGGCAGCCGCGGCCACGGGCCGGCGCAGGGACACGCGCACTGACTCGCCGTCGCCGGACTCGAACACGCACGCGTCGATGGGCCGCGCGGGCAGTGGATCGTCGGCAGGGGCGTCGGGCAGCACCGCGAGGGCCTTCGCCGTGAGCCCGCCCCCGCACGGTTTCTCGCGCGGGTGCGAATGGTCGAAGAGCGTGACCGTCGCGCCGTCGCTCGCCAGCTCCCGGGCCAGGAACGCTCCGGCGGGTCCGGCGCCGACGATCCCGATCCTCACGCGCGGGGCTCGCGGACCAGGAGCAGCTCCTCCGGGCTCACAGTGGCGGTGCCCAGCTTCGCCACCACCACGCCGGCGGCGTCGTTCGCCAACGCGGCGGCCTGAGCCAGCGACGCGCCCGCGCAGAGCGCCAGGCTCAGCGTGGCGATCACCGTGTCGCCGGCGCCGGTCACGTCGAACACCTCGCGCGCCGCCGCGGGGATGTGAAGGGGCCGCCGGCCGGCCTCGAAGAGGCTCATGCCCTGTTCGCCCCGCGTGATCAGGACCGCGCGGCAGCGCAGCGAGCGCAGGAGCCGCGTGCCGGCCGAGCGCAGGTCGGCCTCGCTGCGGATGCGGACGCCGCTGGCCTGCTCCGCCTCGAGCAGGTTCGGCGTCACGACCGTGGCGCCCCGGTAGAGGGCGAAGTGGCGCACCTTCGGATCCACGAGCACGGGCACGCGCCGCCGCCGCGCGAGGGCCACCGCCGAGCGCATCACCCGCGGCGTCACGACGCCCTTCTGGTAGTCGGACACGACGAGCGCGTCGGCCGAGCGCAGCGCGCCCGAGACGCGGGCGACGACCGCGGCCTCGAGGGCGGCGGACAGCTCGTCGGAGCGCTCGCGGTCCGCGCGGCACACCTGCTGGTTGTGGGCCACGATGCGCGTCTTCACGGTGGTCGGACGTCCGCCCGCCTCGACGAGCGCGTCCTCCACTGCCGAGGCCCGGAGCTCGTCGCGCAGGCGCGAGGCCGCCGCGTCGCGCCCCACGACCCCGACCAGGGCGGCCTCGCCTCCCAGGGCGCGGACGTTCCGCGCCACGTTGCCCGCGCCGCCCACGTGGAAGCTCTCGCGCTGAATCTCGACCACCGGCACCGGCGCCTCGGGCGAGATGCGCGCCACGCGGCCCCACAGGAACTCGTCGAGCATCACGTCGCCGAGGATCAGCACCCGCCGTCCGCCCATGGCGCGGAGCAGTGAGCGGCTGCGGGCATGGGTCAGCGCGGGCATGAAAGGGCGATTCTACCCGCTACTGCACGTAGCCCAGCGCGCGCAGGTTCTCGCGCTGTTCCTCCGTGAGCTCGGCATCGCTCGGCGCGGCCGCGCGCGGGCCGCGGCGCATGGCCAGCAGCAAGCGGCGGATCGCCTGGCGGTAGTAGGCAGTCTGGAGCGGACGTGACGGCGCGAGGTCGTTCTTCTCTCCCGGATCGTCGACGATGTCGTAGAGCTCCGCGGTGTCGCGGGCCGTGTGATAGACGACCTTCGTCCGGCCCTCGCGAAGGCCGTACTTGGGCTGCTCGCCGGCGCAGCGGGCGAGCACCCACTGCTTCGTCGGCGCGCCCAGCACGACGGGCAGCAGGCTGCGGCCGAGGAAGGCCTGGTCGGAGCCGTCCAGGCCCAGCACCTGGAAGGCGTCGGCGACGGTCGGCGCCATGTCCAGCGTGTCCACGAGCCCGGCGACGCGTTGGCCGCGCGGCCCCTTGCCCTTGGGGAACTTGATGACGAGCGGGACGCGGAGCTGCTCTTCGTACACCTGGTCGAGGTGGCCGATGTACTCGTGCTCGTACAGGCCGTCGCCGTGGTCGGCCGTGACGATCACCAGAGAGCGATCCCATAGACCCGCCGCTTCCATCGCCCGGCGCAGCTCGCCCAGCTCGCGGTCCACGTACGCGAGGTTCCCGTCGTAGAGCCGCCCGAGGTGCTCGAGCTCGGCGGCGCTGGGCACGTGGCGCTTCCAGTTCACGTCCGTGATCCAGTCGTACTTCGTCTTGACCGCCTTCGTGAGGGGCTTGTCGGGGCCGAACATCGTGTCGAACGGCGAGGGCGGGTCGTACGCGAAGTGCGGCTCGCGGAAGTGCACGTAGAGGAAGAAGCGCCTCGCCGCGTTCGCACGCAGCCAGGCCGGGAGCACTTTCCGGTACGCCTCGGCGTGGGCCCCGAGGCGCTTGAAGACCTCGTCGAACTCCTGGAACCCCCGGTCCAGCGCGAAGCCCGGCCCCGCGACGCCGTTGGAGACGAAGCCCGCCGTGTGGATCCCGTGGGCCGAGAGGAGCTGTGCCAGTGTGAGCCGGTCCTCCGGCAGCGGAGCGTTGGGCAGGATCCCGTTGTGATGCTGGTCGGGCAGCACCGAGGTCCACGCGGAGCCCATGCTGAGGTGGGTGAAGGTCGCGACCGAGTAGGCGTCCTCGAAGAGCACGCCCTCCGCGGCGATGCGGTCGAACTCCGGCGTCGCGGGCCGCTGTGAGCCGTAGGCGCCGAAGTGCCGAGCCCCCGCCGCGTCGAGGATTACGTAGACCACGCTGGCCTCGCCGAGGCCGGCGCGCAGCGCGTCTGCCCGCCGGTCGACGGGCGTGGGCAAGGGCAGGGTGGAGAGCGGGTCCCGGGACGCGCTGCCGAGGATCCGGGGCTTCCGGAACACGCCCCAGGCGTGGGGTTGATCTCCCGCGTCGCGCCGGAGGCCGACCACGATCCTCGCCCCGGGCGTCGCGCCGAGCGCCACGGCAACCTCTCCGGTCAACCCCTGGCCTGCGGTGACGTCGCCCGACCACAGCGTGCGCTCGCCACGGCCTTCCTCATCCAGCAGGACGCGAAGCGTGGCGCGTCCTCCCGCGGCCCGGGCGGCCGGATGCAGGGCGGGCGTGAAACGCAGCTCGCCGGCCTCGGGAGCACGGAGCGCGTAGCGCAGCGTCAAGGGCGCCGCGAGGGTGACCTCGTCCCCGTCGGCCGAGAGCGGGGGCGGCGCGGCCGGCGCGACCAGATCGGCATGCGAGCGATCACTGGCCGGGACGAGCGACAGGCCGTACAGGACCGCAGCCATCCGGCGCCGGAAGGTCTTCTGCGACGCTCCCGCGGCAGCGAAGCGGATCCGCATCCGGTTGACGCCCTCGCGCTGGAGCTTCACGGCTAGTCCCACGCGGTAGCGCCGGCGCGCCGGGGTCAGGCCGAAGCCCCCGACGCGCTCGCCGTTGAGAAAGATCTCCGCGCCCTGGCTCGCGACACCGGGGAAGGGCGCGAGGTCGAGGAGCGCGACGCGCGGCTCGACGCTGGCCAGACGGAAGCCGAGCTCGACGTCCCGCGCGACCCAGGCAGCCGTATCGCCCGAGGGGGCAAGCGGCGCATCGTAGAAGCCCGAGAACTGCGCCGCGATGCCCGCAGGCGTCCCGAAGGAGATGACCCGCCAGGGCCCTTCACGATCGGCTGCCGGCGTCGCCGCCGCCAGATCGAGGACGAGCGGCAAGCCCTCCGGGCCTCGGCAGCCGCTCAGGAGCGCCGCCAGGAGCAGCGCGAAGCGGCTCTTCATGCGACGGCGACGGTCCGGGGACGGAGCGCGTAGGGAAGGGCCGCGACGACGAGCACGAACATCAGGACCTCGGAGTCGCCGAAGTTGTACTCGAACATCCCCGCGGCGAGGATCGCCACGAGCAGCGCCAGGGCCGCGTGCGCTCCCCAGTGGCCGGAGCGGCGCAGGGCCCGCCAGGCGTCGGCGAGCAGCGCGGCGACCAGCCAGATCCACCAGGCCAGGCACGGCAGGCCGCGCTCCGCGGCGATCTGCACCACGTTGTTGTGCATGTGCGGGGTCAGGGCGTTGGGAGCCTCGGGCCAGCGATAGGCCGGATACGCGGCGAGGATGCGGCCCGGACCCTGGCCGAAGACCGGCTTGTCGCGCATCATGTCGAAACCCGCCTGCCACATGTAGTAGCGGTCGACGCTGCTCGCATCGAGGCTCAGCCGCTCCATCACCGGCGCCGGGCGCACGATGGCCACGGCGACGATGCCCGCGGCGAGGGCGACCAGGAGCTTCGGCGCCCTGAGCACGGACACGATCGTGAGACCCAGCACGGCGCCGATCCACGCGTTGCGGGTGCGTGACACGAGCAGCGCCCACGCGGAGGTCGCGAAGGCCAGCGAGGCCAGGAGCGTTCGCGCGCCCGGCGTTGGCCAGCCTCCGCCGCGCACGGCGAGCATGAAGGCCAGCAGGGCGAGCGCCGCCACGAACAGGCGCTCGACCTCCAGGGCGAAGAGGCCGCTGGCGCCAGCCCCGGCGACGGCGAGGAGGCCGACGAACAGCAGGGCGGCCTTCACCAGGTCGGACCGCCGGGGCAGCGCCTGGGGCGTGAACGCGAGGCGAGCGGCCGACACGATCAGCACGCCCATCGCGAGGCCCGAGGCGGTCATGTAGTGACCCAGGAAGCTGCGGGGCCGTCTCGCGGCGGTGTCGAAGCCGAGCAGGTAGTACTGCAGGAGCGCGCCCGTCGCGAGCACGAGACCCCCGAGCAGGGCCGCATCCATGACCCGCTCGCGCGCGGAGGCCTCGCTCATCACCTCGGCGGCGACGTAGAGGAGCAGGAACAGCACCAGCTTCTTGGCGCTCTCGTGGGAGTCGAGCGGGTCCGACGAGAACGACGCCGAGAGCAGGGACCAGACGCTGAACGCCAGGATCGGCCCGTCCACCGGCAGCCTCGGCCAGCGCGCCTGGCCGGTCGCGACGCGGGCGAGCTGCACGACCAGGGCCAGTGCGAAGAGGAGCTGCGCTGCGAAGATCGAGACGAGGCATGTGGCCGCGACGCCGGCCAGCAGCCCGAGCAGGATCCGGTCGAGGCTCAGGCCTGGTCCTCTTGCACGGCCTCCTCGGGGAGCATGATCGGGATGTCGTCCTTGACCGGGTAGACGCGCCTGCACTGGCCGCAGCGCAGTCCGGCGCCCTCCTTGACGAGCTCCACCGGGGTCTTGCACACAGGGCAGGCGAGGATCTCGAGCAGGTCGGGATGGATGGCCATGCGAGTCAGTCTAACGCAGCAGGCCGCTGAAGCGGCGCGGTCCCGATCCGGATGTCATCCGGAATAGCATCGCCTTGGTGAAGCGTTCCACGCGGAAGAAGCCGCCGTACGTCATCGAATACTCGCCTTCATGCCAAGACCACTTGGCGGCGCTAAACGCTCGCCAGCGGACCAGGGTGCTGAACGCCGTCGACGTACAACTCCTCCACCAACCGACTGTAGTGACGCGCAACCGCAAACCGCTTCAACCCAACAGGCTGGCGCGTTTCGAGCTGCGTATCGGGGAGCTCAGGGTTTACTATGAGGTGATCGAGGAAGCACGCAAAGTGGAGATCCGAGCCGTGGGGATCAAGGACCGCAGCCTCGTCTTCATTGGCGGGGAGGAGATCGATCTGTCATGAAGACCGTGGAGATGAAGCAGGCCACGGCTCCTCTTGCCGAGTATGTGCGGCGAGCACGCGAGGAAGGCGTCGTGGTCACGGTCGGCGGCAAGCCAGTAGCCGCGCTCACCGCCGTGCCGGAGGGCGCTGACTGGGAGAGCCTGGCCATCGGCACGCACCCGAAGTTCCTCGCGATCATGGAGCGATCGCGCCGCGCGCACCGCGAGCAGGGAGGCGTGTCGCCGGACGAGATGCGACAGTACTTCGGCATCAAGGCGAGGCGCAAGATCAGGCGCAAGCCGCGGCCGTAGCTCTAACGCAGCCACGCGGACCGAACGAAGGTCACTCAGCCCTTCGGTGCAAGGAGCTCCCGGAACGCCG
>DASSJI010000143.1:0-20191 GCA_035691285.1 Vicinamibacteria bacterium | reverse complement strand
GGTGAGCCGGTAGAGGGCATCGTAGCCGTACTCGCGGACCGAGCCGTCGGCCTCGTCGATCCGGGTCCGGTTGCCCGAAGGACCGAGAGTGAAGGCGTAGCCTTGGACTGTCCCGAGCGGGCCGGTCGTCGTCAGGTTGGTGAGGCGGTTCAGGGCGTCGTAGGAGTAGGCCGTGGTGGTTCCGTTCGGGAAGGCGAGGCTCGAGCGGTTGCCGTTCGCGTCGTGGCCGAAGTCGTAGTCGCGGCCGAGCGGATCCGTGACGACGTCGAGACGGGACGCGTCGTCGTAGCCGTAGGACGTGACGTGGCTGCCGGATCCCACGGTGGCGGTCAGGCTCGTCCGGTTGCCGTTGCCGTCGTAGGCGAAGCTGAGGGAGCCGACGCCAGGCTGGACGAGGCTCGTCAGGCGATCCCGCAGGTCGTAGCCGTAGGTGGTGGTGCCGCGAGTGTCCGTGACCGTCTCCCGGCGGCCGCTGGCCGTGTAGGTGAGGGTCACGTTCTCGGCGGCGTTCGGGTAGGAGCGGGAGACGAGGCGGTTGGTCAGGTCGTAGGCGTACCTCGTGCTCCGACCCATGAAGTCGGTCCGTGTCTCGAGGTTGCCGGCCGGGTCGTAAGCCTTCGTTTCGCGGGCGCCGTCGGGCAGGATGCGGGCGGTCTCCCGGCCCAGGCGGTCGTACTCGAAGCGCGTCTCGTGGCCGTTGGCGTCGCGCTGGAGCGTTCGGTTGCCCAGCTCGTCATACCCGTACACCGTTTCCTGGCCGAGCGCATCGATGACCTTCACGAGCCGCCCGACCTTGTCGTACTCGAAGCGCGTGACCAGACCCGCCTGATCGCGCTCGCTGATGCGCCGGCCCAGGCTGTCGTAGCTGGTCTCGGTATACGTCGCGTCCGGGAAGATCGTCCGCGTCCGGCGGTTCAAGTCGTCGTACTCGAACGAGGTGGTGTTGAGGCGGGCGTCACGGACCGTGCGCTGGTTGCCGTTCGCGTCGTAGGTGAAGGCGGTCTCGTTCCCGAGCGGATCGCGGACCTTGGTTCGGCGGCCGGCGGAGTCGTACTCGTAGTGGGTGGTCTTGCCCCGGGCGTCGGTCGTTGCCACCAGGCGCCCCGCGGCGTCGTAGCTGCTCTCGGTGAAGGTCCCGTCGGGGTGCGTCGTCTTCTTCAGACGGCCCAGGGCGTCGTATTCGTAAGACGTCGTCCTGCCGCCGCGGTCGCGACTGGTGAGCCGCCGGCCTTCACTGTCGTAAGTCGATTCCTCGAAGGTCTGGTCCGGGTACGTGGTCCGGACCAGGCGGCCCATCTCGTCGTACTCGAAGTCCGTACTGCGCCCGAGCTTGTCATGGCTCTCGACCTGGCGGCCCAGAACGTCGTAGACCGTGCGGGTGAAGGAGCCGTCCGGGTCGGTCGTCTTCACGAGGCGACCGTTCTTGTCGTACTCGTACTGGGTCAGGGGCGTATCGCTCCCCCCGCTGGGCAGCGTTCGCGTGGTCGTCTGCGTCAGGCGGTTGCCGCTCCCGTCGTAGCTGTACGCGGTCGCGTGGCCGAGCGCGTCGGTTTCCTTCGTCAAGTTCCCGAAGCCGTCGTACTCGTAGGTCGTGATTTGGGCGATGCCGTCCACGACCACCGTCTGCGTCTTGAGGTTGCCCCGCGCGTCGTAGGAGGACGTCGTCTCCGACAGGAACGGGCCGGTCGCCGAGGCGCCGCCCGACTTCGTGGTGAGCAGATTGCCTTTCGCGTCGTAAGCGTTGACCGTCAAGCGGCCGCGGGCGTCCTTCGTGGTCAGGACCTGCTGTCGGGTGTTGTAGGTGTACTCGGTGGTGTTGCCCTCGGGGTCCCGGGCGGTGAGGAGGTTGTCGGCCGCGTCGTAGGTGTAGAGGCTGAGGGCGGGGCTCGGATTCGACGGCTCGTGGGGCTCCGTCTCCGACAAGCGATTGTTCCGGAGGTCGAAGCTCCGGCGCACGACCCGCCCGTCGGGCTGCGTCTCCTTGACGACATTGCCCCGCTGGTCGTACTCGAGGACGCGAACGGCCCCGTTCCGGTCTGTCACCACCTCCTGGCGCGTTCCGATCTGGTGGTCGTACTCAATGGTCTTCCCGAACGCGTCGGTGTGGGACTTGATGCGGCCGTCGGGGTAGTACTCGTTGCGAATCGGTCTGCGCCCGAGCGGGTCGAGGATGTCCTGGAGGTGATGGGGCAGGTCGGCGCGATACGTGAATGTGGTCGAGGCGCCCTCGCGGTCCGTGTAGGCCGCGAGGTCCCCGTCGCCATCGTAGCCGTACGCCATCCGGTTGCCGGCAGGATCGGTGACGCTCGTGATCCGGCCCTCGGGATCGCGCGCGAACGCGATGGCCTTGCCCGAGGAGTGGCTGATGCCGTTCGCGGTGATGGTCAGGACGTTACCGTTGGGATCCACGAGCCTCTCGAGCCCCTTGCCCTCTCGAAGCTGGAAGCGCCGTCCGTCGGGCGAGGTGTACTCGTATGCGCTGGGGTCGTAGAGGTCGAAGGTGTCGGCATCGTAGAGCTCGATGGACCCCGGCCAGCTCCCTACGACCCACACGCTGGCGCTCGCGCCCAGGGCCCGGAGGGTGCCCAGGGTTCCCGGGCGCGGCGTGAACGTCACCTGGGCCTGGTCGATGGGGACGAAGGGCTGGCACTGCGGGCTGAGCGACATCTCGAACTCGTGCACGCGGCCGCCCGGCTCGGCGACGGTCACCACGTGCGGCGTCGTGGCCGGCAGGCAGTAGGTGGGGAAGGCGCCGCTCGACTTCGTTCCCTGCCAAGAAAGACCCGGCGTCCTGTTCTCAGCGACGCGCAGGCTGCTGACGTCGAGCCGCCAGCCGTGGCCGAAGTCACCTTTGGAGCGGTCGCGGCTGTCGTACGTCCGGGTCAGGCGGACGGGGACTCCGGCGACCGGGACTTCGAGGTCCACGAAGGACACCGTGAAGTGGCCGACCTTCAGGTTGTCCTTCACGATCACGGTCGTCGAGGCCTGTGCGGAGCGTCCCGCGACGTCGGTGGCCTTCAGCCGAATCTCGTAGGGGCCGTTCACCAGCAGGGTCGGGTCGAAGACGCCCAAGGTCGAGTTCGACGCCGGGACGGTGCCCTCCGCGAATCGCGTCCAGGCTTCGGTCCCGGCCCGGCGGTGTTCGAGGGTCCAAGCGGCCAGGCTTGCACCGCTGACCGAGCCGATCACGGGCGAGCGGTCGGTGATCGCCGAGCCGTCGGCGGGCGACGACAGCGAGACGACCGGAGCGGTCCCCGAAGCGGTCCCAGGGTTGGCGATGATCGCAACGGTGTCGCTCGAGCGGATCTCGGAATCGCTCACGACGAGCTCGAGGACATAGGTGCCCGGGGCGCTCACGCTGACCGTCGTGTCCACGGCGGCCGGATCGGTGAAGGTCACGGGACCCGGGGCGCTCACGACACTCCAGGCCGCGGTCAGCGTCGCTCCGGACGGCAGGCCGTCGTCGGACACGGTCGCGTCGAGCGACAGCGTGTTGGCCGGCAGCGTCGTGGCCTGGTCCGGACCCGCGTCGACGACCGGCGCCCTGTTCCCGCCGGCGCCGGTCACCTGAATGGTCACGTCGTCCCTGGTGGTCAGGGCCGAGTCGTTCGCCGTGAGACGGAGCACGTAGACGCCCGCCGCGCCGAAAGTGGTCGTCGTCGAGGGCTGCGAGATGTCGGCGAAGCGAACGCTCCCCGGGCCCGAGACCTTGCTCCAGAGGGCGGTGACGATCTTGCCGGCCGGAAGGCCGTCGTCGGTGACGTTGCCGGCCAGCGTCGCGCCGGCCGAGACGGGCACGGTCAGGTCCGGGCCCGCACTCACGATCGGGGCCTGGTTGACGGCGACCTTGACCACGATAGTCGCATCGTCGGAGGTTGTCTGCTCGCCGTCCGTCGCGGTCAGACGCAGGACATAGGTGCCGGCGACCGTGAACGTAGCCGTGGTCGCGGGCAGCGCGGGGCTGCCGAACGCGACGGAACCGGGCCCGCTGAGCTTGGTCCAGGTGGCCTGGAGAGCGCTGCCTTGGGGGAGGCCGTCGTCGCTCGCCGAGCCGTTCAAGGCGGCGGCGTTCGGAAGCGAAACCGTCAGGTCGGGGCCGGCGCTCACGACCGGCGCCTGGTTCGGAGCCTCGACGTCGATCACGACGTCGTCCTGGCCCTCGAGCTCGGAGTCGTTCGCCGTGAGGCGCAGCGTGTAGCGGCCAGGCTCCGGGAAGTAGAAGGACGCGGTCGCGCCATCGGGGTCGATGAAGCTCACCTGGGGTGCGCCGTCTTCGACCTGTCCCCAGGATGCGTTGAGCCGGCCCGACGGCAGGCCGTCGTCGTGGATCGCACCCGTGAGCGTGATCGTCGTCGGCCAGACGGCCGTGCGGTCCGGACCCGCGTCGACGACAGGCGGCTGGTTGCCGGGCGCGACGCGCGCAGTGCGCACCTCGACGTCGAGATCCGAGGATCCGCCGTGGTCCCTGGCGTGGACGGCGAGGAGGTTCTCGCCCTGGACGAGGATCGCGCTCGGCGCGCGCAGGACGATCTTGTCGCGGAAGCCGCAGCCGCCCGTCGCGCGGAAGCCGTTCGAGATGTCGACACCGTTCACGAAGACGCGCACGTCGTTGTCGATGGAGACGCCGACCGTCAGGTCGCTCGCGGTCGACGTCAGCGTGAAGGACTTGCGCACGAGCAGGTCATTGATGATCGGCCACACCGTGTTCGGCCGCGTCTGGCAGTTGTTGTTGTCCTTGCCGAAGGGCGCGACGCCGATCGAGAAGGCGGAATCGTCGAAGCCGGGCTGCTCGAAGCCGCCCCCCTCGGAACGGTAGGGCACGATCTGGTAGCGGTATTCGCCGCTCGCGTAGGGGATGAGCTTGGCCTCCCTGACCGTCACCGTGACCGTCGAGGACGCCGAGGCCAGGCCGTCGCTGGCCGTGAGGCGCAGCACGTGGGTTCCCGAGACCTCGAAGCTGGCCGTCGTCTTGGGAGCGGCCGAGTTGGCGAAATGGACAGGACCGGGGCCGCTGTCCACGCTCCAGGCGACGACGGGGGAGCTGCCCGGGGGAAGGCCGTCGTCGCTGACCGAGCCGTCGAGCAGGGGGAAGGTGCCCAGGTCCGTCGTGACGTCGGGCCCGGCGCTGACGACGGGAGCCTGGTTGGGTGGGTAGACCAGGATCAAGACGTCGTCCTGGCCGACCAGCTCCGTGTCCGTGGCTGTCAGGCGCAGGACGTAGCTGCCGGGCTGGCTGAACTGCGCCGTCGTCGTCAGGGACGCCGGGTCGGAGAAGCTCACGGTCGCCGGGCCCGAGACGAGGCCCCAGGAAGCGTTGATCACCGCGCCTTCGGGAACCCCGTCGTCCGTCACGGAGGCGGCCAGAATCACGGAATCGAGGGGCGACATGATGGCCTGGTCCGGTCCCGCGTCGACCTGCGGCGCCGCGTTGCCCGGGAGGACCTGAACCGCGAGGGTGTCGGTGGCCTCGAGCGCGGAGTCGCTCGCCACGAGACGCAGCGAGTACGTCCCGGATTCGCTGAAAGTCGCCGTCGTCACGGGCGATGCGGGGTCCGCGAAGGCCACGGTCCCGGGCCCCGCCACAACCTCCCAGGAGGTCGTGAGCGCGCCTCCCATGGGCCAGCCGTCGTCGGTGACCGTGCCCGCCAGCGTCGCCGATGCCGTCACGCGCACCGTCGCGTCCGGTCCGGCATCCACGAGGGGCGCACCGTTGGACGTGAATCGCCAGATCGGCGAGCCGCGCCACGCGCCGTGGCCATCGCGCGTGACCACCTTCCAGGCGTAGCCGTCGCCGGGCACGAGGTCCTCGGCGTTGAGCGTCATTGCGGTCAAGTCGCCTGCGTGGAGCGGCAGGGCGCCCGCTGCGCCTGCGAGCAACCAGAGATCCGCCGGATCGCCGACTTTGTTGTTCGCTCCCAGGGCCAGGATGAGGCGGTTGGCGCCGGTCGCGTACGCCGCCGAGGCCTCGAAGCGCCCGACGGGTCCGCCCACAGGGGTCGCCACGCGCACCCAGTCCGCCCTGTCGTTCGAACCGGTCAGGAGCCAGGCGTCCGCGAAGACGAAATTGAAGCCGGACTCGATGCCCGCCGTGGATCCGCCGAAGAGGAGGAGTCGGCGGCTGCCGGCGTCGAAGGCAGCGCTCGCGCCCCAGCGCGGCGGTGGCCCGCCCGCGTCCGCGTCGAGCCCCTTCCACACGGGGACGCCGCTCCGACCGCTGGCGTTCGCCAGGATCCACGTATCGCCCAGCGCCGCGCCGCCGTCGCCGCGACCGCCGAAGACGAGAAGCCGGTCGGTGACGGGGTCGTAGCCGCCGGCCGCGCCCCAGCGGGGAGCGGGGATGGAGCCATCGATGGGCAGGCGACGCCAACTCGGCGTGCCCGTGGTTCCGCTCGCATGCTCCAGCAACCATACGTCCGACGTAGCGCCGTCCGAGTCAGCCGCGCCCGCGAAGAGGATCAGCGAGTCGCGCGCGGGATCGTGACCGGCGAGCGCCCCCATGAGGGCCGGCCCCGGGGTGGCGGGATCGAGCGCAAGCCACTGCGGGGCGCCTCCGAGGCCGTTCGCGTTCGTGAGGATCCAGGTGGCGCCAGAGGCCGACGAGCATCCGGGGGCGACGCAGCCGCCGTGCACGACGAGCCGGTTGGTCGCGGTGTCGTATGCGGTGGCGGCGCGCTCGACGTGCGCGGGGCCGCCGGAGACTGCCAGGGCTTGCCAGGCCGGGTCACCACCCGTCCCGCTGGCGTTCGCGAGCACCCACAGGGTGCCGGCGCTGGCGCCGCGGCCGCCGACCACCATCAGCCGGTCGTTGGCCTCGTCGTAGCCGGTGGCGGCCGCAGCTCGCGGCGACGGCTCGGCGGTCGCGGGGCAGGAGCGTGCCCACGACTGGCCGTCCGTTCCGAAGGCGGGGCCCAGGTACAGGTCCGAGACGACGGCATCGCCGTCGGGGTCGCTCGCCGACCAGGAGAGGGTCGGAGGGAGGGCAACGGCTTGCGCATCGTCGGGCGGCGCCGGAGAGCCCGCCGGAGCGGGGGGTTGGTTGGTCGAGTCGTCGTTGCCGATCGTGAGCGCGACCTGCTCGCGTGCGAGCTGCGCCTCGACGGGGTTGCCCAGCCGGACGACGACGGTCTCGTCGGGCTCGGGCGCCACGTCGCCGATCACGGGGACGAGGACCTCGGCGACGGTCTGGCCGGGAGCGATCTCGATGGTGCCGTAACGGGTCCGATAGTCGCATCCCGCCGCCGCGGTGCCGTCGAAGGTCATGTAGTCCACGAACACGGGACGCGGCCACGGCTTGGACAGTGCGAGGGCGACGAGGGCGCCCTGCGTGCCATCGTGGCCCTCTTGGACCCGCGCGTCGTAAGCCGAGATGACGGGTCGGTCCTCGGTGTCCACGACCACCCGAACCGTATCGGACGCAATGAACTGGGAATCGCTCGCGGTCAGCCGGAGGACGTACTCGCCTGCTGCCTGGAGAGTCGCCTGGGTGACTGGCGAGCCGGCGTCGACGAAATCGACGGGTCCTGGACCGCTGTCGGCGCTCCAGGTGACGGTCAGCGTGCCGTTCGGGCGCCCGTCGTCGCTCACGCTACCCTGCAGGGTGACGAGGGCTTGCGGCAGGGTCACATGGAGGTCGGGGCCCGCGTCGACGACCGGAGCCTGATTCTCCTGCGCCACCACCACCACGACGTCGTCGCTGGCGCTGAGCTGGGAGTCGCTTGCGGTCAGGCGAAGGACATAGGTCCCCACCGCATCGAGCGTCGCGCTGGTCGAGGGCGACGTCGGGCTGGAGAACACCACGGAGCCCGGGCCGCTGATCACGCTCCAATTCACGAAGAGCGTGCCCGAGGGCACGCCGTCGTCGCTCACGCTGCCAGAGAGGATGGCGGGGCCGGGGAAGTCGACGGCCTGGTCGCTGCCCGCGTCGACGAGCGGGACAGCATTCGCGTCGCCCCCGAACGGAGCCTCGACGAGCTTCACGAAGCCGGCAGGAGGCGTGCCGTTCACGTCGCAGTGGCTCAGGGCCGCCTGCACCTGCGCGTCCAGGGAGGCGAGGTCCGCGCGGCTGCGGCTCTGTGGCACGCCGATCGCGGTGCAGCTCGAACCTTCGACTCCGTCGGGTCCCGTGGCGGTGCCGATGACGAGATAGACCCGGCCGTCGGCGTCGCCCTTGCGCTCCGCCCGGAGGAACAGGGCGGGAAACTCGACCCGGGCGTCGCCGGGGAAGGCGCCGTCGGCGTTCGGATCCTCGTCCGGCTCCTCGCTCCAGACCTCGAGCCGGAGCGCGGCGTGGCCCTCGCAGGCCTCCGTCAGGTCAACGGAGAGGCCGACGTCGACGTGCTGATGGTAGGGCGGCCAGAGCTGGGACCGGGCCACTCCGAGCCGCGGGGCGAGCCCGTCGCGAAGCGCCGCTTCGCACTGCGCTGGAGTCGAACTGGCGGAAGCGCTCGGGGCGGGCGGCAGGCCCGAGGCGTCCTCGACGGGGGCTGCCTGGGCGACAGGGCGTGCTCCACCGAACAGCACCGTGTCGACGCCGAACGTGTAGAGGAGCAGGATCGCGACGGACCTTCGCTGAAGCAACCAGGACTCCTTTCCGCAGCACGCTGAACCGCAGGGACATTTGTGCCTCTGGTCCCACGCTTTCGCGACGCCACGGAGGGGTGTGGCTGAATCCCGCGAGGCACGGCAACGACGTCAGGGACACCGGCCGGAACCGGGAGCCCGGGGGGCTCCCGTCACAAGGCCGCGGACTTTACAGATCGGCGCTGGCCTTTGTCAAGATCCCCGCCGTGCTAACCTATTCGTCGTTGCCGCGCCCGTAGCTCAGCAGGATAGAGCGGCGGTTTCCTAAACCGTAGGTCGCGTGTTCGAGTCACGCCGGGCGCACCAAGCATCAGGACGGGAGCCTCGTTGAAGAAGGAACTGAAGAAGCAGATCAAGGAAGACGAGTTTCTGAGCGGCGTCGAGGTCGCCTGGAAGTGGTTCCAGGCGAACGAGAGGCTGGCGCGCTACGGCCTCATTGCCGTGGGCGTCGCCGTGGTGCTGGGCGGCGGGCTCAACTACCTCCAGGGCAAGCGACGGCACGACGCCACGGCCGCGTTCGACGCCGCCATGCGGATCTACGAGACGCCTGTGGCCGGCGAGACGCAAGGCGCGCCACCGGCGGGGGTCGTGCCGTTCAAGGAGGCCAGGGAGAAGTACACGAAGGCGGTGGCGGCGTTCGACGGCGTCGAGCGGAGCTACCCGTCGCAGGACGTGGGGCGTCGCGCGCGCTACTTCGGGGCGCTGTGCCGAATCGAGCTCGGGGAATTCGAGCCTGCGCGGCAGGCGCTGCAAGCGCTGGCGGGAGGCGCCGCGGGGTTCGAGACGTCGATGGCGAAGCTCGGACTCGCGGACCTCGAGCGGCGGGCCGGGGCGGTGGACAAGGCCGTCGGGACCTATCGCGCCCTCGCCGAGGACGCGTCGCTGGCGGTGCCGCGCGACTACGTGCTGATGTCGCTGGCCGGGACTCTGGAGGACGCGCGCCGCACGCAGGAGGCGGTCGCCTCCTACACGAGCCTGTACGAGCGTTTCCCCGAGAGCGTCTACGCGGGCGAGGCGCAGCGCCGCGCGGCCTACCTGCGCGCCGCCTCGCAAGGGTGAACGGACGATGAAGCGGCGGACGGCCTGGATCCTGGTCGCCGGGGTCGCGGCCGTCTCGATCGGAGCGGCCGCGGTCGGCGCCGTGGCGTACGTGCTTCGGCAGGGCGGCGGCGCGCCGTCCCTCGGGGGCAACTCGTGCGTCACCCTCGACGTCGAGGGCGATATCCCAGAGGCGCCGCCCCAGGAGTTCGGCGCGCTCTTCGAGCGCCGCCCGCCGTCGTTGAAGACGCTCGTCGAGAGCCTGGACCGGGCGGCGAAGGACCCCAAGGTGACGAGCGTCCTGCTTCGTGTGGGACTGCTGGAGGGCGCCGGCTGGGGCAAGGTGCAGGAGCTCCGCGACGCCGTCGCGCGCTTCCGCACGTCGAAGAAGCCGGTCTACGCCCACATCGAGTACTGCGGCAACAAGGAGTACTACCTCGCCACGGCGGCGGACAAGATCTACGCGATCCCGACGGCGATCGTGAACGTATCGGGCCTGGCGGTGGAGGTGATGTTCTTCCGGGGCACCCTCGACAAGCTCGGCATCGAGGCGCAGTTCGAGGGTGTCGGGAAGTACAAGAACGCGCCGAACACCTTCACCGAGAAGGCGTTCACCGATGCGCACCGGGAACAGATGGAGGCGCTCGTGGACGGGCTCTACGGCCAGTACCGCGCGGCGATCGCCCGGTCGCGCGGACTGACGGAAGAGGCGGCGCAGAGGGTCATCGACGGGGGGCCGTACGACGGGGAGGCGGCGAAAGCGGCCGGCCTCGTGGACGAGCTCCTCTACCACGACGAGATCCAGCAGCGCATCAAGGGCGCCACGCGGGTGGCCGCCGGGCGCTACGCGCGCGGGGCTCGCGGACTGGGCTTCGATGCGCGTCCGAAGTTCGCGCTGATCTACGCCGTCGGAGAGATCATCCCGGGCGAGAGCCGCAGCGGCGGCCTTGGCGGAGACGCGGCGGGCTCCGACACGGTCTCGCAGGCCTTGCGCGATGCGCGCGAGGACGACGGCTACAAGGCCATCATCCTGCGCGTGGACAGCCCGGGCGGCTTCGGTCCGGCGGCCGACGTGATCCGCCGCGAGGTCCAGTTGGCCCGCAAGGAGAAGCCCGTCGTGGTCTCGATGGGCGACTACGCAGCGTCCGGCGGGTACTACGTCACGATCGGCAGCGACGCGATCGTGGCCCAGCCCGCGACCATCACCGGCTCGATCGGCGTCTTCAGCGGGAAGTTCAGCCTGCGGGGCTTCTACGACAAGCTGGGCATCACCAAGGAGAGCATCACCCGCGGGCGCTTCGCGGATCTCTTCACCGAGTACCGGCCCTGGAGCGGCGAAGAGCGAAGGAAGATCCACGACCAGAACGTCGTTTTCTACGAGGACTTCGTGCGCAAGGTCGCCGAGGGCCGCGGGAAGTCCTGGGAGGAGGTCGACGCGGTCGCCCAGGGCCGCGTGTGGACCGGCGAGGAGGCCCTCGAGAAGGGGCTCGTGGACAGGCTGGGCGGCCTCGACGCCGCAGTGTCCGTCGCGCGCGAGAAGGCGAAGCTCGGCAGCCGCGACGTCGCCCTCGTGATCCTCCCCGAGCGGAAGGGCTTCCTCGAGACGGTGTGGGAGCGGCAGCAGGAAGAGGACATGGAGTCGGCCGTCCCGAGGGAGCTGCGCGGGCTCCTGCGCTGGGCGCGGGCCGTCACCGGGGACGGGCCGATCGCGCGGCTGCCGTTCGACCTGCGCGTGCGCTAATTTAGCTGCCGTACCTCCGGCGGAGGCGCTGGTAGAACGCCTGCTGCGTGCCCCGATAGTCCTGGCCGTAGACCTGCTGGAACGCCGCGTCCACGTCGTCGGACTCGCCGATGGCCCGGAGGAGGTCGTTGACGCCGCCGGCCCCGCGCAGGGCGACCAGGTCCTCCACGAAGGCGAGGGCGGTGAAGTAGAAGCCGTAGACCCCGCCGAGGCGGCCGTCGGCGAGGGCGCGGCGTGTGTCGGCGTCGACCAGCGAGTCGAGGCGCTTGCCCTCCATCCACTGGGCGAAGCCCTCGTTCACGTCTCGGGGCACGATCCCGCCCGCGATGTCGAACACGAAGGCGTGCGTCAGTTCGTGAATGAGTGTGGCGTCCATGTCGGGCGTCAGGTCGCGCGTGAGGCCCTGGATCGGCACGCGGATGCGGCCGTCGGTATGGTCGAAGACGCCGCCGGACCAGCGCGGCGCGCCGGCCGCGTCGTAGTAGCTCTCGTTCGAGAAGAGGATCACGGGAACGGGCTCGCGCACCTGGTGGTCCATGGCGCTCGCCAGGGTGGCGTAGTGGCGCTCAAGGGCGCGCAGGATCTCCCGGCCCACGTCCTCGTGCTCGGCGCCGTCGTAGCGCACGTGGAAGCGCGAGAGGCGCTGCTCGGTCATGCCTCCCTCGTCGCGGGCGTTCTTCTCGATGCGTGCCAGGAAGCCCTTGGCCACGGGGCTGTCCCTCACCTCCAGAACGGCCCGAAAGGCCTCGGCGGCCTCCCGGTTCCTGTCCTGGCGGAAGAGCGCGAGGGCATAGGCTTCGAGCAGGTCCGCGTTGCGCGGCGCCAGCGCCAGCGCCTCCCGGGCCGCGACCTCCGCGGCCGGCCAATCCGAGGACTCGAGCAGGACCATGACCAGGGCTTGTCTCGGCGGCAGGCTCTCCGGATGGATCTGGATCGCACGGCGCAGCCGCGTCGTTGCCTCCGGGTACTGGCGCAGGACCTGGTCCTGGGTGGCGAGGCGCACGAGCGTCGCTTCGAGCAGGTCGCGGAGGCGAGGCTCGGCGGGGTAGCGGCCGTAAAGGTCTTCCGCCGTGCGCTGGTCCGCCGAGAAGAGCATCTCGAGGCGATTCACGCGGGCGGCGAGCGACTGCGCCGACGCGACATCGGCGGACGGGAGGCCCGCGGGCTCGCGAACGGGCTCGAGCGACGGCGGCGCGGGCATGGAGGGAGACGGAGCCGGCCCCGCGAGCGGCGTGGTCGGGGGAGCAGCCGCGGGCGGAGGGGGTGCAGGCTTCGGGGGCTCGGGATGCAACCGCTGCCAGGCGAAGTAGCCCCCGGCGGCGACGGCCAGCACCGCGATCGTGTTCTCGAGGGCGCGGCCGGCCGCCACGGGCGGAGTCTACCGCCGAGCTAGAATCCGCGCACCATGAAGGGCGCCTCCGCCGACGCTCCGACGCGGATCGACCTGGCCGGAGGCACCCTGGACATCTGGCCGCTCTATCTCTTCCATCCCGGGGCCGTCACGGTCAACGTCGCGATCGATCAGCGCGCACGCTGCCGCGTCGAGCCGCGCGCGGGGGGCGTTCGCGTCGAATCGCTCGACACGGGAGCGGTTCAAGAGGCGGCGGACGTCGGCTCGCTCACCGGCGGCCCCGACGCCCCCCTCGCGGCCTTCGTCCTCCAGGCCCTCGGGGTCCAGTCGGGGCTGGGCGTCGAGACATGCTCCTGCGTTCCGGCCGGAAGCGGCCTGGGCGGCTCCTCGGCGCTCGCGGTGGCGGTGGCCGGAGCCGTCGCGCGGGCGGCCGGCATGCGCCTGGCAGAGGACCAGGTGTGGCCCGTGGTCCGCGACGCCGAGGCGCGCTGCATCGGCGTGCCGACGGGGATCCAGGACTACCTGGCCGCGCTCCACGGCGGGCTCCTTGCGATCCATCTCGAAGCGGGGCGCATCCGCGTCGAGCGCCTGGCGGTCGAACCCGGGCGGATCGAGGAGTGGCTGCTGCTGGTGGACGCGGGCGCGACGCGCTTCTCCGGCATCAACAACTGGGAGGTGTTCAAGGGCCGGATCGACGGCGACCCTCGCGTCCGCGGATCCCTCGACGCCATCGCCCGGGTGGCGACCGAGGTGCGTGCCGCGCTCCTCGAGGGGCGCTTCGAGGCCCTCGTGGCGCTCCTCGCCGAGGAGTGGGAGGCGCGCAAGCGGCTGGCGCCCGCGGTCACGAGCCCGGAGATCGACCGCATCGCGGCGGCGGCGGCGAGCGCCGGGGGCGCAGCCAAGGTGTGCGGCGCCGGCGGCGGAGGCATGGTGGCCGTGTGGATCGAGCCGGCCCGCCGGGAAGACGCCCGCCGTTCCGTGACGCGCGCTGGATTCGCGTGCGTGCCGTTCCGGGTCGCGCGGGAGGGGCTGCGGGTGGAGGACGTCCCCTGAAGGCCGTATAATCGGCGTTTGGTTCGGCCTCGAGGAGAGGCGCGAGGGGAGTCCGATGATCCAGGCGACGCAGCTCAAGCGCGGCATGTGCATCAAGCACGACGGCGACCTCTACCGCGTCGTGGAGGCGCAGCACAAGACCCCTGGGAACCTGCGCGGCATGGTGCAGGCGAAGATCCGGCACTTGAAGAGCGGGTCGATCATCGAGCACCGCTTCCGCTCGGTGGACGCCGTGGAGCGCGCCCTCCTGGACGAGTCCGAGATGGAGTTCCTCTACCAGGACGGCGACATGTACCACTTCATGAACAACGAGAGCTACGAGCAGATCGCCCTGTCGCAGGACGTGCTGGGAGAGGCCGTGCAGTACCTGCTCCCGAACATCAAGCTCAAGGTGGAGATGTACGAGGGCCGTCCCGTCGGCATCGAGCTGCCCCTGACCGTCGACATGACCGTGGTGGAGACCGAGCCGGCCATCAAGGGCGCGAGCGTCTCGAACGTCGGGAAGCCCGCGAAGATGGAGACCGGTCTCGTGGTCCAGGTCCCTCCTTTCATCGCCGAGGGCGAGCGCATCCGCATCGACACCGCGACGGGCTCCTACGTCGAGCGCGTCAAGTAGCGCGGCCGCCGAGCTGCCTCACGTGAGCCCGCCCAACGCCCCCTTCGCGCGCCTCGGCTGGATCGAGGTGGTCACCGGCAGCATGTTCAGCGGCAAGAGCGAGGAGCTGATCCGCCGCGTGCGTCGGGCCCAGATCGCCCGGCAGCGGGTGCAGATCTTCAAGCCCCGGGTGGACAGCCGTTACGCCGACGACCAGATCGTGAGCCACTCGGACATGAAGCTTCCGTCCGAGGTCGTGGGCTCCGCGGCCGAGATCCTGGAGCGCGTGGACGACCGCACCGAGGTCGTGGGCATCGACGAGGGACAGTTCTTCGACGCGTCCATCGTGAACGTCGCGAACGCGCTGGCGGATCGCGGGGTACGGGTCATCGTCGCCGGGCTGGACCAGGACTACATGGGGCGGCCCTTCGAGCCGATGCCGCAGCTCATAGCGGTGGCGGAGTACGTGGACAAGGCACTCGCGATCTGCGTCCGCTGCGGCGCTCCAGCGAACCGCAGCCAGCGCCTCGTGCCCGCCACGGACCGGGTGGTCGTGGGCGGCGCCCATGAGTACGAGGCGCGGTGCCGGCGCTGCTTCCAGCCGGGACCGGTTCGTTCCGAAGGGTAACGGCGGGGAGCCGGGGTGAGCGCCCCTTCCCCATGGGAAGCGGAACCTATGTGGCTGCGCCGATTGGAATTCTGCCGTTCGGCGGCCATGCGGCACGCCGCTTGCTCCAAACTCGACGATGGCGCACTCGGAGCCTGTCCCTCTGGCGCGCTGCCGGCTCCACGGACCCGAGGACGCGGGGACGTCGAACGTCCGTTACATTCCCCTCGTCGAGCTCGACCTCTGGAAGCACTACATGGAGACGCGCCACGGCCGTCACGTGGAGGTGGAGGCCATCTCCGTGTGGGTGCCCGAGGATCCGGCGGTGTGGAACTCGGGTTTCGAGCCGGACGAGCTGGAGCCGGTGCTGCGCGTGCGGCTCGAGCGGCCCGGCCCGCACGGTGTCCCCGTCACGATCGAGCGGTTCTTCCCGGCGGAGACGTACCCGGTCGCGCAGGAACGGCTGCTCGCCCACGTCGAGGTGATGCAGGGTGCGCGCACGGTCATCGCGACGCCCGGCTACTTCGTCCCGGAGCCAGCCGTGTCCCGGCTGGCCCCCTCCTACCAGCACCACTAGAGGCCCTCGGCGGGGACACGTGTCCCCGCGGCTGATCCCGATCGACGGCGCCCAGGGCGAGGGCGGCGGCCAGATCCTGCGCACGGCGCTGGCGCTCTCGGCGGCCACGGGACAGGGGTTCGAGCTGAAGCGGATCCGCGCACGGCGGTCGCGGCCCGGGCTGCGGCCGCAGCACCTCGCCGCCGTGCGGGCGGCCGCCATGGCCTGTGGGGCCAAGGTCGGCGGCGCGTTCGAGGGCTCGCCGGATCTGCGCTTCGAGCCGGGCGCCCTCGAGGCCGGGGAGTTCCGGTTCGAGATCGCGACGGCCGGAGCCGCGACCCTGGTCCTCCAGACGGTGCTGCCGCCACTGGCCAAGGCAGGCGCCGCGAGCGGCGTGACGATCACGGGCGGCACCCACGTCCCCTTGAGCCCCTCGTTCGATTTCCTGTCTCGGCATTGGGCTGCCGCCGTCGAGGGAGCCGGACTTCACACGCGGTTCGCTCTCGAGCGCGCCGGGTTCTATCCGCCTGGAGGCGGCGAGATCAAGGCCCGCGTCGAGCCCTGGTCGCGATCCCTGAAGCTGCGGTTGGAGTCGCGGGGAAAGCTGATCGCGGTGCGCGGCGTGTCGGGAGACGCGCACCTTAGGAACGACGTGGCCAGGCGCCAGCGTGACGCGGCGCAGGCGCGGCTCTGGGAGGCGCGGCGGCTCGAGGCGGAGTGGGAGGTGCGGAGCGGCGTCAAGGCGGCGTCCCCGGGATCGTTCCTCCTTCTCGAAGCGGTCTTCGAAGGGGGCCGAGGAGCCTTCGGCTACATCGGTGAGCGCGGCGTTCGCGCGGAGCAGCTGGGCGACCGCGCGGCGCGGCGGCTGCTGCGCTTCCTCGAGGAGCAGGGCGCCACGGACCCGTGGCTCGCGGACCAGCTCGTCGTGCCCTTCGCCCTCGGCGGGGGCGGCGCGGCGACGACCACCGAGGTGACCGCGCATCTGGAAGCGGTGGTCGCGACGGCCGCGCTGTTCGGTGTCGCCGGGCGGGTCGCCGGGAGGCGCGGGCAGCCTGGGGCCGTGGAGATCGAGGCGCATTGACCCCCTCCGAGGCGACGGCTAGCATTGGCCCGTTGCGCGTCGGGTGCGCTCGTGCCCTGGGTGCGACGCTGCTGTCGACCGTTCTCGTCGGCGGCTGCGCAACCCGCGCGATCCCGCCCGCGGCGGCGCCCACGCGCCCGGCGCGCGCGGTGACGCTGCAAGAGGCCCTCGACTCCTATGACAGGTACTGCGGCGAGCTCCGGACCCTCAGCGCCACGGGTGACCTCGACGTCAAGGACCTGCGGGCGGGCAAGCAGCGCAAGCTGGGCGTGCGGCTGCTCGCCACGAGGGGCGACCGGCTGTACCTCAAGGGGTCCGTCCTCGTGGTGACGGCCCTGGAGGTGGTCTCCGACGGCCGCCGCTTCTGGTTCCAGGTGCCCTCGAAGAAGACGACCTGGACGGGAAGCGTGCTGGACGAGGCGCCTCCCGCCGAGGGCGCCGACCAGGCGCCGTACTACGCCTTGCGCCCTCGCGACGTGACAGCCGCGCTGCTTCCCGATCCGCTCGCGCCGGCGGAGGGCGAGACCGTGGTGATGGAGGCCGAACGGGACGCCGTGTGGCTGAGCGTGGCGCGCACGTCCGAAGGACGCGGGCTGGTGCGGCGCCGCGTGGGGCTCGACCGCGAGCGCCTGCAGCCCGTGCGCCTGCGCACCTACGACCAGCGCGGCGACCTCCTGTCCGACGTCTCGCTGTCCGCCTGGTCGGAGGAGGCGCCCCGCCGCGTCGTGATCCAGCGGCCGGCCGAGGGCTACGTGGCCGACTTCCGCCTGGAGAAGGTGGAGCTCAACAAGGCCGTGCCCGAGAAGGCGTTCGAGCCGCGGCCCGCCGAGGGCTACAGGACGGTCGAGGTGGGGAATTGACCGCGGGGATCCTCCGCACCGTCGACCTGCGCATGGTCTACCACGTGGGCAAGGTGGAGGTGGACGCCCTGCGCGGCGTGTCGATGGAGGTCCAGCGCGGCGAGTTCGTCGCGATCGTGGGGCCCTCCGGCTGCGGCAAGTCGACGCTCCTGCACCTGCTCGGCGGGCTGGCCCGACCCTCGGGCGGCGAGATCATCGTGGACGGCGTCGCGGTCTCGGCCGCGGCCGACGCCGAGCGCACGCGGGTGCGCCGCGAGAAGATCGGGTTCGTGTTCCAGCGCTTCAACCTGCTGCCGACGCTCACGGTGCGCGGGAACCTCGAGATCGCGCGCCAGATCCAGGGCGACGGGGTGCCGGCGCGCGAGAAACTGGTCGAGGTCCTGGAGATGGTCGGCCTGCCCCACAAGATGAACATGAAGCCCCTCGACCTCTCGGCGGGGGAACAGCAGCGCATCGCCATCGCGCGGGCCATCATCGGGCATCCCGCCATCGTGCTGGCCGACGAGCCCACCGGCAACCTGGACTCCGTGAACAGCAACATGATCCTGGAGCTGTTCAAGGAGCTCAACCGGAGGATCGGCCAGACGATCTTGATGATCACCCACAATCCCGAGGCGGCGGCCGTCGCCCACCGCGCGATCGAGATGAAGGACGGCCGGGTCATCAGCCACGGGGTCATGCATCCCGAGGTCACCGGGGCGGGCACGTGAGCGTTCGGCGGCTCCTGCTCTGGGACTACGAGCGCGGCTCTCTGTTGTACGACCTCGTGTGCCTGCTGCTCCTGGTCTTCATTGCCCTGGCGCCGTCCGCCTGGCTGGGCGACCCGATGTCGGTCCGGCCATGAGGCTCGCCGCGGCCGTGTGCCTCGCGGCGCTCGCGGCGCCGCTCCATGCCGCCGACACGGCGCAGGTGCTCAAGTCCCTGGAGGAGTCGGGGCGCGCCCTCAAGACCATGAAGGCGGCCTTCGTCGAGACGAAGGTCTCGGTGTTGCTCGACGAGACGACCGAGCAGCGGGGCGACGTGCTCCTCCAGGTGCCGGGCCGGTTCCGGTGGAACTACGCCGCGCCGAGCCCCGGGGCGATGGTGATCAAGGACGGCCAGTTCGCGCGCTACGTGCCGCAGAGCAAGCAGGTGTTCCGCGGCCCCGCCAAAGGCGAGGTGGACCTCCTCGTGGGCTTCGGACCCGGGGCGGCAGGCCTGGGGAACAAGTACGACGTCAAGCTGCTCGCCGACGAGAAGGTGGGAGCGGCGACGGCGCACGTGCTGGACCTCGTGCCGAAGAAGGGCCAGTCGGGGCTGTTCGCGGCGATCCGGCTGTGGGTGGACAAGGAGCGCTCGATCCCGGTCCAGACGCGGCTCACGGAGCCGACCGGGGACTACACGACGGTGCGTTTCGAAGACGTGCAGATCAACGCGCCCCTGGGCGCGGCGGCCTTCGACCTGAAGCTCCCCAAGGACGTGGTCGAGGTCAAGTGACGAGCCTCGTCGTCGCGGCCCTCCTGGCGGCCGGGGCGGCGGCCCAGGAGCCCCCCGCCCCGGACGCGAGCGACCTGCTCGACGCCCTGCTGGCAGGACTGCTCGGGCAGCAGGAGGAGGAGACACCCGAGGCGCTACAGGCGCGCGTGGCCGAAGTCGGCGGCGTTCCCTTCCGCGCGGCCGTGCCCCTCAACTACCTGGAGCCGGCCGGCCTGGCGTCGTACCTCCGGCAGCTGGTGGACGCCGAGTATCCTCCGGAGCTCGCCGACGCCGACGCGCGCACGCTCGCGGCGTTCGGCCTGCTCGACCCCGGGACGGACCTTCGCGCCGTCCGGACGAAGCTGCTCCTCGAGAACGTCGTGGGGTTCTACGACGACCGGCCCGGTCACCGGCGCCTCTTCGCCGTGTCCGACACGCGCAGCCTCACGCCCACGAACCGCATCGTCCTGGTGCACGAGCTGCGGCACGCGCTCCAGGACCAGTACGCAGACCTTCACGCGGCCCTGCCCAAGTCCGTCGGCGACTTCGACGACCGGCGCATCGCGCTCATGTCGGTGCTCGAGGGCGATGCCACCCTGGTGATGATGCGGTATCTCGAGGGGCTCTTTCCGTTGGGCGGGGCGCTCGGCGATGCCGCGCTCCCGGTGCCGCCCATCGAGGGCGTCCCGGCCGTGCTGCGAGACCAGCTCGCGCGTCCCTACGTGGACGGCCTGAACCTGGCGCGGGCGCTTCACGAGCGGGGCGGATGGGCGGCGCTGCGCGAGGCGTGGTCGAAACCGCCCCGGTCGACGGAGCAGGTGCTGCATTCCGACAAGCTCTTCGCTCGCGAGGAGCCGAGGGAGGTCGTCATTCCGTGGTCTCCCGCCGGCGGGCGCGTGCTCGCGGAGGGCGTCCTCGGCGAGCTGCTGGCCGGGACGCTCTTGGGTGGCGGTGGGGCGGCTACCGAAGGCTGGGGCGGGGACGCCTACCGCACCTGGGACCTGAACGGCGCCACGCTGCTCGTGTGGCGCGCGGTTTGGGACACGCCGCAAGACGAGGCCGAGTTCCGCGACGCGCTGCGCGCGCGCTTCGAGCCATCCCACGGCCCGGGCGTCCAGAAGGGGCCGTTCCGCGCCTTCACGCGGACCCCTTGGCGGCTCGCCGTCGGAGGCCCGCCGGGGACGGTGCTGCTGGTGTCCTCAGACGCTGGGGCGGCGTTCGAGAGAGCGATCGCGGAGCTGGGAGCTCGTTGACCATCGAGGCCAATGGCGAGT
>DASSJI010000142.1:0-46086 GCA_035691285.1 Vicinamibacteria bacterium | reverse complement strand
CGCGGCCCAGCGCAGGGCGTGGCGGACGAGCGATTCGTCGTGGGTCGCGACGGCCGGGTAGTTGCCCTTCTCCAGCAGCAGCTCGGCGCAGGCCCGGAAGCTCTTGCGGATGTCGTCCATGGACTGGAGGGCCACCGAGGCCGGCTCCTTGTACGCGCCCTTGCACAGCCGCACGCGGTCGCCCCGCTTCACGCACTCCTCGACGTCCGCGTAGGTGCGATGGAGCGCGGCCTGGAGCACGATGCCGACGTTGTCGAAGTCCCTCCGCAGCCTCCGGAACACCTCGAGGGTGCGCTTCGTATGGGCCGAGCCCTCCATGTCGATGCGCACGAAGCCGCCCGCCTTCTTCGCCTCGGCCAGGATCAGCGCCGCCTGCTCGAGGCAGAACTCCTCGGAGATCTGGAAGCCCAGCATCGTGAGCTTGATCGAGACGTTGCGCTCGAGGTCGGCGGGGACCAGGCGCAACAGGCGCACGATGTGCTCGGTGCTGCGCCTCGCGGCGTCGCGGTCGAGCACGTCCTCGCCCAGCATGTCGAAGGTCGCCTTGATGCCCTTCGCATGGAGCCGTCGGCCCACCGCCACGGCGTCCTCGGCGACCTCGCCGGCCACGAAGCGCCGGGCCAGGAACGTGAGGGCCCTCATCGCCGCCTCGGCCTTCGCCGGGCCACGTAATGGGCCCGGACGACCGACCCGATTCCGCCTCGCACGTTGAACTCTCCCTCCACCGTCATGCTGCGCGGCTTCACGGCCGCGACCAGGTCGTCGAGGATCACGTTGGTCACGTGCTCGTAGAAGATCCCCTTGGAGCGATAGCCCTGGAGGTAGAGCTTCAGGCTCTTCAGCTCCACGCACAGCGCGTCGGGCACGTAGGTGACACGGATCGTCGCGAAGTCGGGCTGTCCCGTCCTGGGGCACAGCGCGGTGAACTCGGGACAGGTGTGGACGATGGTGTAGTCGCGCCCCGGATGGCGATTCGGGAAGGTCTCGAGCGCCCCCATGGCGGCCGCGATTCTACTTCAGCGCCTTCTCGACGTCGGCGCGGACGCGGTCCCGGAGCGCGAGAGGCTTCAGCACCTTCGCGTGGGGCAGGAAGCCCTTGATCCAGCTCTCGAGCTCGAAGCCCGGGTGGACCTGGAGCTTCAGGAGCACGGAGCCGTCCGGCCGCTCCTCGAGCTCCTGGCTCTCGTGCCACACCCGCTCGCGGATGTAGCTCGCCATCTCGGCGTCGAAGGCCACCTCCACGGTCTCGGGCCTGCCGCCCGCGATGCCGAAAGCGCCCCTCGCGTACTCGGCGGCGCTGAAGTCCGCCGGCATCTCGAAGGTCGACTCCAGCACCTCGATGCGCTGCACCCGCTCCACCGCGAAGGTGCGCACCTCGCCGTGCTCGTCGCTCCGGGCGTAGAGGTACAGCCCGCCGTGGTAGTAGACGAGCCGGTAGGGCGAGAGCAGGTAGGTCTTGGTGCGCCGGCTCGCGAAGGAGAAGTACGCGATCCGCACCTGGCGCTGGTGCAGCGTCGCGTCGATCAGCGACGCGATCACGTCGGTCTTCTGCGAGTAGTCCTTGGACGGGTCGGGGCGAGCGGCGAACAGGTCCTGGATGCGCTCGAGGTAGGGCAGGCTCTTGGCGGGCAGCGCCTCGCGGATCTTCTGGAAGGCCGACTCGAGGTCCTGGGCGAACGGCGCGCCGCCCAGGAAGGACATCAGGTTGCGCCCGAAGTAGAGCGCCGACAGCTCGGCCAGCGAGAAGCTCTGGGTGAGGCGCTGCTTGTAGCCCTCGACCAGGCGCCAGACCTTCTTGCCGTCCACCCGGTCGTCGTAGAGCGGGAAGCCGGCCTCCTGCAATGCCTCGATGTCGCGACGGATGGTGCGGTCGGTGACGTCGAGCTCCTCGGCCAGCGAGGCGGTGGTGGTGTGGCGCCCCGCCTCGATGCGCTTGAGGATCTTCCACTGCCGGATGACCTCGGCGTTACGCATGCTGGAACAGGAACCCCTGCCCGAACTCGATGCCGAGGCGCACGAGGGTGTCGCGCTCCTCCTCGCGCTCGATGCCCTCTGCGATCACCCGGGCGCGGATCTTCTCCGCCAGCGCCCGCAGCGTGTCGAGGAGGCTGCGCTTGATGCTGCTCTTGTCGATGTCTCGGACGAGGCTGGTGTCGAACTTCAGGAACTCGGGCTCGATCGCCGCCAGGGCCTGGAGCGAGGCGTAGCCGGCGCCCATGTCGTCCACCGCGATGCGGTAGCCCCGCTCCTTGAGCGCGCGGAGGCCGGCCTCGAAGCCCTCGTGCTGGGCGACGGCCAGGCGCTCCGTGACCTCGACCACGACGTCCGGCGGCCGGAGCCCGGCGTCGGCGAGGAGCGTGGCCGTCTCCCCGTCGAGCCAGTCCGGGTCCAGCACCGCTCGGGCCGAGGCGTTCAGGAACAGGTGGCCGCCGCGGGGGAGGCTGCCCGCGGATCGGATCGCGGTGCGCCGGCAGACGCGCTCGAAGTCCACGACCAGGTCCGTGGACTCGGCGAAGGCGAACAGGTCCTCGACCGACTCGAAGGCGCCCTGGAAGTCGGCCCGCGTCAGCGCTTCGTGGCCGAGGACGACGGCGTCCCTGAGCCGCAAGATCGGGTGGAACACGGATCGCACGCGAGCGCCGGCGATGAGCGTCGCCAGCGCCTCGTGGCGCGCCGAGTCGGCGCCCTCCCGCTCCAGCAGGCTCATGTGGACCGCCTCGGAGACCGCGTGCTGGATCACGCGCTCCGCGCGCGTCATGGGGTGCCCGTCGAGGCGCGCATGTCCCGCGGCCACGCGCACCGCGCGCACGGGGCTGCCCTCGGGCGCGCGCCTCATCGCGTCGCGCAAGGCCTGGAGCAGGCGCTCGCGCCGGGCCTGGGCCGACAGCGCGCCGCTGCCTCCGAGGAACACGAGGAAGCGGTCCGAGCGAACGGTGCTGAGGCAGGCCACGTCCCCCGGCGCGAGCAGCCCGGCTTCGTGGCATGCCTTCAGTATGGCGGCGAACTCCTTGACGACGCCGTCGTAGGTCGCCCAGCCGAGCTCGGTCTCGTGCCAGCCGGAGCGGCCGAGGTCGACGTAGAGGACGTCGACTCCCCGCTGCGACTCGAGCAGGCGGCGCACGTCCTCGACGACGGCGGCGAGGGCCGGCAGGCCGGTCAGGCTGTCGAAGAGGTGGCTCTTGTAACGCAGCCACTCCGTGCGCAGCCGGTAGTAGTCCGCTTCGGGATTGTTCACGGGCTGCCTGGGACCGCTCCGCCGCCTAGGGTTGGGAGTATACTGCCTTCCATTCCCCGACCGGAGGAAGAGCGGTGGACGCCCGTCCCATCAGGCTCGGAGACGTCATCGACGACTATTGCCCGCGCTGCCGGCTCCTCTTGAACCACGACGTCACGAGCCTTTCAGGGACCGAGGTGGCCAAGGTCACCTGCCGGACCTGCTACAACACCCACGACTACCGCCACGCCCAGGTCCCCCCGAAACGCTCGAAGAAGACCGGCGAGACCAAGAAGCTCTTCGACCAGGTGCTGGCGGGGATGCCGCCGCCCCCGGCTCCGCCGACGACGACGGAGGCGCCTCCGCCGGCCCCGGCGAAGAAGAAGCGGGACCTGTGGGCCGAGCTCGAGCGCATCAAGAAGAAGTGAGCGCGCTCCCTCGATGGTCCTAGCGACCTCCAGTCGCCTCGGCCCATACGAGGTCCTCGCGCCGCTCGGCGCGGGCGGCATGGGCGAGGTCTACCGCGCCCGCGACACCAAGCTCGGCCGCGAGGTGGCCGTCAAGGTGATCCCGGAGCGGCTGGCGGGCAGCCCCGATGCCCTGGCCCGCTTCGAGCGCGAGGCGCGGGCCGTCGCGGCGCTGTCGCATCCCAACATCCTCGCGATCCACGACTTCGGAACGACCGACCGGGTCACCTTCGCCGTCACCGAGCTGCTCGAGGGGCAGAGCCTGCGCGATCGTCTCGCGAGCGGGCCCATCCCGGCGCGAAAGACCGTGGAATACGCCGTGCAGATCGCCCAGGGCCTCGCCGCCGCCCACGAGAAGGGAATCGTCCACCGCGACCTCAAGCCCGAGAACGTGTTCGTCACCCGCGAGGGACGCGTCAAGATCCTCGACTTCGGCCTCGCCAAGCACGTGCCCGAGGGCGCTCTCGGGTCCGACAGCAACCTGCCCACGGCGGATCACAAGACCGACGCCGGCGCCGTCCTCGGGACCGTCGGCTACATGGCCCCCGAGCAGGTCCGCGGCCAGCGCGCCGACCATCGGGCCGACATCTTCGCGTTCGGCACGGTCCTGTACGAGATGCTCACCGGCTCGCGGGCGTTCAAGGGCGACACGGCTGCCGACACGATGACCGCGATCCTCACGAAGGACCCGCCCGAGCTCTCGGGCACGGGCCACGACGTCCCGCCTGCCCTGGAGCGGGTCGTCCGCCATTGTCTCGAGAAGAGCCCCGACGAGCGCTTCCAGTCGGCGCGGGACCTGGCCTTCGACCTGTCGGCGCTGTCGCTGGCCTCCGGCACCGCGATCGCGATGGAAGGCCGGGGCCGCGGCAACAGGCGCCGCGCGCTGCTGGCCGCGGGCGGGCTCGCGCTCCTGGCTGCGTCGTTCCTCGCGGGACACAGGCTCGGGCTGCGGCAGTCACGAGCGGTCGCGCAGGCCGAACCCCGGTTCCGGCGGCTGACCTTCACCAGCAGCACCGTGTTCTCGGCCCGCTTCTCCCCAGGCGGCGACACGATCATCTACGGGGCGGCCGCCGAGGGCCGTCCTGTCCAGCTCTACCTCACTCGCCCCGAGAGCCCCGAGTCGCGTCCGCTCGGGCTCCCGAGCACCGACCTGTTCGCGCTCTCGTCGACCGGCGAGATGGCGATCGCCCTGAGCCCACGCTCCCTCGGTGGCTGGCTCTTCACGTCGACGCTGGCGCGCCTCCCCATCGCCGGCGGCGCACCGCGGCCGGTCCTCGAGAACGTGCTCTATGCCGACTGGGCGCCGGACGGCCAGACCCTCGCCGTGGTGCGGCAGGCCGAGGGCAAGATGCGCCTCGAGTTCCCGATCGGAAAGGTTCTCCACGCCACTCCCGGCTGGATCAGCCACCCGCGCATCTCTCCCAGGGGGGACCTGGTCGCGTTTCTCGACCACCTGTCCGGGGGCGACGACGCAGGCTCGGTCGACGTGGTCGACCTCGCCGGCCGGAAGCAGGTCCTCGCCGGCGGCTGGGCCAGCGTGCAGGGCCTGGCGTGGGCCCCGAGCGGCCAGGAGGTCTGGTTCACCGCCACCGAATCCGGAACCGGACGCGCGCTGCGCGCCGTCACCCTCCAGGGAGCGCAGCGGCTCGTGACGCGGGAGACCGGCCAGCTCACCCTGTACGACATCTCGAAGGATGGCGGGATCCTCATGTCCAGGGAGACGTCGCGCTCGGGCATCAGCGCTCTCGCTCCGGGCGAGTCGCGTGAGCGGGACTTGTCGTGGCTCGACTGGTCGATCCTGACGGACCTCACGCCAGACGGCCGGCAGATCGTGATCGACGAGCAGGGCGAGGGGGCCGGACGCAACTACTCCGTCTACCTGCGGCCGACCGACGGCTCGATCCCGGTGCGACTCGGCGAAGGCAACGGCGACGCCCTGTCTCCCGACGGGAAGTGGGTCTATTCCCGGAAGACCCAGGGCGGTGAGGCGGTGCTCCTGCCGACGGGGGCGGGCGAGCCGAAGGCCGTGAGACTTCCTGGCCTCGTGCGACATGGGAACGTCAGGTGGCTCCCGGACGGCAAGCGGATCCTGTGCAACGGCTTCGAGGAGGGGCGCGCGTCGCGTGTCTACGTCGTGACCCTGGACGGTGGCCCCCCCAAGCCCGTCACTCCGGAAGGCGTCACCATCTCGGGGAACTTCCAGGCCGTGACCGACGATGGACGCTGGGTCGTGGCGTTCGGCCCGGACCAGAAGGCTGCGCTGTATCCGGTCGAGGGCGGCGAGCCAAGACCGCTGCCGGGTCTCGAATGGGGCGAGCAGCCCATCCGCTTCAGCTCCGACGGGCGCTCGGTCTACGCCTTCAAGCGCGGCGAGGTTCCCGCTCGGGTCTTTCGCCTGGACATTGCCAGCGGCCGCCGCGAGCCCTGGAAGGATCTGGCGCCCGCGGATCTCACCGGCCTGCTGGCCATCACGCGGATCCTGCTGACCCCCGATGCGAAGGCGTACGCCTACAACTATCGCCGTGTGCTGTCGGAGCTCTACATGGCCGAGGGGTTTCGCTGATGCGCGCGGTCGACATCATCCAGGCCAAGCGGGACGGCCGCGAGCTGACGCGCGAGGAGATCACCTTCTTCATCGACGGCTTCGCGAAGGGCCGCATCCCGGAATACCAGGCGTCGGCGTTCACCATGGCCGTCTACTTCCGCGGCATGAGCCCGGCCGAGACCGTCGCCCTCACCGACGCCATGATGCGGACCGGCGAGGTGCTCGACCTGTCCGACCTGCCGGGACCGAAGGCGGACAAGCACTCGACCGGCGGCGTGGGCGACAAGACCAGCCTGATCCTGGCGCCCCTCGTGGCCGCCTGCGGCGTGTACGTGCCGATGATCTCCGGCCGCGGCCTCGGGCACACGGGCGGTACCCTCGACAAGCTCGAGGCGATCCCGGGCTTCCGGACCGCGCTGAGCCTCGCGGAGCTGCGCGACACGCTGCGCCGCTGCCGCATGGGCCTCATCGGCCAGACGCCCGAGATCGCCCCGGCCGACAAGAAGCTCTACGCGCTGCGCGACGTGACGGCGACGGTTGAGAGCCTTCCGCTCATCTCAGCCTCGATCATGAGCAAGAAGATGGCCGAGGGCATCGACGCGCTGGTCCTCGACGTCAAGACCGGGGACGGGGCGTTCCTGCCGCGCTACGAGGACTCCCTGGCCCTCGCCCGCACCATGGTCTCGATCGGCCGCGGCATGGGCAACAAGGTCACGGCGCTGGTCACGGACATGGAGCAGCCCCTCGGCCTCGCGTGCGGCAACGCGCTGGAGGTGGCCGAGTGCGTCGAAGCCCTCCGCGGCCGCGGTCCGGCCGACCTCGTGACGCTGTCCGTCGAGCTGGCGGCGCACATGCTGCTCATGGTCGGGGCCACCCAGTCCCTCGAGGCCGCCCGGGGCCGAGCCACCGAGGCACTCCGCAACGGGACCGGCCTCCAGGCGTTCCGCGAGTGCATCCAGCTCCAGGGCGGCGACCCGCGCGTGTGCGACGACGTCGCCCTCCTGCCCCAGGCGCGGGAGACGGTCGAGATCGAGGCCCCGGCCTCCGGCTGCGTGGCGCGGATCGCGTGCCGGGAGCTGGGCCACGCCATCATGATGCTGGGCGGCGGACGCGAGACCGTGGACGACCGCATCGATCCCGCGGTGGGCCTGGTGCTGCGGCGCAAGGTCGGCGACCGCGTGAGCAGGGGCGAGAGCCTCGCGACCGTCCACGTCGGCGATCGCGCGCGCTTCGAGGCGGCACTGCCGCGGCTGCGCGCCGCGTTCGTCGTCGCCGACGAGACGCCTGCCGCCCGTCCCCTGATCCACACCATCCTCGACGCCTGACCCAACCCCGGAGGAACCGCCCATGCATCGACTGCTCCCCATCGTCGGCCTGGTCGTCATCATGGGGATCGCCTACGCCCTCTCCACGAACCGGCGCGCGATCCAGCTCAAGACCGTCGCCTGGGGCCTCGGCCTGCAGTTCGCCCTGGCCCTGTTCGTCCTCAAGACGAGCGTCGGCCAGGCGCTCTTCAGCTACCTGGGCGCCAAGATCAACCAGCTCCTGGAGTTCTCCTTCGAGGGCTCGAGGATGGTGTTCGGCCAGACCCTCGGCACGAAAGGCGGAGCGAGCATCGGCTTCATCTTCGCGTTCCAGGTGCTGCCGACGATCATCTTCATCGCGGCGCTGTTCGCGATCCTCTACCACCTGGGCGTGATGCAGGTGGTCGTGAAGGCCTTCGCGAAGGTGATGACGGCGCTCATGGGCGCGAGCGGCGCCGAGAGCCTCAACGTCGCCGCCTCGATCTTCATGGGCCAGACCGAGGCCCCGCTCACGATCCGCCCCTTCATCAACAAGATGACCCAGTCGGAGCTGATGTGCATCATGACCTCGGGCATGGCCCACATCAGCGGCGGCATCATGGGCGCCTACATCGCCTACGGCATCGAGGCCAAGCACCTGCTGGCCGCCGTGATCATGACCGCGCCGGGCACGATCCTGCTGGCCAAGCTGTTCGTGCCCGAGACCGAGAAGCCCGAGACGGCGGGCACGGTGAAGATCGACATCCCCAAGGTCGACTCGAACCTGATCGGCGCAGCGGCGCGCGGCACCGGCGAGGGCCTGCATCTCGCCCTCAACGTGGCGGCCATGCTGGTCTCGTTCCTCGCCCTGGTGGCGCTGGTCAACGCCGTGCTCGGCGGGATCGGAAGCTTCTTCGGCGTGCCGCTCAGCCTCCAGGGGATCCTGGGCGTCGCCTTCATGCCGCTGGCGCTCGCCATGGGCGTCCCCTGGCAGGACGCCCACGCCATCGGCGGCCTGCTCGGCACCCGCATGGTGCTGAACGAGCTGATCGCGTACGGCGAGCTGGGCCCGCTCAAGGCGAGCCTCGATCCCCGCTCGTTCACGATCGCGACCTACGCGCTGTGCGGCTTCGCGAACTTCGGCTCGATCGGGATCCAGATCGGCGGCATCGGCGCGCTGGCCCCCGAGCGCAAGAACGACCTGGCCCGTCTCGGGCTGCGCGCGCTCCTGGCCGGCACCTTCGCCAACTTCATGACAGCCTGCATCGCGGGCATGCTGCTGTGAGCGAGCTCCTCACGCAGCTCGCCGAGGCCAGCAGGGCAATCCTCGCGAGGACCCCGCTCCGGCCCCAGGTCGGTCTGGTCCTCGGCTCGGGGCTGGGCGCCTTCGCCAGGAGCCTCGACGAGGCCGTGACCGTCCCCTTCGCCGAGATCCCGCACTTCCCGCGCTCCACAGCCATCGGACACCGGGGCGAGCTCGTGATCGGCTCGGTCCAGGGCGTGCCGGTGGCGGTGATGAACGGCCGCGTGCACTACTACGAGGGCTACACGCTGCAGCAGGTGGTGTTCCCGGTGCGCGTGCTCGCCAGGCTGGGCGTTAAGATCCTGGTCCAGACGAACGCCGCCGGCGCCGTGAACGTGAACTACAAGCCGGGCGAGCTGATGCTCGTCTCGGACCACGTCAACTTCATGGGCGCAAACCCGCTGATCGGCCCCAACGAGGAGACCCTGGGGCCGCGCTTCTTCGACATGACCGAGCCCTACGACCCCAAGCTGCGCGAGATCGCCGAGAAGGCCTGCTGGAAGGCCGGCGTGCAGGCGCGCCACGGCGTATACGTCGCCTTCACCGGCCCCTCCTACGAGACCTCGGCCGAGATCCGCGCGGCCCGGGCCATCGGCGGCGACGCCGTCGGCATGTCCACCGTGCCCGAGACCATCGCCGCCCGCCACATGGGCGTGCGCGTGCTCGGCATCTCCTGCATCACCAACATGGCGGCCGGCGTGCTGAAGAAGCCCCTGGACCATCGCGAGGTCCTCGAGGTCGGCGACAAGGTGAAGGCGGGCCTGATCGACGTGCTGACGCGGATCATCGTGGAGGCGGCGAAATCGGCATGAAGGACACACCGCCGGACCTGCGGGAGCTGGTCCGCTACGCGAAGCAGGCGCGCCGTCGCGCCGTCGCGCCCTTCTCGCGCTTCAAGGTCGGGGCCGCGCTGCGCACGAGCCGGGGCGAGATCGTCACGGGCTGCAACATCGAGAACGCGAGCTTCGGCCTCACGCTGTGCGCCGAGCGCACGGCGGTCTTCAAGGCCGTATCGGAGGGTTTGCGCCGCTTCGACGCCGTCGCCGTGGTCGCGGACTCGAGGCGGCTGACGGCCCCGTGCGGGCCGTGCCGCCAGATCCTGTGGGAGTTCTGCGGCGACGTCTGGGTGCACATGGAGAACCTGCGCGGCACGCGCAGTGTCGTGCGCCTGTCCGAGCTCCTGCCCCTGCCCTTCGACCGGATGAGCCTGTGAGCCTCTTCGCGGCGCTGCTGCTGGTCGCCTCCCAGTCGGTCGCCCTCGTCGTCACGAACGGGACGGTCGTCACGATGGACTCGGAGCGCCGCGTGGTCGCGGACGGAGCCGTCGCGATCGACGGCGGCCGCGTCGTGGCCGTGGGAACGGCCGCCGCGATCGCCTCGGCCTATGCCGGGCGCGAGAGCCTGGACGCCGGCGGCGGCATCGTGCTGCCCGGCCTGATCAACGCCCACACCCACGCGCCGATGGTGCTGTTCCGCGGCGTCGCCGACGACCTGAGGCTCATGGAGTGGCTGCAGCGGTACATCTTCCCCGCCGAGGCGAAGAACGTCACCGCCGAGTTCGTGAAGGCCGGCACCCGGCTCGCGGCCCTCGAGATGATCCGCTCCGGGACCACGACCTTCGTGGACATGTACTACTTCGAGGACCAGGTCGCCGAGGCCGCCCGGGAGGCGGGCATCCGCGCCGTGGCGGGCTCGACCCTGATCGACTTCCCCGCCCCCGACAACAAGACGCGGGAGGAGGCGCTCGCCTACGCCGACCGGTTCATCGCCCGGTGGAAGAACGACCCGCTGATCGTCCCGGCCGTCGCGCCCCACTCGACCTACCTCGGCTCGCCGGAGACCCTCAAGGCGGCCGACGCCCTCGCGCGCCGCCACGGGGTCCCGCTCCTCATCCACCTCCAGGAGTCGATGGACGAGCAGAGGCAGGTGCGCGAGAGATACGGCAAGACCTCGACCGAGCACCTGCGCGACCTCGGCGTCCTGAGGAAGGGCGTCCTGGGCGCCCACGGGGTGTGGCTCTCGGCCGGCGATCGGCACGTCCTGCTCGCCGCCGGCGTCGGCGTGACCCACTGTCCGCAGAGCAACATGAAGCTCTCGTCGGGCGCGGCGCCGGTCACCGAGATGCTGGCCGAGGGTCTCCGCCTCGGCCTCGGGACCGACGGGGCGGCGAGCAACAACGACCTCGACATGTTCGAGGAGATGCTCACGGCGGCGCTCCTGGCCAAGCACGCGAGCGGCGACCCGACCTCCGCCCCGGCGCCGAGGGTCCTGGAGATGGCGACACTGGGCGGGGCGCGTGCGCTCGGCATGGAGGACCGCCTCGGCTCCCTCGAGCCGGGCAAGCGCGCCGACCTGGTGGTCGTCGACGTGGGCGCCGCGCGCCTCCATCCGATGTTCGAGCCGGTCTCCCACCTCGTCTACGCGGTGAAGGGCGCCGACGTGCGCCACAGCGTCATCGAGGGCCGTGTCGTGATGCGGGATCGCAAGGTGCTCACCCTCGACGAGGCCTCCGTGCTGGCCGAGGCCGAGGTCTGGCGCAGGCGGGTGGCGGCCAGCGTCGGGCGCTGACCGCGCGGCCGCGCTCTACAGCGTCTCGTAGTTCGAGAGCTGGATGCCCAGGGCCTGGAGCGTGGCGCGGGCGTCGGCGTGGGTCAGCACCTCGAGCTCCCGGGCCCGTGGCTCCGCGTAGCCGCTCGAGGCCCTGAGCTCGTCGTCCACCACGGCCGGGTGGCACATCAGCTCGGTCACGCCCGGGCCCACGCGTCCAAGCAGGGCGATCAGGCTCTCGAGGCTCGCGCCGGCGTCGAAGAAGCCGTCGATGAACGCGTCGTTCGTGGGGATCGCCTCGGACCGCAGGCGCTCCCGGACCTGGGGCGACGCGCTGCGCACGGGCCGGCCCGTCTCCCACGAGAGCGTCATGAGCGCCTCGAGCACCGCGGGCTGGGCGTGGACGTGATGGTGGCTGTCGAAGTGCGTCGGCAGCCGGCCCATCAGCTCGCGGAAGAGCCGCAGCTGGGCGCGCATCTCGGCCAGCAGCTCCCGCGGATGCGCGCGCTGCAGTCCCTCGGCCTTCGCGGGCAGGCGTCCGCTCTCGTCCACCAGCGTCGGGACCTGCGCGGGCGGCATCACCGGCGAGCCGCCGGTCAAGGCGACGTGGAGACCGACGCCGAGGCCGGCTCGGGCCCTCGCGAGCGTCGCGGCCTCGGCCGCAGCCGGATGCGCGACCATGAGCGTGGCGCTCGTCACGATGCCCCTGTCGTGGGCCTGGGCGATGCCGCGATTGACTCCCGGCGTGCGGCCGAAGTCGTCGGCGTTGACGATGAGCCTCTTCATCGGGCCCAGGTTAGCGCGGGCCCCTACGTCCCGTACACCACGATGTCCGGCAGGCTCCGATAGCGCTCGTTGTAGTCGAGACCATAGCCGACGACGAAGTGGTCGTCGATGGTGAAGCCCACGTAGTCGACCTGCACCTCCACGAGGCGGCGCGACGGCTTCGACAGGAGCGCCGCGACCTTGAGCGAGCGCGGCCCCCGGGCGCGCAGCACGTTCAGCAGGTAGTTCAGCGTGAGGCCGGTGTCCACGATGTCCTCGATCACGATCAGGTCGCGGCCCTCGAGGCCCTGGTCGAGGTCCTTGACCAGCCTGACCTCTCCCGAGGTCTTGGTGGCGGCGCCATAGGACGACACCGCGATGAAGTCCAGCGTGATCGGGATCTCGATGGCCCGCGACAGGTCGGTCATGAAGGTGCATGCGCCCTTGAGGACGCCCACCAGGTGCGGCTCGCGACCGGCGTAGTCCCGCGAGATGTCGCGGCCCATCGCCAGCACGCGATCCCGGATGGCATCACGGGAAAGCAACACCTTCATCACGAAGCCTCCTCGGAGAATCGGGATCATGCCACAAGCCGCCGCCGGCGAGCGACGCGGGGATTGACTCCGCGCGCGGGGCGAGACTAGGATGCGGCCGCTTCCGGGTGATCATGCGCAAGACGGGCGTTCGCGAGGCGATGCCGCGCCTTCCCCCCGCGTTGTGCCCCGGAGACCAGCCGGCGTACACGGAGGTTGCCATGGTGCAGAAGTTTGGAGCCTTGCTCTCCAGCGGGGATCGGTTGAAGCTCTGGTGCCGTGCGCTCGCCGTCGTCGCACTCTGCGCCTCGCTCGTGCCGGCCGGTCCGGCGGGCGCCCAGGCCCCGACGACGGGCGGGCTGGCCGGGCTCGTCACCGACCCGCAGGACCAGCCGGTCCCGGGCGCGACCGTCACCGCCCTGCACGAGCCGTCGGGGACGCGCTACGAGGCGACGACCCGCTCCGACGGGCGCTTCGACATCCCGGGCATGCGGGTGGGCGGCCCGTACACGGTCACCGCGTCCCTGAGCGGGTTCCAGTCCCAGACGACCAAGGACGTGTTCGTCTCGCTGGGCGTCACCAACGATCTCGACTTCGGCCTGAAGACGGCGGCCATCGAAGAGGAGATCACGGTCACGGCGCAGGCCGATCCCGTGTTCAGCTCGGCGCGGACCGGCGCCGCCACGTCGGTGGACCGTGAGGCGCTCGCCACGCTTCCCACGATCTCGGGGCGCCTCGAGTCCTTCGCGCGTCTCAGCCCCCAGTACAGCGGCGGGCCCTTCGGCGGCTCCTTCGTGGGGCAGGACAACCGCCTCAACAACATCACCGTCGACGGATCGTACTTCAACAACTCCTTCGGCCTGGCCGGCTCGCCGGGGGAGCGGACGGGCGTCGCGCCCATCGCCGTAGACGCCATTGAGGAGGTGCAGATCAACGTCGCCCCCTACGACGTCCGGCAGGGCAACTTCGTCGGCGCGGGCGTGAACACGATCACCCGGAGCGGCGCCAACAGCTTCAGGGGCTCGACCTACTACTGGTTCCGCGACGAGGGCCTCGTGGGCACCGAGGCCGGGGACCTGCCGTTCAATCCCGGCACCTTCGACGCGCACCGCTTCGGCGCCTGGCTGTCCGGCCCGATCATGAAGAACAAGCTGTTCTTCTTCGGGAGCTTCGAGGACGAGAGCCAGAAGCGGCCGGGCACGACCTTCGAGGCCAACGCGGGCGGTCAGACCGTCGGCGGCAACACGACCCGCGTGCTGGCCGCGGACCTCGATGCGCTCAGCAACTACCTGGCCTCGAACTTCGACTTCAACCCCGGCCCCTACGAGGACTACAGCTTCGAGACGCCCGCGCGCCGGTACCTGGCCAGGGTGGATTACAACTTCAACGACCGGAACAAGTTCACGGTGCGCTACACCCATCTGGACTCGGACGACGACGTGCTGGTCTCGAACTCCTCGTCGCTGGGCTTCGGCACCCGCCGCAGCAACACCACGGGCCTGAACTTCCAGGGCTCGAACTACAAGATCCTCGAGAACATCCGCTCGATCGTCGGCGAGTGGAACTCGATCATCGGCGCCAACAACTCGAACACGCTCATCGTGGGCTACACCTCCCAGGACGAGAGCCGCGGCGCGCTCGACAGCCTCTTCCCCATGGTCGACATCCTCCAGAGCGGATCCGTCTACACGACGTTCGGCTCGGAGCCCTTCACCCCCAACAACGAGCTGCGCTACAAGACCTTCCAGCTCCAGGACAGCTTCACGATGCACCGGGGCAACCACGCTCTCACTTTCGGGGGGAGCGCGGAGCGCTACAGGTCCGAGAACGTGTTCTTCCCGGGCTCACAGAGCGTCTACATCTACAACTCCCTGGCGGACTTCTACACCGACGCGAACGGCTACCTGGCCAACCCGAACCGGACCACGTCGCCCGTGGTCCTGAACCGGTTCCAGGTGCGCTGGATGAACATCCCCGGCCTCGACAAGCCGGTCCAGCCGCTGGAGGTCTGGTACACCGGCATCTACGCGCAGGACGTGTGGGAGGTGAACCGGAGGCTCAAGGTGACGTACGGCCTGAGGTTGGACGTTCCCTTCTTCAGCGACACCGGGTTCGACAACTCGGTGGCCGACGCGATGACGTTCCGGGACCAGGACGGGAACCCGATCCAGTACTCGACCGCGCAGCTGCCCGAAGCCAACATCCTGTGGTCCCCGCGCGTCGGCTTCAACTGGGACGTGAGCGGCGACCGCAGGACGCAGGTGCGCGGCGGCACGGGCGTCTTCACCGGCAAGCCCGCGTACGTGTGGATCTCGAACCAGATCGGGAACACGGGCGTGCTGACGGGTTTCGAACAGCTCAACAACACGATCGCGCGGCCCTTCCATCCCGATCCCAACCACTACAAGCCCACGACCGTGACGGGCGCGCCGGCCTCGAGCTTCGAGCTGGCCCTGACCGACCCGAACTTCAAGTTCCCGCAGGTGTGGCGGACGAACCTCGCCGTCGACCGCAGGCTGCCCTGGAACCTCGTGGGCACGGCGGAGTTCCTGTACACCCAGGACGTCAACGGCGTCGACTACATCAACGCGAACCTGCCGGCTGCGAACACGCGCTTCAACGGCGCCGACGCGCGCCCGCGCTGGACGGCGGGGACCCGCATCAACCCCACGGTCGCGAACGCCGTGGTCCTGCAGAACCAGGGCGAAGGGCATGCCTGGCACATCTCCGGCGCGCTCCAGAAGGCCTTCCGTGCCGGGTTCCTCAAGGCGGCCTACAGCTACGGCGAGGCCAAGAACACCGTGGATCCCGGCTCCATCGCCTTCGGCTCGTGGAACAACAACCAGCACTCGGGAGATCCGAACAATCCTGGCGTGGCGTTTTCGTCCGCCTCGCCGGGGCATCGGTTCTTCCTGGCCGGATCCTACCGGTTCGAGTTCCTGAAGTTCGGGGCCACGACCCTCTCGGCGTTCTGGCAGGGCAACACGAACACCATCACCGGCGTGGCGACTGGCTTCAGCTACACGTACTCGGGCGACCTGAACGGCGACGGGGGCACGAGCAACGACCTCATCTACATCCCGAGGGACACCTCCGAGATGAACTTCCAGACCTTCACACAGGGCACCCGCACCTTCACGGCGGAGGAGCAGGCCGCCGCCTGGGAGGCCTACATCCAGCAGGATTCGTATCTCAGCAAGCATCGCGGCCAATACGCGGAGCGGGGCGCCGTGTTCCTGCCGATGGTCTGGAGGATGGACCTGAGCCTCTCGCAGGACATCTTCAAGGACCTGGGCGGCAAGCGGCATGCGCTCCAGGTCCGGGCCGACGTCCTGAACTTCAGCAACCTGCTGAACAAGAGCTGGGGCGTGGGCAAGCGCCTGGTGAACAACCAGCCCCTGATCGTGCCGTCGTCCACCCAGGGCGGGCCGGCCGACCTCCAGGGGCGAGCCCAGTACAGGCTCCGCGTCGTCAACAACGAGCTGATGAGGACCTCTTTCGAGCCGACCGCCGGGATCGATGACGTCTATCGCGTGCAGTTCAGCCTGAGGTACACCTTCAACTAGACTGCGGCGTCAGCGACGTTCGAGGGCCGAGCGGGCCGCCTCCGGCACCGCTCGGCCTTTCTCATCGGGCGCTTCGCCGCCCGTCCAACACAACAATGAACGGATCTTTTGGCCGGCCCGGGACGTTTGATTAGATTGGCGGCGGCGCCGGGTCGCTATAATGGCCCGTTCCGCGCCAAGAGCCCGTTCCCGAGCGGAACGGCGTCCCGGAAACGAACGGTTGGAGGCAGCTTCCGAATGAAAGGTGAAACCCGTCCCCTGGCCGCGGTGATCGCCGCGGCGATCCTCCTCGCACCGGCGGCCACGGCTCAGGAGCGCCCGAGCCTGGAGCTCTCCATGGACGAGGCCGTGGAGCGGGCCCTGAAGAACAACGCCGACCTCGCGGTCGAGAAGTACCGCCCCGAGATGTCCAAGGAGGACGAGCGGGCCGCGAAGGGCGCCTACGACTTCTTCCTGGACGCGCGCATCGACAAGAACTCGTCGACGGACCCCGCTCGGAACGCGTTCACCGGCGGCGAGAAGGTGGACACGGACACCTGGACGTGGAACTTCGGGGGCCAGCAGCTGCTCAAGACCGGCGGCGTCGTCCGGGTGGACTTCCTCAACAACGAGACGGACACCAACAACGTCTTCGCCAGCTTCAACCCGACTTACGGCTCGTTCCTCAACCTGGCCCTCACCCAGCCGCTGCTCCGGGACCGGAGCATCGACCTGGCCCGCCAGCAGCTGAAGGTCACGAAGAACAACCGCGAGATCTCGGACACCGACTTCCGGGAGACGGTCATCAACACCGTGGCGACGGTGAAGAAAGCGTACTACGACGTGATCGCCGCCATCGACAACCTCGAGGCCCAGAGGAAGAGCCTTTCTCTCGCCCAGAAGCTGCTCGAGGAGAACCGCATCAAGGTGCGGGTCGGCACCCTCGCCCCCCTCGACGTGGTCCAGGCGGAGTCGGAGGTGGCGGGGCGCGAGGAAGGCGTGATCAACGCCGAGACGCTGCTCGCCGCCGCCGAGGACAACATCAAGCAGGCGATCTTCCCGCAGAACGATCCCGCCGCCTGGGCGCTGCGCATCCTTCCCACGGACCGGCCCTCGGCCGATCCGCGGCCGGTCGACACCGACGCCGCCATCAAGAACGCCCTGGCGAACCGCACCGACATCGCCGTGGCGCGCAAGGCGATCGACACCACCGACGTCAACCTGCGCTTCGCGAAGAGCCAGACGCTGCCGACCCTCGACCTCGTCGCGGCTTACGGAGCCACGGGCGTGGGAGGCACCCAGCTCATCCGCGACGGCCTCGGCGGACCCGTGATCGACACGATCCCGGGCGGCTACGGCGACGCCGTGGACGACGTTTTCGGCCGCGACTTCCCCACCTGGACGCTCGGTGTGAACGTCGCCTACCCGCTCTTCAACCGGACCGCGAAGGCGAACCAGGCCCGGGCCCGCCTCACGAAGGACCAGGCGATCGCCAGCCTCAACCGCCTCGAGCTGCAGGTGGTGGCCGAGGTGCGCGCCGCAGGCCGCAACGTGGAGGCCAACTACAAGCGCGTCGAGTCGACGCGAGCCGCCCGCATCCTCCAGGAGCGCCGCCTCGACGCCGAGGAGAAGAAGTTCGCAGCGGGCATGTCCACGAACTTCCTGGTGACCCAGGCCCAGCGCGACCTAGCCGACGCCAGCGTGGCGGAGATCCGCGCCATCCTCGACTACCGCAAGAGCCTGATCGAGTTCGACCGCGTCCAGGAGGCGGGCTCGGTGGCGATCAGCCTCGTGAACGTCGGCACGGCCACGAGCCGCTAGGCGGCGCGCCAGTCGGCGCCTGGAGCGCCACCTTCACATGAGCGTCGCGCTGCCGCTGCTCGCGATCCTCGCGGCGCCGCCGGAGACGCTGGTCGTCGGCCTGCTGGCCGATCCGGTCACGCTCGACCCGCACCGCGCCACCGATCTGGTCTCGTCGGCGGTCATCGCCAACATCTGCGAGACGCTCGTCACCTTCGACGCCCGGGGGCATCGTCCGGAGCCGGGACTGGCCACGACCTGGGCCACGGCGGACAATCGAGCCTGGACCTTCACCCTCCGCGAGAACGTGAGCTTCCACGACGGGACGCCCTTCGACGCGCAGGCGGTCGTCGCGAACATCGACAGCCTGCGGCGCGCCCAGGCATTCCCCGGCCGGGCGGAGCGCCTGGGGCCCGCCGTGGTGGCCATCACCCTCGAGCGTCCGAACGCGGCGGTCCTGGCCACGCTCTCGCAGCCGTTCTACTCGATGGTCAGCCCCAGGGCGCTTCACGCCGGCGCTCCGGTGGGCACCGGTCCGTTCCGCCTCGCGACGGCGCAGCCTGGCGTCGTCGAGCTGCGCGCCAACCGCGACTACTGGGGCGCGCCCCCGCGCCTGGCGCGGATTCGCTTCCAGCGCTTCCCGAGCGCCGAGGCGCTGGCCCTGGCGCTCCGAGACCGGAGCGTCGACGCGACCTCGGCTCTCGACCACGCCCACGGCGAGGCGCTCCGGGGCGAGCAGGGGCTCGTCGTCGCGTCCTGGACCGGCCTGAACCTGGCGTTCCTCTCCATCAACGGCGAGCGCGCCCCCTTCGGCGACGCGCGCGTACGCCACGCCGTCGCACGCGCCATCGATCGCGCGGCCCTCATCGAGAGCCTCCTCGGCGGCCACGGCGAGCCCGCCCGCAATCCCCTGCCGCCCTCGCTGTGGGGATATTCGAAGCGGACGCGGCCGCTGGCCCAGGACCTCGCCGCAGCGCGCCGTCTCCTCGCCGAGGCGGGGCTCGGAGAGGGCTTCGAGACCACGATCCTCTCCGTCGCCTCGGCGCGGCCCTACATGCCCGACCCGGAACGGCTCGTGGACGCGATCCGAGACGACCTCGGCCGGGTCGGCATACGCGCGCGCCCCGTCCGCGTGGCGAGCTGGGCGGAATACGTCGGTCGCGGCAGTCGAGGCGAATACGACATGATGCCGCTGGGCTGGCAGGCCGACACCACCGATCCGAACGACTTCCTCTCCGCGCTCCTCGACTCGGCCGCCGTGGGCACCACCAACCGCAGCCGCTACGCGAGCCTCGAGATGGACGCCTTGCTGAAGCGCGGCCGCCGGGCTCCCGACCAGGCGACGCGCGCCGCCACCTATCACGAAGTCCAGGAGCTGTTCCAGCGCGACATGCCCTGGGTGCCCCTCTACCACGTGTCGGTCCTGACGGCTCACGCCGAGGCCGTCCGCGGACTGGAGAGCGACGCCACGGGCGTCCTGCGCTACGGGAGGGCCTGGAAGGCACGCTGAGGCCGGCGCGCGCCTCCCGGGCGCGGCTACACCTCCGTGCGGACGAGGTCCTCGAACGTCTCGCGGCGCCGCACGAGGCGTGGCCGGGCGTCCTCGACGAGCACCTCGGCCGCGCGCGCCCGCAGGTTGTAGTTCGAGGACATGCTGAACCCGTAGGCGCCGGCGTCGCGCACCGCCAGCAAGTCTCCGGGCCGGACCTCGGGAAGCGGGCGATCGCGAGCCAGGAAGTCGCCGCTCTCGCAGACCGGGCCCACGACGTCCGCGGCGCGCGCCGCCGCCCCGACGTCGACCACCGGCTCGATCCGGTGGAAGGCCTCGTAGAGCGCGGGCCGGAGCAGGTCGTTCATGCCCGCGTCCACGATCACGAAGCGCTTGCGTGCGTTCTCCTTCACGTAGAGCACGCGCGTCAGCAGGACGCCCGCGCGCGCGACGATGGAACGCCCCGGCTCGAGCAGCAGGCGCAACCCGAGCGGCGCGATCGCCGGCAGGACGCGAGCGGCCAGCTCGGCGGGCGCCGGTCCGGCTTCCCCCTCGTAGTCGACGCCGAGCCCGCCGCCGATGTCGATCGTCTCCAGCGCGAAGCCGCGCCCCAGCAGCTCGCCGCTGAGGGCGGCGATCGCGCGGGCGGCCTCCTCGAGGGCCCCGAGGTCGCCGACCTGCGAGCCGATGTGGCTCTGCACCCCGGTGACGACTATGCCGGGCAGGCGGCGCGCCCGCTCGAGGATCTCCACCGCCTTCCCGATCTCGACGCCGAACTTGTTCTCGTGCAGGCCCGTGGAGATGTAGGGGTGCGAGCGCGGGTCGATGTCGGGGTTCACGCGCAGCGTGACGCGCGCGCCCTGGCCCGCGCGCGACGCCGCCCGGCTCACGCGCCGGATCTCGTCCTCGCTCTCGGCGTTCCACTCCCCGATTCCCTCCTCGAGGCCGAGGGCGATCTCGTCGTCGGTCTTGCCCACGCCCGAGAACACGACACGCTCGGGCGGGAAGCCGGCCCGCAGGGCCGCGCGCAGCTCGCCGCCCGACACGATGTCGGCGCCCGCGCCCCGGGCCGCCAGCAGCCGCAGCAGCGCTCCGCAGCTGTTGGCCTTCAGCGCGTAGCAGACGCGGTGGGGGACCGGGGCGAAGGCCCGCGCGTAGGCCTCGTAAGCCTCCAGGAGCGCCGCCGCGGAGTACACGTAGGCCGGCGTGCCATGGGACGCGGCGATCTCCTGCAACGACACGCCGTCGCACGTGAGCGCGCCATTCCCCCGCAGGAAACCCGTCACGCGCTCCGCGCCCGAGAGGCCGCGTGCTCGCGGAGCATCGCCGCCGCCACGCCCGAGAGGCCGATCACGCCCACCAGGTTCGGGAAGATCTGCAGGCCGTTCATGAGGTCGCCCCAGGCCCACACCAGATCGACCTTCGAGGTCGCTCCTACCAGGATCAGGCCGCAATAGGTCCACCGGTAGGGCTTGACGATCGAGGGGCCGAACACGTACTGGAGGAACTGCTCGCCGTAGTACGCCCACCCGATCAGGGTCGTGTAGCCGAACAGGAACGCGCAGAACGCCACGACCCAGCCGCCGAGGGCCGGCATCGTGGTGTTGAAGGCCTCCGCCACGACCGCGGTGCTCGTCGCTCCCGACCGCCACACTCCGGAAAGGAGGATGGTCAAAGCGCTGATCGACGACGTCACGCAGGAGATGATGAACACCTCCACGACGGCGTTCAGCCCCTGCTGGACCGGCTGCCGGCTCCGCGCCGTGCCGTAGGCGACCGCCGCCGTCCCGTAGCCGGCCTCGTTGGCGTAGATGCCGCGGGCCAGACCGTAACGCATCGCCACCAGCATTCCGAGGCCGCCACCGGCCGCAGCCCGGGTCGAGAACGCCTCCCTCACGATGAGCGCCAGCGTGTCGGGAATGCGGTCGGCGTGGGCCAGGATCACGGCGAGCCCGCCCAGGACGTAGAGACCGACCTTCAGGGGAGCGAGCTTCTCGGCGGCCCGTCCGATGGAGGTGATTCCGCCGATGATCACGAGCCATGCCAGCACGGCGACCAGGAGGCCCGATGCCCACGTCGGCGCGCCGAACTCGCTCTCCAGGACCACGGCGATCGAGTTGGGTTGCGTGAAGGGCGTCGTGGTGAGGCACGCGACGCCGGCGACGAGCGCGTAGAGCCAGGCCAGGCGCGGCATGCCGAGTCCGTCTCGCAGATAGTGCATCGGTCCCGTCGCGAGCACGGCGGCCTCGGCGCGCCGGAAGCGCAAGCCCAGCACGGCCTCTGTGAACTTGATCGTGGTCGCGAAGAAGCCGTAGCACCAGATCCAGAACACGGCCCCCGGGCCGCCCGACACGACCGCCGTCGCCACTCCGGCGATGTTGCCGGTGCCGATCGACGCCGCCAGGGCCGTCATGAACGCCTGGAAGGGGCTGAGGGCGCCGGCGGTCCCGGCCTCCGCGGGCGGGGCGAGGGTCCGCAGCGCCTCCCCGAAGCGGCGGACCTGCACGAAGCGGTAGCGGATCGTCAGGAACAGGCCCGTGCCGAGCAGCAGCGCCATCGTCCACGGGCCGAAGATCGCGTCGGCCGACCAGAAGATCGCCCGGGAGAGCCGATCGCTCACGCGGTCGTCCGGGCGGGCATGGGCGCGTATGCTACCATCGCCGTCCGCGATGAAGACCGTCGTCACCGGCGAGGACGTGCTCGCCGTCCCGCAAGGCGGCGAGATCCAGACCTCTCCCGGCGCGGTCATCACGCCCTGGGCCCGAGAGCTGGCCGATACGCGGCGGGTCTGCTTCGTCACGACGCCCGCGGCCCAGGCCGGCCGCCTCGTCGCGATCGGCGCCGACCACGGCGGCTTCCCGCTCAAGGAGGACTTGAAGAGGGAGCTGACGCGGCTGGGGCACGCGTTCCGCGACTTCGGGACGTTCTCGACCGACGCCGTCGACTACCCCGACATCGCCCTCGCCGTGGCCCAGGCCGTGCGAGCCGGCGAGGCCCGCTTCGGCATCCTGGTGGACGGCGCCGGGATCGGCTCGGCGATGGCGGCCAACAAGGTGCCCGGCGTGCGCGCCGCCCTCTGCGTCGACGCGAACGCGGCCACGAACGCGCGGGAGCACAACGACGCCAACGTGCTCACCCTCGGGGCGAAGTTCGTGGAGGCGGCCCAGGCCAGGGAGATCGTCGCGCGCTTCCTGTCCACCGAGTGCACCGAGGAGCGGCACGTCCGACGCGTGAAGAAGATCCGGGCGATCGAGGAGCGCTACCTGAGGTGAGCGACGCGCGCCTGGTCGAGGCCGTCGTCCGCGCGGTCCTCGAGCAGCTCGAGGCGCGTGAAGCCCCGTGCGCGTGCCACTCGGCCCCGGGCGGCTCCTGCCCCGACCGTTTCGGCCGCTACGTCGTTCATGGCGCCGACCGCTTCGGCCTCAGGGCCGGCGTGCCGTACCCGCGCGAGATCGCGCGCATGATCGACCACACCCTCCTCAAGCCCGAGGCCACGCGGTCGCAGATCGAGGCCCTGTGCGCCGAGGCCCGCGAGCACGGATTCGCGACCGTCTGCGTGAACCCCGCCTGGGTCCGGCTGTGCACGGAGCTGCTGCGCGGCGGCGAGACCCGCGTCTGTACGGTCGTCGGCTTCCCGCTCGGAGCCACGCTGCCCGAGGTCAAGGCCTACGAGGCCGCACGCACGATCGAGCACGGCGCGACCGAGGTGGACATGGTCATGAACGTCGGCGCGCTGAAGTCCGGCGACTACCGGGTCGCGCAGCGCGACGTCGCCGCGGTCGTGGAGGCGGGCCTCCGCGGAGGCGCCATCGTGAAGGTGATCCTCGAGACGGCTCTCCTCACCGACGACGAGAAGGTGCGAGCCTGCGTCGTGGCGAAGTCGGCCGGCGCCGACTTCGTGAAGACCTCGACGGGCTTCGGGCCCGGAGGCGCCACGGCGGCCGACGTCGCGCTCTTGCGCCGCGTGGTGGGTCCCGAGATGGGCGTCAAGGCCGCGGGCGGCGTGCGCGATCTCAAGTCGGCCCAGGCGATGATCGAGGCCGGGGCCGACCGCATCGGCGCCAGCGTCGGCGTCAAGATCGTCCAGGAGAGCCGCGGGCAGCAGCCCGCGGCGGGGGGCGGGACGGGTTACTGATGCGCGCCATCGCGAGGGTCGACGTCGGGCTGCTGATCCTGCGCCTCGCCGGGCTGTACCTGGCCCTGGCGCACGGCCTGGAGAAGGTGACGGGGCTCTCCACGGGCCAGAGCCGGTTTCCGGAGCGCGTGGCCGCCCTCGGCTTCCCCGCTCCGGAGCTGTTCGCCTGGGCAGCCGCGCTCTCGGAGTTCGGGGGAGGCTTGCTGATCGCAGTCGGGCTGTTCACGCGGTGGGCCGCGCTGTTCGCCGCCTTCACGATGTTCGTGGCCGGGTTCGTGCGCCACCGGGCGCTCGGCCACTTCCTGTCGTGGATCGGGATCGCGCCGGTCAGCGAGAAGGTGCTCGAGGCGTGGGACGACCCCGAAACGGCGCTCGTCTACCTCCTGGCCTTCGTGGCTCTGGCGCTGGTCGGCCCGGGACGCCTCTCGATCGACGCGCGTCGCGCACACAGATAGCGCTCCGACCCGTCGTCGGCCTCACCCCCGCACCGGCCAGTGCAGCAGGCGCAGGCCGTTCCCGATCACCAGGAGCGACGCGCCCATGTCCGCGCCGATGGCCGCCCACAGCGAGCCCAGACCCGAGAGCGCCAGCAGCAGCACCGACGCCTTGACCCCCAGCGCCAGGGCCACGTTCTGACGGATCACCCGATGCGCGGCCCGGCCCAGCCGGATCGTCTCCGGAATGCGGCGCAGGTCTTCGGCCATCAGCACGACGTCGGCCGTCTCGAGAGCCGCGTCGGCGCCACGGGCGCCCATCGCGATCCCGACGGATGCCGAAGCCAGGGCCGGCGCGTCGTTGACGCCGTCGCCCACCATCGCGACCTCCCTCGAGGCTCCCAGCGCCCGCACGCGGCTCACCTTGTCGTCCGGCAGCAGGTCGGCGCTCCAGTCTTCAACCCCGATGGCCGAGGCGATGGCCTCGGCCGTGCGCCGGTTGTCGCCCGTCAGCATCGCGCAGGCGACGCCCGCGCCGTGCAGGGCGGCGAGTGCCTCCCGGGCCTCGGGCCGGATCGCGTCGGACACGGCCAAAGCGCCGATCAGGCCGTCCCCCGGGCGGCCCACGAGGATCGCCGTCTTGCCCTCGCCCTCGAGCCGCTCCAGCGCTTGGTCCATGCGGTGATCGCAGAGCCCGCGCTCGTCGAAGAGCCGATGGCTCCCGACGACGGCCTCGCGCCCGGCGATGCGGCCGCGCACGCCGCGACCCGGCAGCGCGTGGACGTCTTCGGCCGGCGGCGCGGCGACGCCCCGCTCCCGCGCCGCCGACACGATCGCCTCGCCCAGGGGGTGGCCGGCGTTGGCCTCGAGGGCCGCGGCCACGGCGAGCGTCTCGCCCTCGTCCCGGCCCGGAGCCGCCACGACGTCCGTGACCGCGAGCCGGCCGAGGGTCAAGGTGCCGGTCTTGTCGAAGGCCACCACCTGAAGGCGCCCCATCGCCTCGAGGTGCGCACCCCCCTTCACGAGGGTGCCCCGGCGGCTGGCCGCCGTCAGCGCCGACACGATGGAGACGGGTGTCGAGATGACGAGTGCGCACGGACACGCGATCACGAGCAGCACCAGGGCGCGGTACAGCCAGTCGGCGAACGGGCCCAGGCCCAGGAGCGGCGGCAGCGCGGCGACGCACACCGCCAGCGCGACCACCGCCGGCGTGTAGACCGCGGCGAAACGGTCGACGAAGTCCTGGGTGGGCGCCCGCGAGGCCTGCGCCTCCTCAACGCGGCGGATCAGGCGGGCCAGGGTGGTCTCGGCGGCCGGGCGCGTGACGCGCACCGAGAGCACGCCGCGGCCGTTGATGGATCCCGCGAGCACGTCGTCGCCGGGGCCTCGCTCGGCGGGCTGCGACTCCCCGGTGAGGGGCGACTGGTCCACGTCGCTGCGGCCGTCGACGACGACGCCGTCGAGGGCGATCCGCTCCCCCGCCGCGACCACCAGCGTCTCGCCGGGCCGCACCTCCGCCGGCGAGACGCGAAGGGTGCGCCCCTCGCGCCGCACGGCGGCCTGCTCGGGCGACAGCGCTACCAGGCCGGCGATCGCGCGCCGGGCTCGCTCGAGGCTGCGGCCCTCGAGGGCCTGGGCCAGCGAGAAGAGCGCCACCGTGCTGGCGCCCTCGGCCCACTCGCCGATCGCCATCGCGCCAAGGACGGCGACCGTCATCAACGCGTTCATGTCCAGGGCCCGCTGCCGCGCCCGCTCGACGCCCCTGCGGGCGATCGGCAGGCCGCCCGCGAGGATGGCGACGAGGAACGGCAGGCGCGCGAGGCCGGCGTCGATGAGCAGCAACGCGAAGCCCGCGCCGGTGAGGATCGCGGAGGCCAGCGTGGGTGCGAGGCTCGCTCGGGGCGCCTCCCCGAGGCGCGCGAGACGCGCCTCGAAGCCGACGCCGCGGAGCGCCTCCTCGACCGCCCCGTCGGGCAAGGTGTGAACCACGGTCGCGCGCCGCGTGACCGCGGAGGCCCAGGCCGAGCAGACGCCGGGCAGAGCGCGCAGCCGCCCCTCGACGAGGTCCACCTCGGCCGCGCAGCAGAGCCCGTCGACCTGGAAGACCTGGGTGCGCTCGTTCTCGCAGCCCGGGCACGGCTCGCCGCGGTCGCGCGCGGCCGGCGTCGCGCTCAAGGGCGCCGCCCGCTCTCGGCCGCATGGGACACGCCCATGTCCACGAGGGTCCGGATGTGCTCGTCCCGCAGCCGGTAGAAGAGCCGGCGCCCCTCCCGCCTCACGGCGACGAGGCGGCGGTCGCGGAGCAGGCGGAGCTGGTGGCTCAACGCCGACTGGCTCACCTCCAGGAGCGTCGCCAGGTCCGAGACGCACAGCTCGTCCACCGACAGCGCGTGCACGATGCGAGCGCGGGTGGGATCCCCGAGCAGCGAGAACGTCTCGGCCAGGTCGGCGGCAGCCCGTGGCGACACCAGGCTGCGGGCCACCCGCCGCATTACATATGCACGCTTGCTCATGTGAGCGGATGGTATGGCGAGGAGCGGACCGCGTCAACCCTGGGGCTTCACCCGCTTCAGGTACGACTCCGCGGTGGTGCGGGGATCGAGGCCGATACAGCGGGCGTACTCCTGCACGAAGCCGCGGATGTACACCACCGCCGGCAGGTCGCCGTGGCGGTCGGCCTCGATGTACTCCAGGAAGCGCACGCCGATCTTGGTGGACGTGGCGATGTCCTGGAGGCTGACCCGCCGCTCCTCGCGGGCCCTCCGCAAGCTCTCGCCGGTCACGGGCTCGGCGAGCAAGCGTGCCTGGGCGTGCGCGCCGGCCGCCGGCTGCGCTGCCGCGGGCGGTCTCGCCGCCGCAGGCTGGGGCGCGCGATGCCGCTCCGCGGCGCTCGCAGCCGCCGTCGCCTCCTCGAGGCTCCGGTCGTACAGCTCGCGCTGCAGCGGGTCGCGCAGCACCTCGTACGCCTGGCGGATGCGGCCGCGCGCCTCGCGCTGCTGCTCGGCGTCGAGGAGGGAGTAGGTGGCGAGCGCCGCGTCGTCGTACATCTCGGCGAAGAAGTGGTAGGCCTTCTCGATCTGCTCCGGCGTCGCGTCGCGGGCCAGGCTCAGGGCGTCGTAGTGGGTCGCGCGCCTCATCTCCTCACCAGGGCAGCGTCAGGGTCTCGCCCTGCACGAGGGTCCGCACCAGCTTCGCCACGTCCTCGGCCGCTCGGGAGCGAGGCGCGTCGGCCATGAACAGCCGCCGCTGGCGGACCGAGCGCCACACGGCCTCGTCGTAGTGGATGGGGCCGACGTAGGTGCTGTGCAGGCCCAGGTGCCGCGAGCAGGCGGCCACGAGCTGGTGGCCGATCGCCGCGTCGGCCTCCTCGCGGACCTGGTTCACCACGAACGAGGGCCGGAACGCGTCCAGCTCCCGGCGCAGCATCGCGGCCTCCTCGGGGTGGCCTTTCTCGACGGCCGCCAGCAGGTCGTCCGGCGTCTTGATGCCCTGCTGGTTCTTGGCGTCGAGGGCCGCCTCGATCGTCTTGCGGACCTCCTCGTTCCGCGCGGCGTTCCGGAGCCGCCTGTAGAGGGCGCTCTTGATGAAGCGGTAGGCGTTCTCGATCGAGGTCGGCTCGGGCACCACCGTGAGAAGCCCCACGTCGGACACGAGGAAGAAGTCGACGATGTTGTACGACGTCCCGGCGCCGAGGTCGAGGAGCAGCACGTCCACTTCCAGGGACCGGATGCGGTTCAGGACGCGGACCTTCTGCGTGTACTTGATGTTCGCGGCTCCGAGAAAGTCCGAGGCTCCGCTGATGAGCCGCAGGAGCGGCACGCCCGTCTCCACCAGCACGTCCTCGATGCGCTCGAAGCGCCGGCGAATGAAGTCGCCCAGGGTGCGCTCCGGAGCCCGCAGCCCCAGACAGGTGTGCAGGTTGGCGCCGCCGAGGTCGGAGTCGACCAGGATCACCCGCTTCCCCATGCGCGCGAGCTGCCAGCCGAGGGCTGCCGTGAGCAGGGACTTGCCGATGCCGCCCTTGCCGCCGCCGACGGACCAGATCTGCCGGCGGGGCCGCGAGACCCCGCGGAGGGCGAGCTGGGTCATGGCAGCGTGACGCTGCGCAGCACGGCCTCCTGAAGCGCGCGGGCCGCCTTCGACTTCCGCCAGGTCTTGAGCGGAGCGTGGAGGATCACGCACAGCGAGTGGCCCTTGCCGACCAGGGTCACGTTGCGCTGGCGCCACTCGTGCTGGCCGGCGATCGGGGCGTCGTAGGTGATCTCGAACGCCGAGTCCAGGATGCGGTAGTCGCCCGCCACGGCGCTCAGGAAGTCGTACTCGTAGCGAAGATGCGGGGACGCGTCCTGCTCGGGCAGGAGCCGCTCGAGCATGCAGGTGACGTGCAGGCTGTCGTACCCCACGTCCCCGGTCGTGTAGACGAAGCGGACGATCTGGCCATCCCCTGCCGCCTCGTACAGGTCCGTACGGCCTTCGACGGCTCGCAGCGTCCAGCCCGGCGGCGTCATGAAGGAGAAGACGCCGCTCGGATGGGTGTGGCGCAGCGTGAGCTGAGGGGGCGCGTCGGCCGGCAGGGCGGCTGCGAGCAGGAGCGCCGCGAGCGCCCTCACGCGTGCACCGTCGTGCCCGCCGTGCCGGCGAGGGCGTCGAGCACGCGCTCGGCAAAGGTGATCACCGCGGGCCGGCCGGTGGCCTCGGCGAAGTCCGCGGCGGCCTCGACCTTGGGGCCCATGCTGCCCGCCGGGAACTGCCCGTCGCCGAGGTGCGAGCGGGCCTCGCCGACGCTGAGCCGCCGCACCGGCCGCTCGCCGGGCTTGCGGAAGTCGAGTCGGACCTCGGGCACGTCCGTGAAGATCACGAGCACGTCCGCGTCGAGCCGCCGCGCGAGGAGCGAGGAAGCGCGGTCCTTGTCGACGACGGCCTCCACGCCGCGCAGCCGGCCCGCGGCGTCGCGGAACACGGGGATGCCGCCGCCCCCGGCGGCGATCGCCACGACGCCGGCGCCCACGAGGGCCCGGATCGCCTCGGCCTCGACCACCTCGAGCGGCTGGGGCGAAGCCACCACCCTCCGGAAGCCGCGTCCCCGAGCATCCTCGGCCATGGCGTAGCCGCGCTCGGCGGCGAGCGCGTCGGCCCGCGCCCGGTCGTAGAACGGCCCGACGGGCTTCGACGGCTTGAGGAACGCGGGGTCCTCGGGATCGACGACGACCTGCGTCACCACGGCGGCCACGGCCCGCGGCGTGCCAAGGTCGCGGAGGGCGTTGCCGAGCGATTGCTGGAGGCGGTAGCCGAGCGCTCCCACGGTCTCGGCGTCGAGGATGTCCAGGGCGGCGTGGCCGTCGCCCGCCGCGTGCGCCTCGACGAGGCGCTGGCCGACCTGCGGACCGTTGCCGTGGGTCACGACGAGGTCGTAGCCGAGGCCGACGAGTCGCGCGAGCGCGAGCGGGGCGCGGCGCAGGTCCACCGCGGCGGCGTCTTCCTCGCTGACGATCGCGTTTCCGCCCAGGGCAGCCACGGCGATGGGCATCGCCGCGGAGGATATCAGAGCCCTTCGCCGGCGCGGGGCGGACGCCCCTCGAGGGCGGCGCGGTAGTCGTCCTCGGTGTCGAGATCGCGCGGCGCCTCGCCCGCGACGCGGGCCGCCCGGTCGAGGTGGCGCCTCACGACCTCCCGCGCTCCCACGTCGCCCTCCAGGGCGTCGAGCTCCCGGAACAGCTCACGCCCGAGCAGGATCGGGTGCACGACCCGGCCGCCGTGCTCCGCGACGACGAGGGGCCGGCCCGGGGCCGCCGCCAGGACCCGCGCCACGACCGCCGCGGTCACGGAGGGCTGGTCGCCGAGCACGACGAGGGCCGCGTCCGCTCCGGCGCACGCCGCGAGACCGGCGCGCAGCGACGAGGCCATGCCGGCGCGCCAGCTCGCGTTCTCCACTGCAACGATCTCCGGGAGCCGAGGCAGCGCGGAGCGGACGGCGTCCGCGTCGGCGCCGAGCACCACGACCACACGGGACAGACCGGCGTCGAGGAGCGGCTTCACCGCGCACGCGACCAGCGGCTCCCCCCCCAGCGGCAGGGGCAGCTTCGGCCGTCCCATCCGCGTCGAAGCCCCGGCGGCGAGCACGAGGCCGTGCACCACCGGCACGCGGCGCGCCTCGGATTGCCGCGCGGAGCCGGCCGTGACCGCGTCGTAGGGCGGGACGAGGCGGCCGGCTGCCGCCACGGCCGCCGCTCGCGCCGGCTCGCCCTCGGCGGCGTTGAGAAAGGCCAGGAGCCGCGCGCCCGGCGGCCGTCGCGCCGGATAGCCCGACGCGAGCGCACTGGCGACGACGAAGGCATCGATGGCCGATCCCTCGGGCCGACCCGAGGCCTCCAGCACTCGCTCGAGCCGGTGGACCGCGACGGCGTCGAGCGGTCGGCCGAGCGCGTCGAGGGAGGCGACGACGACGAGGCTGGTGGCGCACGCCGGAACGACGGGCTCGTGCTCGGCCGGAGCCTTGAGGAGCCGTCGGCGCGCGCCGTCGGTCTCCACCAGGACCAGGTCAGCCAGGTCCCGCAGTCCCGCCACCCGCTCCGGGTCGAGTCCCTGGAGCTTGTCCTCGCGCACGCGCCGGCCCAGGACCGTGGCGGCGCCGTCGCGGTCGAGCGCATCCCGCACCGCCGCGCGCAGATCCGGCGCCTCGGCTTCGAGCACGAGGGCGCCGACGCCCTCCGGACCCGTGTGGGTCGTGCCGGTCAGGAGGACGCGCAGCCCCGATGCGACGGCCTCCTGCGCGAGGCCCCGGAGCAGCGTCGTCTTGCCCCCGGCGCCCGCCACCGCCACGACGTCGCCGCGCCCCAGGCCAAGGGGCGCCAGGAGCGCCACGGGCGTCTACCGTGCCGACGCGTGGACGGCCTGGAGCGCGGCCTCGAGGCGAGCGCGATCGAGGGGCTTGGAGAGGCACGCGCGGAAGAGGCCGGCCCTCGCGCCCAGGTCCTCGGGAGCGCCCAGGACGAACAGCGCCACGCCTCCCATTCCCGGCGCCTCGCGCAGCCGTTCGGCCACCTCTTCGGCGCGCAGCCGGGGCAGGATCCGGTCGAGCACCATCGCGACCGGCCGCAGGCGGATCGCCGCCTCGACGGCCTCGACCCCGTCCCGGGCCTCCTCGACGGCGAAGCCCAGCCCCTCCCCCGCGCGGCGCACCTCGCGCCGGGTCACCTCGTCGCTCGCCCCCACGAGCACGACCGGGGGACGGGTCTGCGCCTCGACGCCGTAGATCGGGATCGTGAACGTGAACACCGAGCCGTGCTCCGGCTCGCTCTCGGCGCGCAGGCGGCCGCCATGGGCGCGGACGACGCGCTCGCAGATGTAGAGGCCGAGGCCGGAGCCCTCGATCCCCGCCGTGCGCGGGTTGCGGATCCGGGAGAACGGGCGGAACAAGCGCTCCATGTCCGCCTGCGCGATGCCGAGGCCCTGATCCTCGACCGCCACGGATGCGACCTGGCCGTCGGCGGACACGCGCACGGCGATGCCGCCCCCGTCCGGCGAGTACTTGGTGGCGTTCGAGAGCAGGTTCTCGAGCACCTCGGCGATCCGGTCCCGGTCCGCCCACACCGGGATCGGATCCTCGGGTACCTCGGCGAAGACCGGCCGGCTGCGGTCTTCGGGCCGCCGCGCCAGGACGTCGCTGACGATGGCGCCCAGGTCGGCGAGGCCGAACTCGAACGGGAAGTGCCCGGTCTCGAGACGCGTGGTCTTGAGGGTCTTGTCCACGAGGTTCGCCATGTGGGTCGCCGCGCGCACGATGGAGCGCGCGGACTCCACACGGTCCTCGACTGGCGCGTCGGGCCGCCACTCCAGCACCTCGGCGTGTCCCAGCACCCCGGCGAGCGGGGAGCGGAAGTCGTGGGCCACCACGTTGACGACCTCGCTCTTGAGGCGGTCCAGCTCCACGAGGCGGGCGTTCGTCTCCTCGAGGGCCTTGTACAGCTCGGCGTTCCTCAGGATGATGCCGATCCCGTCGGCGAGGGTCTCGAGGGTCAGGATCTCGGCCTTCCCGAAAGCCCGCGCCTCCTCGCTCTCGACGTTGAGCACCGCGTAGACCTCCTCGCCCGACAGGATGGGGATGGCGACCTCGCTGCGCGTGGAGTCGAGCACGGCGACGTAGTCCGGGTCGCCCTGCACGTCGTCGATCAGCACCGTGCGCTTCTCCCGCATCGCGCGGCCGGTGATCCCGGTGCCGAGGCGGTAGTCCTCGCGCATGAGCCGGGCCGGCTCGGGCCCGGCCACCGCCAGGGTGCGCTCGGTCTCGGACTCCCGGTCCGGGACGCCGATCATCACCAGCGAGAAGCGGAAGGCCTCGTGGATGCGCCGCACGGCGGTCTCGAGGATCCGCTCCCGGGACAGGCTGCCGGCGATCTCGCGAATCACGGAGTTCACCAGGGCGAGCTGCTCGCGCCGCTCGCGCTCGGCGGCGTAGGCCACGGCGTTGGCCACGGCCACCGAGAGCTGGCTGGCGAAGCGCTGGACGTAGTCGAGGTCCTCGTGGGTGAAGCGGGGCGAGCCAGGCCGGCGCGTGGCGTTCAGCACGCCGAACAGGGCCGGGCCGCCGCGCTCCTGGTCGAAGTACGTGACGGGCACGCACAGGATGCGCGCCACCGGGTTGCCCTTCGGGACGAAGTCGCTGGCCTCGACGTCGTTGATCATCGAGGGCACCCAGTCCCGGGCCACGCGCCCTGCGATGCCCTCGCCGAGACGGAACGACGGCTCCGCGTACGACTCGGTGGCGGGGTCCTTGGCCCAGGCGGCGAACAGGCGCAGCACTCCGGCGCCGTCGTCGAAGCGGAGCGCGGAGGTGTGGTCCGCGCGGATCAGGCGGCCGGCCTCCTCGGTCGCCTTGACGAACAGCCGCTTCAGGTCCCGGAGCGGGGCGGTCTCGAGGCCGAGGTCGTAGAGGGTGGCCATCTGCTTGGCCAGACGCTCGGTGCGCGCGATGCTGTTGGCGCGCTGCAGGGCCAGGGCGAGCTGCCCGGCCAGGGCCGTGAGCAGCGCGATCTCGTCCTCGGCGAAGGAGCCCTCGCCGCGGCGAACGTTGAGCACGCCCTGGGCCTGCTCGCCGGAGCCGACGGGCACCGCCAGGTCTGCCAGCTCCCCCATGAGCGGCGACTGGAGCGCGACGCCGCCGCGCAGCGCCCAGCGCAGGCGCTCCTGGTCGACCGGCGGACCGTCGGGACGACCGTCGCCGGCCACGCACTCGATCCGGAACTCGTCGTCCGCGGCCGACGCGTAGAAGCCCACCGCCTGGTAGCCCAGCTCCTTCTGCAGCAGCGCCGTCGTCAGCTCCAGGAGCGGGACGCGCGCGGTGGTGGTGGCCAGGGCGCCCATCAGGGCCGGCATCCGTTCCAGGCGCGAGTTGTGGCGGCGCTGAGCCTCGTAGATGGCGCGGCTGCGCAGGAACGTCGCGGCCGGGCCTGCGAAGATCGAGAGCAGCTGCACGTCGTCGTCGGTGAAGCCCCCGGGCTTGTTGGCGCCGGTCAGGAGCCCCACCGGCGCGCCCTCCGCCAGCATCGGCACCAGCACCAGGGTGTCGGCCCCGATGGCCTCGACGATCTCGTGGACGAGGCGCGGGTCGTTGCGCGCGTCGTTGCTCACGTAGGGGCGGCCCTGCTCGAAGTTCCAGTGGCTGCGGTAGCGGGTGATGCGCAGTCGCCGGGTCACCTCGTCGGGGAGCCCGTAGGCGGGGACCGCCGCGGACAGCGTCCGGGTGCCGGCGTCGTAGAGACCGAGGATGCAGATCGGGGCGTCGATGAGCCGGGCCAGGCGCTGGGTGACCATGCGGTAGAAGGCCTCGGCCTCCTCGATCAGGGACCAGTCGCGTCCGATCTCGTGGAGCACCGCCAGGTCGCGCACGCGGCGGCGTGCCTCCTCGTGGCTCTTGAGCAGGTCGTCGTGAAGGGCCTTGCTGCGCAGGAAGGCGCGCACCTTCAGGACCAATGCCGAGTGATCCACCGGCTTGGCGATGAAGTCGTCGGCGCCGACGTCGTAGCTGCGCCGCGCCGAGGCGGGCTCGTCGTACGCGGTCAGGATCAGCACGGGCAGGGCCGGGCCGTGGCGCTCCCTGATCTGGGCGCAGGTGTCGTAGCCCGAGATCCCCGGCAGGCGCACGTCGAGCAGCACCAGGTCCGCCTGGAGGCGGTCCAGGAGATCCAGGGCCTCCTCGCCCGAGGCCGCGCACGTGACGCTCAGGCCTTGGCGCGTCAGGAGCTCGTCGAGGGTCGCCTGGGTGAGCGGATCGTCGTCGACGACGAGGATGCGCGAGGCCATGTGGGCGTTCAGCGGGCGGGCGGCCGGAGATCGCCCTCCGTGACGATCACCTCGCCGTAGCGGCTGTAGAAGGAGAGCTGGCGCCTGTAGCAGCGGCGGTTCTCGAGGTCGAACGCCACGCACGAGTCGATGGGCCGGCTGTAGATGTGGAGCGAGAGCGCGGGCTCGTTGCCCTGCACGACGACCTGGTGGATGGTCTGCACCTTGTCCACGGTGTTGATCGGTCCGCCGGGGTAGCACTCCTGCACCTCGCGGCGCTCGAGGTCGAGCTCGGTGGCGCCCGCGAGGCAATCCAGCCCGGCCACGTTCTGGTTCTCGGGCGCGTTGCAGCCGAGCCACTTGTAGTTGACGACGGCCACGGCGCCCTGGGAGACCGCCATCCAGCCGAGCTGACCGTTGTGGGTGTGGATCGGCGTCCTTTGCCCCTTCGACCAGCACAGGGCCATCACCTCGATCTGGTCGTCCCGGTGGATGAGGTTGCGCGTGTAGGCATCGGGGCGGAAGAAGGCGTAGCGCTCGAGGGAAGCGCGGTCCACCTCCGCCTCCTGGCAGTATTCCAGGACGCGGTCGCGCGTGATCGGGTCCTTCTCGAACGTCTGCAGGGTGGCGACGAAGTCGCCGATCGGGACCACCTTCCGCGCCATGGAAGCTGAAGTCTCGCCCCCGGCCTGCCGCGAGTCAAGATCGGGCTCGGGGCCCGGCCCTCGCTTAGAATCCCGCAGTGATGGCCCGGCTCCACGCCCTCCCGCGCTCCTTCCGGCTGGGCATGGGAGGGCTGGCGGCGGTCTCCGCCGTGGCGCTCGGCGCGCTCTCGGCCGGGAAGCCCCGCTTCACGCTCCTCAACACGGCGATCGTCATCGACTATCCATGGCCGCGCGGCCTGGCGGCGCTGGGCTGCGCCATCGCTCTGGCGCTCTTCGCCCTGACCCTGGCGCGCCCGGCGCCGCGCCGCGCCCTGCTGCTCGCCGCGTTGCTCCCCGTCGCCGTGGGCTGGCACCTGCTGCTCTATCGACTCGAGGCGGCGCAGCTCGGCCTCACGTCTCGCGGAGCGCTGGGCTCGACCGCGCTGAGCTGGCGCGAGGTCCAGAGCGTCAGCCTCGGAGCAGGCGCCGTGGTCGTCGAGGGCGAGAGCGGGTCGATACGCATCGACACGACGGACTTCTCCGCCGAGCAGCGTGGCGCCCTCGAGCGGGCCGTGGCGCGGCGCGTCCGCGAGTCAGGGTCCGGATCAATCGTCACCGTCCCCGACTGAGGTGGAACGCATGGACAAGGTGAACCTGTCTCAGAAGCTGTCGCTCTTCGCGGAGCACTGGCAGCCCCGCATCGTGGCCGACGTGAACGACTGCCAGGTGAAGCTCGTGAAGTTCCAGGGACCGTTCGTATGGCACCACCACGAGGCCGAGGACGAGATGTTCCTCGTGGTGAAGGGCCGCTTTCGCATGGAGTTCCGGGACAGCGCCGTCACCGTGGAGGAGGGCGAGATGATCGTCGTCCCGCGCGGCGTCGAGCACCGGCCGGTCGCCGACGAGGAGGCCCACGTGATGCTGTTCGAGCCGAGGACGACCCTCAACACCGGCAACGTCCGGAACGAGCGCACCGTGGAGCGTTTGCAGCGCGTCTGACCTTCGCGCATCACGACCAGGTCGAATGAAGGAGGACGCCTTTCTGGCGGGCCGTCGCGGTGCGGGCCGCGAGATCGAGCTTGCCTTTCGGCGGCGCGTGCACGCGACCTGGGGGCTGATCGCAAAGGGCCTGGCCGCGGTGCCGCAGGCCGTGGGCATGCTGAAGCGCCCCGAAGCCGAAGCGCGCGAGGATGGAGCCGCGATCCTCGCGGCCCTCGGCCGCCAGGAAGCCGTCGTCTCGGCCCTCCTCGGCGCCCTCGACGGCGAGCGGGTCCTGGTTCGGCTCAGCGACTCGTGACCTGCGGGGCTCGCACCGCCCGGCCCGGGCGCGCCGCCGTGATCGCGCCGCGGTCGACCACCACCTGGCCGGCGACCACCACGTAGGGAATGCCGGCCGAGGGGATCGTCGCGTCCTCGTAGGTCGCGCGGTCGATGACGGACGCGGGGTCGAAGATCGTCAGGTCCGCGTCGGCTCCTGCGCGAATGCGGCCCTTGCGGGCCATCGCGGGCACGCGCCGCTCGAGGCGCCGTGCGGGCTGGAGCGTCATCCGCGCGAGGGCGTCCATCAACGCGACGACCCTCTCCTGCCGCACGTACCGGCCGAGCACCCTCGCGTACGTTCCGGACGTGCGGGGGTGCCCGCGGCCGTTCTCGAAGAAGCCGTCGCTGGCGATCATCGCGAGCGGGCTCGCGATGGCCGCGCGCGTCTGCGATTCGGGACGGTCGTGGATGATCACCGTGCCCCCCTGGGCCCGAGCCTTCTCGAAGCTCGCGCGCGTGAGGTGCTCGCCGGTCGACACGAGCTGATGCCTGGCGAACCGCTCCTCGGGCCAGGCGCGCCAGTCGTCGAACAGCGCCGATTGGATCTCCGTCATTCCCGCGCCGTAGGGGTACGCCTCGGTGGTGACGTCCTGTCCCGCCTCGCGCGCGGCCTGGATGGCCGCGAGAAATGCGGCGAGCTCGTCGCCCGCCGACGAGTTGACGTGCACGACATGGAGCGCGACGCCCGCGGTCCTGGCGGCCGCGATCGTCTCCTCGAGGCCCGCGATGCCGCCGCGCATGTGGATGTGAGCGGACGCCCCGGAGGCGGCGGCCACGCGGAACATCCGCTCGATCTCGGCGATGGGCGCGCCGGGCGTGTAGGCGCTGCCGAGGCCGACCGCCACGGCTCCCCGGGCGAGCCCTTCGCGCAGGATCGCTTCCATTGCGGCGACCTGTGCTTCGTCGGCCGGGCCGCTGCCGCCGACGCCGGCCGGGAACTGGCCCTTGCCCGGGTCCCCCAGGACCTGCATGCGGGCCGGAACGTGGCCCGCCGACACGCCGTAGTTGACGATCTGGCCGCCCGCCCGGGCGGCGTACCACCCGTCGACGTCCGCCGTGCCGAGCTCCAGCTCGAAGGCCGAGGTGACGCCGTCGCGGACCATGAGACGGTACGTCTCTTCCTGCTGGGCGTGCTCGTGCAGGTCGATGAACCCCGGCGCGGCGACGTGCCCGGTGGCGTCGATCACGCGGGCGCCGTCGAGGGGCTTCTCGGACACCGCCGTGATCGTCCCTCCGCGGATCCCGAGGTGACGGACGGCGTCCGTGCGCGACTCGGGGTCCATCACCCGGGCGTTCGCGATGACCAGGTCGAAGGCCGGCTGCGACGCCCGAGCCGCGAATGAACCCGCGGCGGCCGCGATCAGCACGGCGGCGCACGCGGCGCCCGGCAGGCCCCGGCGGGTCACCCCTTCAGATGAACAGATGCTCGTCGTCCTCGGTGTAGCCGCCACGGGGCGGGCGCTCGCGGCGGTCGAAGCCGCGGAGCGTCTGGTACACCTCGAGGCCTCGGCGCAGGCCCTTGAAGAACGCGGCGAGGTCGGCCAGCGGCCCGAGCGGCCGCAGGACCAGCTTGCGAACCACCTCGGTCGTGCTCTCGATCTTCTCCACGGTGTCGGCCAGCAGGTCGTCGACGCGGCGGGCCTGGAGCACCGCGAGGTCCGCGACCTCGGCGAGGTTGCGGGTCACCCGCGAGAGGTGGTCGAGAGCGGGGCGCAGGTCGCGGTCGACCCGCTCCTGGAGGTCGGCCACGCGACGCGAAAGCCGTCGCGCCGAGACGGCCAGCCCGATCAGGAAGGCCGACTGTACCAGCGAACCGAGTGCGATGATGCCGAGAAAGACGACGCCCCAGCTCTCCATGGACGCCTACATCTTCTCCTTTTCCTCCCGGTACGCCTGGCGGCCCGCCTCGATCGCCGTCGCGAGGCGGTCCTTGCGCTTGTCGAGGCCCTCCCGTGTGCGCTCGACGTAGTCCGAGGCCTCCTCCAGGACCTCCCGACCCTTCTGGGTCGCGCGGTCGCGCAGGTCGCGTCCGCGCTCCGCGCCCTCCTTCAGCCGCTCCGAGAGGAGCTCGCGGGTCTCGCGCCCGGATCGGGGCGCGAAGAGGATGGCCAGCGCAGCTCCCGTCAGGCCCCCCATCAGGAACGACAGGATGATGCCCGAGGCGCCCGTGCCGCGATCGTCGCTCATGAGTTCTCCTCCGTCCTTGCGAAACGCCAGATTAGAACAGGCTGACCTTGACCCGCAAGTACCGCTTCGGGTCCGCGCGCACGTCGGCCACCAGCTGGCGCAGCTCCTTGAGCGCGGCGCTCAGGTTGTTGTAGAGCTCCGCGTCGTGGAGGAGCCTGCCCGCGCTCCCCTCGCCCCGCTCGAGACGGGTCAGGACGCCGTCCAGGCGCGCCGACACGTCGTCCAGCCTCTCGTAGAGAGCGTCGTCCTTGAGCAGGCGTCCGGCGGTGCCCTCGCCGCGGGCGAGCCGCCCCGAGATCTCGCCCAGGCTCTTCGTCAGCCCCTTGAGCTCGCTCGCGAACTCGGGGTCCCTGGTGAGCACTCCGAGCGCGCTTTCCCCCGAGTCGATGCGGGTCAGGATCGACTCCAGGCTGCGGGCCGAGGCGCCGAGCTGCGCGGACATCGCCTCGTCGTTCACGAGCCTGCCGAGGGGTCCCTTGTCGGACTCGAGCCGGGTGATGACGCCCTGCAGCCGCACGCTCACGTCGAGCATGCGGTCGTACAGCTCGTCGTCGCGAAGAGCCTTGCCGATCAGCCCTTCCCCCGCGTCCATGCGCGACAGGATGCGGCGCAAGTGCGCGGTCGAGTCGGAGGCGTCCGACAGGAGCCCCTTGAAGGGATCCTCGGCGGCCGCGGCGAGGAAGTCGCCGTCCTGCAGGTTGCGCCCTCGCGCCGACGCCGTGATGTCGACGGCCTTCTCGCCCAGGAGCCCCAGGGAGCCGAGGTTCGCCTCGCTCTCGGTGGTGATCCGGGAGGCGACGCGCCGGTCGATGCGCATCGTCACCTCCACCAGGCTGCCGCCGCCGGCGGGAGCGAAGTCCACGGCCGTGACCGTGCCGACCTCGACGCCCCCGAGCCGGACGGGCGCCCCGGGCTTGAGCCCGTTGACGTCGGCCATCAAGGCCCGGACGTGATACTTGGGCGCAAACGGCGAGCCCCCGCCTCCGCCGATGTAGAGGATGGTGAAGCCGAGCACGACGAGGCTCACCAGCACGACCACGCCCACGCGCAGCTCGGTCCAGGTCAGGACTTTGGACTTGTCAGCCATGGCTCCCTCAACTCAAGAAATCGCGGATGTAGGGGTCGCGCGAAGACAAGAGCTCGTGGGGCGAGCCCTCGAAGCACACGCGCCCTTCGCGCAGCATCAGGAAGTCCGTGCCGGCGATGATCCTCAGGTCCTCGACGCGGGCGTAGCCGAACTCGGAGCCCGCGCGCCGCACGAAGGTGCGGGCCACGTTGAAGGCGTCGCGGAGCTGGTGCGTCACCAGGATCGAGGTGACGCCGTCCAGGTCGCGGACCTTGACGATCAGATCGGTGATGGTCGTGGCCGTGATCGGGTCGAGGCCGGTGGTGGGCTCGTCGTAGAGCATGATCTCGGGACGCGCCGCGAGGGCGCGCGCCACCGCGACGCGCCGCCTCTGGCCTCCCGAGAGCTCGGCCGGGCTCTTGACGGCGTGGGCGCCGAGGTCCACGAAGCCGAGCATCTGGGCGACGCGGCCCTCCACGGCCTCGTCCGACACGCCGTCTTCGAGGAGCCGGTAGCCGACGTTCTCGGCCACCGTGAGCGAGTCGAACAGCGCTCCCTCCTGGAACACCATCCCGATCTTGAGCCGGACGTGCCGCAGCTCCTCCTCCGTCATCGTCGCGACCTCGGCGCCGTCGACGAGGATCGAGCCGGCGTCGGGCTTCAGGAGCCCGAGGATCAGGCGCAGGATCGTCGTCTTGCCCGAGCCCGAGCCACCCAGCACGACCTTGGTCGCGCCGGGATGGAGGTCGAAGCTGACGCCGCGCAGGATCGGCCGGTCGAAGGCAAGGTGCACGTCGCGGAACGACACGACGGGCTCGTCGATGGACCGCTGCGCGGCGGGCGCCGCCTGCAGCGGCGGGACGCCCAGCAGCTCGGCCACGCTTCCGGTCACCTTGTCGGTGACGCCCTGGACGCGGTCCGCCACGTCCTGGACGCGCTCGCTGACGTCCTGGGTCGCCTCCTGGATCTTCCGGAAGATCTCGCTCATCAGACCACCGGGAACAGGATCAGCAGCACCTTGGTCATGAAGAAATCCGAGGCCAGGATCAGGACCGAGGCCACGACCACGGAACGCGTCGTCGAGACGCCGACGCCCTGGGTGCCGCCCTTCGTGGACAGCCCCATGTAGCAGCCGACCGTGGCCAGGATGAAGCCGAAGGCCACGGGCTTGACGAGGCCCATCACCACGTCGTTGACGCCGAGGGCGTTGCCCACGGTGCGCCAGTAGTACTCCCAGGATAGCTTGAGATTGAAGATGCTGATGAGGCCCGCGCCGAAGATCCCCAGCATGTCCGAGAGCACCGTGAGCACCGGGACCATCACCACGCCGGCGACGATGCGCGGCGCCACCAGCTTGCGCACGGGATCCGTCCCCAGGACCCGGAGCGCGTCGATCTGCTGCGTCACGACCATGGAGCCCAGCTCGGCCGCCATCCCCGATCCGACGCGACCGGTGACCATGAGCGCCGTGAGGACCGGTCCCAGCTCACGGACCATGGACACACAGACGAGCCGGCCGACGTAGGGCCGCGCGCCGAACACGTCGAGGCTGGCGGCGGACTGGAGCGCCAGCACCATGCCCGTGAACATTCCCGTGAGGATCACGATGGACAGCGAGCCGACTCCCAGGCTGTCCATCTGCGCCAGGATCTCGTTCGGATAGCGCGGCCGCGTCAGCAGGCAGCCGACGCCGCGGGCCGAGAGCTGCGTGTACTGCTGGACGCCGAGGACGGCGAGCTTGGCGCGCTGCGAGAGGCGGCGGAGAAGGCTCGCGAGGAGGAGCGGCGTTCTCCAGGCCAATGCGCGGCCATTATATGCGGGTAGAATCAGCGGCTTTGAACGCCCCGATCGTCTTCCTGCTGTTCTACTTGAGCGGCGTCGCGGCGCTCGTCTACCAGGCCGCCTGGCAGCGCGTCCTCGCCCTCGGGAGCGGCGTCGGCATCTACTCGGTGGCGATGATCGTCGGCGCCTTCATGGCCGGCTTGGGCATCGGCAGCCACGTCGCAGGAGTGCGCTCGGCGCAGATCTCGGCGCGGCGCTCGCTGCGCTCCTTCGCCCTCGTGGAGCTCGGCATCGGCCTGTTCGGGATCCTGAGCCCCTTCCTGCTGTACGACGTCCTCTACGCGCGCGCCGCATGGCTGTACGCGGTCCCCTGGCGCGCCGGGATCGCCCACTTCCTCACGCTCCTCCTGCCGACGGGGCTCATGGGCATGTCGCTGCCGTTCCTCGTCCGGGGCTGCGTCCGCGAGGCAGCCCAGGCATCCAGGACGATCGGCAACCTGTACGGCGTCAACGTGCTGGGCGCGGCCACCGGCGCGATCCTGACGCCGTGGGTGCTGGTGCGCCTCTTCGGCCTGCGGGGCGCGGTGTTCACCGCGGCGGCCACCAACCTCGTGGTGGGACTAGCGGCGCTGTGGCTCGCGGGACGGGCGGATGGCGCGGCCGTGAGCGAGCCCGCGAAGGAGTCGCGCCCGGGGACCGAGCCGCCGGGCGCGCATTCGTTCGCCCTCTGGATGGCGCTCTACGCCGTGAGCGGCTTCGTCGCCCTGGCCCTCGAGATCCTGTGGTTCCGCATCGTGGACGTCGCGGTCAAGTCGTCGGCGTTCACGTTCGGAACCGTGCTGGCCCTGTACCTGCTGGGCTGCGGCGCCGGCGCCCTCGTCGGGGCCCGGATCGCTGCGCGACTCGCCCGTCCGCTCCGCGTCTTCCTGCTCTGTCAAGCGAGCCTCACCCTGGTGTCCGCCCTCGCGGTCGCGGCGCCGGTGTGGCTGCCTTCCTCCCGGCTCGGCGCGTTCCACGATTACTGGAGGCTCTACGAGGGCGTCACGCTCGGCGAGAGCGGCGCCGCCTCCATGCTGCTTCGCCTGTACGTGCTGCTGCCCGTCTACTTGTTCGGCCTGCCGACCTTCCTCATGGGCCTGACCTTCCCCATCCTGCAGCGCGCGGTGCACGACGAGCCGAGGACGAGCGGTCGCAAGGTGGGGCTGCTGCAGGCCGCCAACATCGGCGGCTGCGTCGCCGGCAGCTTCGCCGTGGGCCTCGTGGCCCTGGACCGGCTCGGAACGAGCGGGACGCTCCGCGCGCTGTGCGTGGTCGCGGCCGGCTTCGCCGCCCTCGGCTGGCGGCAGCCCGGTCGGACCCGGGTCGCCTTCGGGGCCCTCGGCGGCGCGCTCGTAGCGATGGCCCTCCTGCTGCCCGCCAACGACAGGCTGTGGGCGCGACTCCACGGCTGGGAGCCGAAGGACGCGCTCCTGGCCGAGGACGCGAGCGGCGTGTCGGCGGTCCTGGTCGAGGGCGGCGGCCAGCGCTTCCGCGTCTCGGTGAACGGCAAGGGGAACAGCACCCTTCCCTTCGGCAGCGTGCACTCGTTCCTCGGAGCCATCCCCGTGCTGATCCACCCCAAGCCCGAGGACGTCGCCATCATCGGCCTCGGCTCGGGCGACACCGCGTGGGCCGCCGGCTGCCGGAGCGACACGCGCAACCTCACCGTGTTCGAGCTGCTGCGCTCGCAGCCTCCCCTCCTCCGGGAGCTCTCGAGCCGCTACCCCTACCCGCCACTGCGACGGCTCCTCGACGACCCGCGGCTGCGCCTCGTCCTCGACGACGGCCGCAGCCGGCTCGAGCACGAGGGCCGCCTGTACGACATGATCGAGGCGGACGCCCTCCGCCCCCGCAGCGCCGGCAGCGGCAACGTCTATTCCGTCGAGTTCTTCGAGGCCTGCGCGCGGCGTCTGAAGCCGGGCGGCATCGTCTGCACCTGGACGCCCACCCCGCGCGTCCACGAGAGCTTCGCCCGGGTATTTCCCCACCTCCTCGCGCTCACGGCCGACGGCGAGCCCCTGCTCGTCGGCAGCCGCGAGCCGCTCGCCCTCGACCGCGGCACGTGGCGGGCGCGCCTCGAGTCGCCGGAGGTGCGCGACTACCTCGGCCCGGAGCTGGCCTCGAAGCTCGTGCCGATGCTGCGCGGGGCGCACCGGGGCGACCCTGGCGCCCACGCCGCCGCAGGCGCCAACCTGGATCTGTTCCCCAGGGACGAGTTCCTGAGCCCGGCGGCTGCGCCGGCTCGGCCCTGACGGCGCCGCAACGCTTCCGGCTGGCGGGCTTCGGCCCCGTATACTCTCACCCTCGCCATGACGATCGTCGCCCTCGTGGACGACCTCATGTTCCTGAGCCGGATCCGCGAGGCTGCCGCCGCTCTCGGAGCGGACGTGAAGGCTGTCCGAAGTCGCGAGACGCTCCTCGACGCCTGTCGGGCAGCGCCGCAGCTGGTGCTCGCGGATCTCGACAGCCCGCGTCTCGGAGCGGCCGACGCCATTCGGGCGCTGCGAGCCGACCCGGCCGGTGTCGACCTCATGGTCGTGGGCTTCTTCAGCCATGTTCATGCCGACCGGGCGGAGCTCGCGCAGGCCGCCGGGGCATCCAGGGTCCTGCCCCGCAGCGCTTTCGTTCGGGAGCTGCGGGCGCTCGTCACCGCAGCCCTGGGGTCGGAATAGAATGTGCACGGGGGCAGGAGGAAGCGAGATGCGATTCCTGGGCGCCTTGGTCGCCCTGGGCCTGACGGCCGGCACCGCCTCGGCGGCCGGCCTGGCCGTGGGACAGAGGCTGCAGCCCTTCAAGATGAAGCAGGCCACGGGCCAGGAGCTGGACCTCGGCGGGCTCCAGGGACGCAAGGCCTACGTGCTCGCGTTCATCGCAACGCAGTGCCCGGTGTCCAATGCCTACAACGCCCGCATGGCGGCCTTCGCCCGTGAGTACGACGCCAGGGGCGTTGCGTTCATCGGGATCAACTCCAACCGCCAGGAGCCTCCTGCGGAGATCGTCGCGCACGCGAAGCAGAACGGCTTCGCCTTCCCGGTATTGAAGGACGACAACAACGTGAAGGCCGACGAGTTCGGCGCCCAGGTGACTCCCGAGGTCTACGTCTTCGATGCGGGCTGGACCCTGCGCTATCACGGGCGCATCGACGACGATCGATCGGGAAGCGCGGTTGAGAGCCAGGACCTGAGGGCGGCCGTTGACGCCGTGGTGGCCGGTCAGGAGGTCCGCCTCAAGGAGACGAAGGCGTTCGGCTGCACGATCAAGCGCGTCGGGGCCCAGTGATCGGCCTGCTGCTCCTCCTCTCCTCGCTGGCCGGCGAGATCGACGCGCCCGCTCTCCGGAAGCTCGTCCTCGAGCACAAGGGCCGGCCCGTGGTCGTCAGCCTGTGGGCCACCTGGTGCGAGCCGTGCGTGAAGGAGTTTCCCGAGCTCGCTTCCCTGGCACGTCGGCGGCCGGACGTCGCCTTCCTCTCGGTGTCTCTCGACGAGCAGGATGACGTCGCCGGGCTGGAGGCGTTCGTCTCCCGGCAGCGCCCGCCCTTCCCGGTCTTCCGCAAGGCGCCCGGCAAGGACGACGCGTTCATCGACGGTCTCGACGCGGCCTGGGGCGGCGTGATCCCGGCCACGCTCGTGTTCGGGCGCGACGGCCGCAAGGCGGCCCTCTTGCAGGGCGAGCACACGATGCAGGCCATCGAGCGGGCCGTCGACGCGGAGCCGCGTTGAGGACCCTCGCGGCCGTGCTGGCCGTCGGCATCGCCGGCGGCTGCGCCCGGGAGCCCCAGCCGGTGCCGCCGCCGCGGGACGCCGCTTCGCCCAAGGCGGCAGCGCCTGATGGGCCGCAACCGCTCGCTCCTCCCGGCCATCCACCGCTGAGCGCCGCACACGGCGGCGCCGCGGATGGGGCGATCTCCGGCCGCGTCGAGCTTTCGCCCTCGTTGGCCGGGCGCAGCGGCGCCGCCGTGTTCGTCATCGCCCGCAACGCGAAGACCCAGGAGATCGTTGCCGTGCGCAAGGAAGACGCCGCAGGCTTACCCGTGGCCTTCTCCATATCGGGCGCCGACGCGATGACCGGGGGCACGTCCTTCGAGGGACCCCTGGACCTCACCGCCCGCCTCTCGCGCTCGGGCGACGCGGTGCCGGCGAAGGGAGACGTCGAGGGCGTCGCCCGGGGCCTCCTTCCGGGCGCCCGCGACGTGCGCATCGTGCTCGACACCGTGCGCCAGTAGCCCCGCTCCGTGAGGCTCGCCTGCCTGGCGGCGGCGCTCCTGACCGTCACGGCGTGTCGCGAGCGGCTTGAGGCGCCGTCGCGCCGGCCGCTGCGCATCGGCATGTACGTCGCTCCGGCGAGCTTCGACCCGCACGAGCGGAACGAGTTCGTCACGTTCTCGGTCCTGTCGAACCTCTACGAGGGGCTCACGGCGCTCTCGCCATCCCTCCGTGTCGAGCCGGCGCTCTCGGAGAGCTGGTACAACGTCGACGACCGGACCTGGCGCTTCAGGCTGCGCCGCGGCGTCGTCTTCCACGACGGGCGGCCGCTCACGGCGTCCGACGTCGTCTTCAGCATGCAGCGAGCGCGCCAGCTCGCGTCCAGCGAGTTCAAGAGCTACCTGGCGGCGGTCGAGAGCGTCCGCGAGGCGGCGCAGGGCGAGGTCGAGATCGTCACCCATCGCCCCAACGCGGTGCTGCTGGCGCGGCTGGCGTTCGTGCTCGTCGT